>NZ_JBGMEH010000013.1:2908-3325 GCF_046365495.1 Anaerococcus cruorum | reverse complement strand
AAAGGAATTGACGGGGACCCGCACAAGCGGTGGATGATGTGGATTAATTCGATGCAACGCGAAGAACCTTACCTGGTCTTGACATGTACGGAATCTTTCAGAGATGGAAGAGTGCCTTCGGGAGCCGTAACACAGGTGCTGCATGGCTGTCGTCAGCTCGTGTCGTGAGATGTTGGGTTAAGTCCCGCAACGAGCGCAACCCTTGTCATTAGTTGCCATCATTAAGTTGGGCACTCTAATGAGACTGCCGGTGACAAACCGGAGGAAGGTGGGGATGACGTCAAGTCCTCATGGCCCTTATGACCAGGGCTTCACACGTCATACAATGGTCGGTACAGAGGGTAGCCAAGCCGCGAGGTGGAGCCAATCCCAGAAAACCGATCGTAGTCCGGATTGCACTCTGCAACTCGAGTGCAT
>NZ_JBGMEH010000013.1:0-2872 GCF_046365495.1 Anaerococcus cruorum | reverse complement strand
GGGTGAAGTCGTAACAAGGTAGCCGTAGGGGAACCTGCGGCTGGATCACCTCCTTTCTAGAGAAAAGAAGAGATTGTTAGGTACTCACACTTATCGGTAATTTAGATGAAGATGCGAAGAGCAAGAAGTACACAAAATGGGTTTGTAGCTCAGGTGGTTAGAGCACACGCTTGATAAGCGTGGGGTCGTAGGTTCAAGTCCTACCAGACCCACCAAGATTAGAGAAGCGAATTCAAGTTGTAAAGCTTACGAGAAGTAAGAAATACTGGGGGCATAGCTCAGTTGGTAGAGCACCTGCTTTGCAAGCAGGGGGTCATCGGTTCGATCCCGTTTGCCTCCACCAAGATTAAATAAAATGAAAAATTAGATTGCAAATTAAAGCAAGTTTAGATAAACTGGCGAGCTTACTTTAATTTGCGATATATTTTTTATAAGCGAAAGCTGAGAAGAAGTATAATTAAACGCATCGATCTTTAACAAATTGGAAAGCCGAAATCAACAAACAAAGACAATGTTGTCGATTTGGTTTGGGATGCTGATGCAACAGTATTTCAGGCAGCCTGCAAAGGCAACAAATCGAATAACAAAATTTGGGTGATGATTGTATCAACTAACCTTGAATTCAAAAGGCAAGGTTAGTACACAACAAGCAGTAAGCTTTATCAAAGTAGAGAATCTAAGTTATTTTAGTAGTCAACGCTAAAATAGCAAAGTCAGAAGGTTCTTCAAATGATAGAGTCAAGTGAATAAGTGCATCAGGTGGATGCCTTGGCGATGATAGGCGAAGAAGGACGTGTAAGCCTGCGAAAAGCACGGAGAAGCTGGCAAAAAAGCAATGATACCGTGATGTCCGAATGGGGAAACCCACTGCACTCGTGCAGTATCCTAGTCTGAATACATAGGGCTAGAGAAGCGAACCTGGAGAACTGAACCATCTAAGTACCCAGAGGAAAAGAAATCAACCGAGATTCCGCAAGTAGTGGCGAGCGAACGCGGAAAAGCCTGTATATGATAATGGTTAGGATAGAAGAAGGGATTGGAAACTTCCGCCATAGTGGGTGATAGCCCCGTATTTGAAATCTTAACCATGGTACTAAGTATACGAGAAGTAGGGCGGGACACGTGAAATCCTGTCTGAATATGGGGGGACCATCCTCCAAGGCTAAATACTCATCATCGACCGATAGTGAACCAGTACCGTGAGGGAAAGGCGAAAAGAACCCCGGAAGGGGAGTGAAATAGAACCTGAAACCTGATGCATACATACAGTGGGAGCATCTTTGTGGTGTGACTGCGTACCTTTTGTATAATGGGTCAACGACTTACATTCAGTAGCGAGCTTAACCGAGTAGGGGAGGCGTAGGGAAACCGAGTCTTAATAGGGCGACTAGTTGCTGGGTGTAGACCCGAAACCGAGTGATCTATCCATGGCCAGGATGAAGGTGCGGTAAAACGCATTGGAGGTCCGAACCCACGCATGTTGCAAAATGCGGGGATGAGCTGTGGATAGGGGTGAAAGGCTAAACAAACTCGGAGATAGCTGGTTCTCCCCGAAAACTATTTAGGTAGTGCCTCGAGTATGAGACTGATGGGGGTAAAGCACTGTTATGGCTAGGGGGTTATTGCAACTTACCAACCCATGGCAAACTAAGAATACCATCAAGTTGCTCCTCGGGAGACAGACATCGGGTGCTAACGTCCGGTGTCAAGAGGGAAACAACCCAGACCGCCAGCTAAGGTCCCAAATGATAGATTAAGTGGTAAACGAAGTGGGAAGGCACAGACAGCCAGGATGTTGGCTTAGAAGCAGCCATCATTTAAAGAAAGCGTAATAGCTCACTGGTCGAGTCTTCCTGCGCGGAAGATGTAACGGGGCTCAAATCTATAACCGAAGCTGCGGATATACTTTTGTATATGGTAGGGGAGCGTTCTGTAAGCCTGTGAAGGTGACTTGTAAAGGTTGCTGGAGGTATCAGAAGTGCGAATGTTGACATGAGTAGCGATAAAGCGGGTGAAAAGCCCGCTCGCCGAAAGCCCAAGGTTTCCTACGCAACGTTCATCGGCGTAGGGTGAGTCGGTCCCTAAGGCGAGGCAGAAATGCGTAGTCGATGGGAAACAGGTTAATATTCCTGTACTTTGATTCAATGCGATGTGGGGACGGAGAAGGTTAGGTTAGCAAACTGTTGGAATAGTTTGTTTAAGCCAGTAGGTGGAAAGAGTAGGCAAATCCGCTCTTTCTTAACACCGAGACGTGATGACGAGTGTTTACGGACATGAAGTGACCAATACCACGCTTCCAGGAAAAGCCACTAAGCTTCAGTTGAATCAGAACCGTACCGCAAACCGACACAGGTGGGCAGGATGAGAATTCTAAGGCGCTTGAGAGAACTCGGGAGAAGGAACTCGGCAAATTGATACCGTAACTTCGGGAGAAGGTATGCCCTCTAATGTTAAGGACTTGCTCCGTAAGCATCTGAGGGTCGCAGAGAATCGGTGGCTGCGACTGTTTATTAAAAACACAGCACTCTGCTAACACGAAAGTGGACGTATAGGGTGTGACGCCTGCCCGGTGCTGGAAGGTTAATTGAAGATGTGCAAGCATCGGATCGAAGCCCCAGTAAACGGCGGCCGTAACTANNTTGTCGGGTAAGTTCCGACCCGCACGAATGGCGTAACGATGGCCACACTGTCTCCTCCCGAGACTCAGCGAAGTTGAAATGGTTGTGAAGATGCAATCTCCCCGCTGCTAGACGGAAAGACCCCGTGAACCTTTACTGTAGCTTTGCATTGGACTTTGAAGTCACTTGTGTAGGATAGGTGGGAGGCTTTGAAGCAGAGACGCCAGTCTCTGTGGAGCCGTCCTTGAAATACC
>NZ_JBGMEH010000012.1:0-891 GCF_046365495.1 Anaerococcus cruorum | reverse complement strand
GTTTCACACTTGCGTGCGTACTCCCCAGGCGGAGTGTTTAATGCGTTAGCTGCGGCACCCAGATTTACTCCAGACACCTAACACTCATCGTTTACGGCGTGGACTACCCGGGTATCTAATCCTGTTTGCTACCCACGCTTTCGAGCATGAACGTCAGTGTTATCCCAGGGGGCTGCCTTCGCCATCGGTATTCCTCCACATCTCTACGCATTTCACTGCTACACGTGGAATTCTACCCCCCTCTGACACACTCTAGCTAGCCAGTTCAAAACGCAGTTCCCAAGTTGAGCTCAGGGATTTCACATCTTGCTTAACTAACCGTCTGCGCTCGCTTTACGCCCAGTAATTCCGATTAACGCTCGCACCCTACGTATTACCGCGGCTGCTGGCACGTAGTTAGCCGGTGCTTATTCTTTAGGTACCGTCATCAGTTAATGATATTAGCATCAACCTTTTCTTCCCTAACAAAAGTCCTTTACAACCCGAAGGCCTTCTTCAGACACGCGGCATGGCTGGATCAGGCTTTCGCCCATTGTCCAAAATTCCCCACTGCTGCCTCCCGTAGNNTAGGAGTCTGGGCCGTGTCTCAGTCCCAGTGTGGCGGATCATCCTCTCAGACCCGCTACTGATCGTCGCCTTGGTGGGCCCTTACCCCACCAACTAGCTAATCAGTTATTGGCCGCTCGAATAACGCAAGGTCCGAAGATCCCCTGCTTTCCTTCTCAAAGCGTATGCGGTATTAGCTATCCTTTCGGATAGTTATCCCCCATTACTCGGTACGTTCCAATATATTACTCACCCGTTCGCCACTCGCCACCAAGTACAAGTACTCGTGCTGCCGTCCGACTTGCATGTGTAAAGCATGCCGCCAGCGTTCGATCTGAGCCAGGA
>NZ_JBGMEH010000011.1:0-1260 GCF_046365495.1 Anaerococcus cruorum | reverse complement strand
TTCCACCCACCAGGCCGGGCTTCCTTAGAAAGGAGGTGATCCAGCCGCACCTTCCGATACGGCTACCTTGTTACGACTTCACCCCAGTTACTGACCCTACCTTCGACTGCTGCTCCCCAAAGGGTTAGCTCACAGGCTTCGGGTATTGCCAACTTCCATGGTGTGACGGGCGGTGTGTACAAGACCCGGGAACGCATTCACCGTGGCATTCTGATCCACGATTACTAGCAACTCCAACTTCATGCACTCGAGTTGCAGAGTGCAATCCGAACTGGGACAGGCTTTTTGAGTTTTGCTTAACATCGCTGTCTTGCGGCCCTGTGTACCTGCCATTGTAGCACGTGTGTAGCCCAAGTCATAAAGGGCATGATGATTTGACGTCATCCCCACCTTCCTCCGGTTTGTCACCGGCAGTATTGCTAGAGTCCCCAACTTAATGATGGTAACTAGCCATAGGGGTTGCGCTCGTTATGGGACTTAACCCAACATCTCACGACACGAGCTGACGACAACCATGCACCACCTGTATTACAGTCATCCGAAGATGTAATGAACTATCTCTAGAACACTCCGTAATATGTCAAGACTTGGTAAGGTTCTTCGCGTTGCTTCGAATTAAACCACATGCTCCGCTGCTTGTGCGGGTCCCCGTCAATTCCTTTGAGTTTCACACTTGCGTGCGTACTCCCCAGGCGGAGTGTTTAATGCGTTAGCTGCGGCACCCAGATTTACTCCAGACACCTAACACTCATCGTTTACGGCGTGGACTACCAGGGTATCTAATCCTGTTTGCTACCCACGCTTTCGTACCTCAGCGTCAGAAAATGGCCAGAAAGTCGCCTTCGCCACCGGTATTCCTCCTAATATCTGCGCATTCCACCGCTACACTAGGAATTCCACTTTCCCTTCCATCTCTCAAGGTTTCCAGTTTTAGAAGCTTACTATAGTTGAGCTATAGCCTTTGACTTCTAACTTAAAAACCCGCCTACGTACCCTTTACGCCCAATGATTCCGGACAACGCTCGGTCCTTACGTATTACCGCGGCTGCTGGCACGTAATTAGCCGGACCTTATTCGTATAGTACTGTCATTTTCTTCCTATACAAAAGATTTTTACAACCCGAAGGCCTTCTAAATCACGCGGCGTCGTTGCATCAGGGTTTCCCCCCTTGTGCAAAATTCCCCACTGCTGCCTCCCGTAGGAGTCTGGGCCGTGTCTCAGTCCCAATGTGGCCGTACACTCTCTCAAGCCGGCTACTG
>NZ_JBGMEH010000010.1:0-1072 GCF_046365495.1 Anaerococcus cruorum | reverse complement strand
TTTAAATTCTCTATCAATCCGAAGCTTCGGTACTGAATTTTAGCCCCGTTTATTTTCGGCGCAAACCCACTTGACCAGTGAGCTATTACGCATTCTTTAAATGTATGGCTGCTTCTAAGCCAACGTCCTGGTTGTCTTAGTAGGTTCACATCCTTTTCCACTTAATCCAGATTTTGGGACCTTAGCTGTCGGTCTGGGCTGTTTCCCTTTCGACTTAGGAGCTTATCCCTCTAAGTCTGACTCCATGACCTGATTTTTTGGCATTCGGAGTTTGATAGGCTTTGGTACGGTAAGCCGCCCTAGGCCAGTCAGTGCTCTACCTCCTTAAATCTTAAGTCATAGGCTAGCCCTAAAGCTATTTCGAGGAGAACCAGCTATCTCCGGGTTCGTTTGGTTTTTCGCCCCTATCCACAGTTCATCCGATGCGTTTTAAACCGCACCCGGTTCGAGCCTCCAGTGAATTTTACTTCACCTTCACTCTGACCATGGATAGATCACCCGGTTTCGGGTCTATCGCATTTAACTTTCGCCCTATTAAGACTCGCTTTCGCTTTGGATCCGTCTCTTAAAGACTTAACCTTGCTAAATACGATAACTCGCTGGCCCATTCTACAAAAGGTACGACATCACACTTTAGTGCTTTGTCTGCTTGTAGGCACAAGGTTTCAGGTTCTATTTCACTCCCCTTTCGGGGTTCTTTTCACCTTTCCCTCACGGTACTTGTTCGCTATCGGTCACATGTTAGTATTTAGCCTTAGGGGATGGGCCCCCTATCTTCACAGCAAATTACTCGTGTTCACTGCTACTTGCCCCCACAATATATTTTCTTTCGTTTACAAGACTGTCACTTTCTATGGTTCATCTTCCCAAATGATTTAACTAAAAAATATATTTCTTACTGGGTTGGGCTGTTTTCTTTTCGCTCGCCGCTACTTGGAAAATCGAGTTTTCTTTCTTTTCCTCCTGCTACTTAGATGTTTCAGTTCGCAGGGTCTAACTTCATAAAGCTATGTATTTATTTTATGATGACTGTGTCTTCCACAGCCGGGTTTCCCCATTCGGATACCTAGGG
>NZ_JBGMEH010000001.1:0-494010 GCF_046365495.1 Anaerococcus cruorum | reverse complement strand
ACTTTGGTTAATATCTCATGCGAGATAGAAACATCATAGGGTATTATTCTCCGTTTCCAGAGGCTATCCCCTTGTATAAGGCAGGTTACTCACGCGTTACTCCCCCGTCCGCCACTAATCCGCTTAAGTTCATTCCGAAGAAATCATTTAAGTTTCATCGTTCGACTTGCATGTGTTATGCACGCCGCCAGCGTTAATCCTGAGCCAGGATCAAACTCTCATGAAAAATATTATTTACTACTATTACTAATAGTAGATTTAAGTTTAATTCATAAGAATCTTTCTCGGTCTCCGTCCTGCGACCACTCCGTGGAGGGTCCTCTATTGGCCGGACGGGCCTATTTTGATCTAGACTCTTCATTTACATCAACATTCTGTTAATGCGTGATTTAAATTATCCTGTTCTTTATATAAAGAACAAAATCATTGTTTTAAGGTTACTCAAATTAATTGAATAAGTTTAATTTCTATTTATTTTTAGATAAGTTTTATCTTATCTGGTTCATATTGCCGCTTCTCAACGACAAGATATATAATACCACGTTTAAAAATGTTTGTCAAATGTTTTTTCAAATATTTTTAATTTTTCGTTATAAATTGCTTTTATAACTAGTGCGGTATTTTTATATATTACACCATCTTAAAATGATTGTCAAATTTATTTTCCAATCACTTCTTAAGTGGTGATACTAATAATACTAGGAATTTTTAATTATGTCAAGTTTTTTTCTAAATTTATACCCCTCTATAAGTTCCTTCTATGTATAGGCACAAAAAACTGACCTAGTATTTTCTAGCTAGGTCAGTCCTAATATAAGAAAACTAATATTTTATCTTAAACACTCATTAATTACACTTCCGCTCATATTTTTTATTTCTAAATCGTAAATTTTATTAATTGTTGGAGCTATATCTACGATTTTTTCATTTTCTATAGTCTTGCTTTCTTTGAAGGCAGGACCTTTAAATATTGCTATGGCTAGATTTTTTTCCTTGCTTGGTAAAAATCCGTGGTTACCTCGTGGTCCTGGTTCTTTATCTCTACTTTCTACAAAGTCTCTTGCATCTGCGTCAAATACATAACCTTCCTTAGCCTCAATCCATAACTTAGCACGGTCACTTGATTTTAAATCGCTAATCTCTTCGGTGGTAAATATTTGATCTATTCCTTCTATGTTTAAACTTTCAATCTTCTCTTTGATTTCTGCTACAAGTTTAGGATTATCTTCTTTTGTATAAAGAGCTGTAGATCCTCCGCATGTTAAGAAATATGCTTGCCAGTCTTCTTTTACAGTACCATCTTCATTTACATTTACTAAATCCATATCTGCTAAAACTTTATTTAGTCTAATAGGATAAGCTGTGTCTATTTGGGAGTGGTCGCTTAAAAGCATGATATTTATTTCATCAAGATTTTTAACTTTTGAAATTTTTTCAAACATACGTTTAAGTCTATCATCTAGTTCTTTTATAGCATCTGTTATTGCAAAGTGGGTAGAACCATATACATGCTTTTGGTGGTCTACATCTATTAGATGAAGGAAGGTAATGTCTGGCTGGTGTTTTTCAAATGTGTAGGCCGTAGCATTTGCCATCCATTCATCTTTTTTCTTTTGACTATCACAACTATTAAATGGACCAAAAACAGATTGTAGCTCTTCTATATATTCTCCACTACCGTTTTCTTTTAAGTGGTCTATATAGGTTCCTACTGGATTTGGAGAAACTTCTGGAACATTAAACTCAATATCTGCTTTTGCAGAAACTGGCCATGAAAAGGCAGCTATTTTTAATCCCTTTTTGTGGGCATTTTTTAATATTGTATCTCCAGAAATATAATCATGGTCCCAATACCAATCCATTGCTTTTTTCTCAGGCTGAACAAGTAAGTTATTATCAACCCCATGTTCAATCGGATATCTACCAGTGACAATTGTTGAATGAATAGGATAAGTAAGGGTTGGATATATGGATTCTACTTTTCTTATCCATGTACCTTTTTCTATTATTGATTTTAAAAACGGTAGATTTTTATAAGTTTCTTCATCACAGTATCCAAGAGCATCTAGTGAAATAATTATAAGTGGTGTATTGTTCATAATATCTCCTATTTGATTCCGCTATAGGTAAAGGCTTTAATAATCTCTCTTTGGGCAAAGATATAGATAATTACAATTGGTAATATCAAAATAACATTTCCTGCCATTACTGTATTCCAATGGATGCCATCTAGGGTTGACTTAAGCATAGAAACTCCTAGAGGTAGAGTTCTTACATCATCATTACTTGTCATAACTAATGGCCAAAAATAATCATTCCATGTACCAATAAAGTTTAAAAGAGCAATGGTGATTACAGTACCGCGAGCTTGGGGAAGCATAATTTTAAATATTATCTTCCATGTTGGAGTATTATCTAAAACTGCTGCTTCTATAATCTCATCTGGCACTTGCATAAATCTTTGGCGCAGTAAGAAAATCCCAAAGGCTGAACTTGCCCATGGTAATATAAGTGACCAGTAGGTGTTAATTAAATTTGCCTTAGAAAACATAAGATATACTGGTAAAAATATTAACTGAGCAGGGATCATCATGGTTACAAGTATCAATGAGAACAAAATATTTTTGCCCTTAAAATCCATTTTCGCAAAGGCATAGCTTGCTGGGATGATTGTTAATAATTGCAAAGCCACCACTGATAAAGTTACAATGATAGAGTTTTTTGTATAATGTAAAAATGGTCCAGAATTCCAAGCATCTACATAATTTTGTGGTACCCAAGTTTCTGGTAAGAAAGTTGGTGGCAGTTTTAAAGCTTCAGCCAAGGGCTTAAAGGAAGTAAATACCATCCATAAAAACGGTCCTAGGAAAATAACTGAAACCAGTATCAAAGCTATAATTCTTAATATTTTTCTTAAAATACTTTCTTGTCTCATAAATTCTCCTTAATTGTAGTAAACTTTCTTAGCCATCAGCTTAAAGTAAATAAAGGTAAGTATAGCTATTACAACAAATAAAATTACTCCTGCTGCTGATGAAAGTCCCATGTTAAAGAACTTAAATCCTGTTTCATAAATATAATAAACTAAAGTATTTGAAGCATTCATCGGCCCACCTTGGGTCATAATACTAATAGTTTCAAAAACTTTAAAACTTGCTATAATACTTGTAATGCCTATAAAAAATATAGTAGGCGAAAGCATTGGCAAAGTAATTTTAAAAAGTTTTCTATGCCAAGGAGTATTATCTAGGGCTGCTGCTTCGTAAATATCATCAGGTATAGCTTGAAGACCTGATAAAAATATTAAAGAATAATATCCTACACCCTTCCAAATGCTTACTGCTGCTAGAGAATACATAACTATATCTGGATTTGTAAGAAAACTAACAGGACCTACACCAATTTTGCCTAGCAGATAATTAAAAAGACCATAATCATAGTCCATTAACCATAACCAAAGCATAGATATAGATACTAAAGATATGATATGAGGGGCAAAGACTACACTTTGCATAAAAGAATGTATCTTAGTATTTTTATTTAAGGCAATAGCAATAAGTAATCCTAAAATTATAAAACCTGCTACTGTAAGGATGGTGTATAAAATAGTATTTCTCATAGTTTGAGCAAATCTAGGATCACCTAATAGATGCTTAAAGTTGTTAATTCCCACAAACTTCATATCCGGGGATATGAAGTTCCAATCATGAAATGAAAGGTAAATCATATATATGATAGGAATAAAGGAGAATAAAACAAAAACTAACATAGCAGGAGTAATCATTAGATAAGGGCTAGCCTTACTTTTAGTTTGAGCTATAGGTTTTTGAGTTGGTTGTTTTTTCTTGATAGCTACGTTCAAACTCATCTCCCCTTTCTTTGCTCTCATTTTTAACTTCTACTTCTTCTAATTTTTGGTTTTCGGTTAATAAATTTTGGTTCTTATCAAAGTAATTTAAATCTTCTTTTTTAACTTCTATGATTACTTCATTTTTATTAATAATCTCTTTTTCATAAGATTTAACTTGGAAAGAACCTAGATTATTTTCTAAAGTATATATGGTTTCTGATCCTAGAGGCTCAACATTTTCTACATTACTAAGAATAGATAAAGAATCTTGGTAATTAGGCTTTTCTACAATTTTAGCATCTTCAGGTCTAAATCCTACATACTTTATAGCAGAGTTATGAGGCTCATAATATTTTCTAGTACCATCGTTTAGTTCGATGATATTCATAGGTGGAGATCCTATAAATTTAGCAGTAAATACATTAGCTGGGTTATTATAAACATCACGTGGTTTTGAGTCTTGCATAACATGACCATCACTCATAACAATAATTTGTGTTCCCATACTCATAGCTTCTACCTGGTCATGGGTTACATAAATGAAGGTTGTTCCAAGCTTTTCGTGAATTTTTTTAAGCTCTGTTCTCATTTGCACCCTAAGTTTTGCATCTAAGTTACTTAAAGGCTCATCTAAGATAAATATATCTGGTTTTTTTACCATAGCGCGTGCTAGGGCAACTCTTTGCCTTTGCCCACCGGAAAGATTTGATGGTCGTCTATCCATATATTCATCAAGAGAAACTATTTGGCTAATCTCACTAATAAGTCTATTTCTTTCTTCTTTTGGTACCTTGTTATTTATAAGTCCAAATTCTATATTTTCTCTAACTGTCATTGTAGGGTAAAGAGCATAGTTTTGGAAAACCATAGCTACTTTTCTATCTCCAGGAGCTACATTATTTACTAACCTATCTCCTATATAGATATTTCCATCGGTAATATCTTCTAGTCCAGCTATCATTCTTAAAGTAGTGGACTTACCACATCCTGACGGTCCTACAAAAACAGCAAAAGCTCCGTCAGGGATGTATATAGATACATCCTCAACAGAATACTTTTCATTGCCGTCATATTTTTTATATACGTGTTCTAGTTTTACACTTGCCATTTTTTATCCTAACTAAAATGATAAGATTGATTGTGCTTGATTTTGTAAGTTATCATAAATTTGATCTACATCAGCACCTTGAGTTGTCGTATTTGTCACACCTTCATAAAGCATTTTTTCCATTTCAGGCCATCCTTTTGCAATTGGTCTTGCTTGTGCATGTTCTAACTGGTCAAACGCTGTTCTGTATTGAGGGATTTCTTTGTGGAGTTCTTGAATTTTATCAGTTTCTACTGATGAATATCTTGTTGGTAGATAACCTGTATATTCTGAAGCAAATACGTTTTGCTCTGTCGCTGTCATAAATTTAATGAATTTAAAAGCCGCTTCTTGCTTTTCTTTATCAAGCCCACTAGTCATAACAATGTTACATCCACCTGTTGGTACCGCATAATGTTTATTCCCTGGGACAAATGAAGTATCAAGCTCAAAACCATTTTCTTCAGCTAATGGTAATAAAGATGATAAACCTGCAGTAGATGTGAAATATAAAGCAGAATTTTGGTTTACAAAATCTTGTCTTTGTGTATCTCCTGCTTGTTCACCTAAAACTACTTTTATTAGATCATCATCTGCAAGTTCTTGTAAGAATCTAGCTGGTTCTTTTGTTCCCTCTTGATCAAAGCCAATTTCCCCATCTTTTGCATAAAATCCATCAGATGAATAAACCCAAGCTTCTAAAAACCATGGATCTAAATTAAATGTCATTGCATACTTATCGTTATCTTTATCTCTTAATGCTTTAGCATATTCCTTAAATTCTTTCCAATCTTTTGGCCCCTCTGGATCAAGACCTGCTTCTTTTAACATATCAACGTTTTTATACATAATTGGAGTTGATCTATAAAAAGGAAGTCCGTATAAAGAATCATCTATATATGCTTCGTGCATAAGTCCTTCGTTAAAGTCTTCTATATCTACTTCATCATCTACAAATGGATCTAGATTTTCAATCATGCCACCTTTAGCCATGGTATACATATTTGCAATTTCTACTTCAAATATTTCTGGTGCATTGTTTGCTGCTTTTGCAGCTTGTGTTTTCGATGAAAGTTCATCATATGAACCCTGGTAAGCTGCTTCAACTACAATCTCATCTTGGGATTCGTTAAATTGTTTTACCAATTCTTCTTTTGATTCACCGATTTTATCCTTCCAGGCATACCAATATGTAATGTGAATTTTTCCATCATCGGTGTTTGCAGAAGTTTTCTTATCTTCTGTATTATTTTCTGCTGGTGTGTCGCTAGTTTCCCCGGATTTATTTTCTGCATTATCTGTATTTGCAGATTCTGTTTGTGCTGGTTGACTGTCTGTTGCAGTGTCATTATTATTTGCACCACAAGCTGTAAAGCCTAGTAACATTGACATTGATAAAGCTAGGCTAAAAATTTTTTTTGTATTAAACATACATCCTCCTAAAGTCTAATGTATGTATATTTTAAGAAGTGCATATAAAATGTATTTATTAATCTTGTAATACTTTGGTAAATTTTAGCAAAGATTTTTTAAATTTTTTTTACAAGCTTAGTCAATTTTTAGAAAAATTACTAAAATCAAGGTATTTTTAAAATTTATATAAACTTTACAAATATTTAATAAAAAAAAGCATACTATTGTATGCTAATTTAGAAATTCTTTTACTTTATCTGGATAATCTGTTATGAGTCCAGTAGGATTACATGGCAAATATATACTATAATCATAATCAGCTTTACCAAACCAAATGTTTAAACCAATATTATTTTCAGCAAATTTTTCTGCTATTTCTTTATTTACTGTAAAATTCATAGGATGGTAGTACTCCATGCCCAAGTTTTTTACATACTCCCATGGCTTATAAAGTCTGGATGATTCCAAAACTCCACATTTAATATGTGGGGCAATATCTTTAAATTTTACTAGGGCATTGTGATTAAATGATGAAATAATTATTTTTTCATCTAAGCTATATTCTTTTATCAAATCATAAACTTTCTTTTCAATACCTGGATAGTCGATTATGGAAGTTTTTAGTTCTATATTTGTAATAATATCCTCATTTTTGGCATATTCAAAATACTCTTTTAATGTAGGAATTTTTTGACTGTCCCATTCAGGATAAAATTTTGCTGCATTTAACTTTTGTAGTTCATCTAAAGTTTTTTCGAAAACTAAACCCTCTCCATCAGTTGTTCTATCTAAAGTTTCATCGTGAATTATTACTAATTGACCGTCTTTTGATAAATGAACATCAAATTCTATTCCATCCGCACCAGCTTCAACTGCTTTTTTAAAGGCTAGCATGGTATTTTCTGGATATTTTCCTTTAAAACCCCTATGGGCAAAATTTATCATTAATTCCTCCTAAAATTTTTGTGTATATGATAGCAATAAAATATTTTAATTTTATATTAGTTTTGTAAAATCTAAATTAAATACTTGTTTTTGCCACAACTTTGGTATAATTATTGGTAATATAAATTAAGGATTAGAAATGGATAATAAAAATAAAGATTTGATAAAAAATGATGGTTTCACTGGTAAATTAGGATTTACCCTGGCATCCATAGGATCTGCTGTAGGAATGGGAAATATTTGGCGTTTTCCTGTTATGGTTTCTATTTGGGGAGGGATGAGCTTTTTAATTCCCTACTTTATATTTGTAATACTAATTGCATCAACTGGGGTTATAGAAGAATTTGCCCTGGGTAGGCTTACAGGGTCTGGACCTGTGCATGCTTTTGGTTTTGCTACAAAACAAAAAGGAAATGAAAATATAGGAAAAAAATTAGGCTTCATCCCTGTTTTAGGCTCTCTTGCTCTAGCTATAGGCTATACAGCTGTTATGGGGTGGATTTTTAAATACAATTATCTGGCTATAAGTGGAGAATTGTCTAGCTTGGGCAATGATTTTTCATCTATAGCTATAACTTTTGAAAATACTGCGGCAACTTTCTCAAATAATTTTTGGATAATAATAGCAGGAATTTTTTCGATGGTTATTATGTCTTTTGGTATCGCTAAGGGCATTGAGAGGGCAAATAAGATTTTAATGCCTATTTTATTTATTTTGCTACTTGGCCTTGCCATATACCTAGGAATGAATCCAAATTCAGCAGCTGGCTATAGGTATATTTTTAGCCTGGATACATCTAAATTAGCTGACATAAAGTTATGGATTTTTGCCTTTGGCCAAGCCTTTTTCTCCCTATCTATTGCAGGAAATGGATCTGTAATTTACGGATCATATTTACCAAAAAATGAAGATATCCCATCTTCTGCAAAAAACATTGCTTTTTTTGATAGCTTATCTGCCATCCTTGCAAGTTTTGTAATCATTCCTGCCATGGCTATTGGTAAGGCTGACCTTACTGAGGGTGGACCCGGCCTTATGTTTATATATTTAGTAAATGTCTTTAATCAAATAGAAGCCGGTAAAATTTTAATGATTATTTTTTATCTAGCTGTTTTATTTGCAGGACTTTCATCTATAATCAATCTTTATGAAGCTCCAGTAGCCTATGTTCAGGAGAAATTTGGCCTAGAACGTAAAAAATCAGCCTTTATTATAAATCTATTGGGAATAATATGTGCTATTTTCATCCAAGCTATAGTTGGTCCATGGATGGATATTGTTTCTATAGTAATAGCTCCCCTTGGAGCCCTGCTAGCTGGAATAATGTTCTTCTGGGTTTTGGATAAAGATATAGCTATAAAAGAAGTAAATATGGGTCGCAAAAAAGCTTTAGGCGCTTGGTTTTATCCTCTCGGTAAATATATTTACTGTGCATTAAGCTTCCTTGCACTTATTCTTGGTATAGTTTTGGGTGGTATTGGTTAATAAATATTTTACCAATTTTTGAGTGTAAGAGCTTGAAAACTTTAAATTAATATAAATTTTTTTAAAAATTTATTAAATTTATTGTATTAATATGGTAGAATAATAAAAATAAGAAATTTAATAGCTAATTTTATTTAGCCTTTAAAATTTTTATAATATATTTATATATGATTATTATAGGAGGCAATCATGACTTTTGAATCAATAAACAACAAACTTAAGTCCGGTGTAATCATGGATGTTATAAATGTTGAGCAAGCTAAAATTGCTGAAGATGCAGGTGCTGTTGCTGTAATGGCCCTTGAAAGAGTACCAGCAGATATTAGAGCTGCAGGTGGAGTTTCTAGAATGAGTGATCCTGAAATGATTAGCAAAATTCAAGAAGCTGTTTCAATTCCAGTTATGGCAAAGGTTCGTATAGGTCACTTTATAGAAGCACAAATCCTAGAAGCATTAGGAATTGATTACATAGATGAATCTGAAGTTTTAACACCCGCAGATGATTTTAATCATATAGATAAAACTAAATTTAATACACCTTTTGTATGTGGAGCTCGTAGCTTATCAGAAGCTTTAAGAAGAATAAAAGAAGGTGCTGCAATGATTAGAACTAAAGGTGAAGCTGGAACTGGAGATGTAGTTCAAGCTGTAAGACATCTTAGAACAATCCAAACAGAAATAGCAGAAGTATCAGCACTTAGGGATGACCAACTTTATACAAAAGCAAAAGAACTAGGTGTAGACTATGACCTATTGGTTTATGTAAAAGAAAATAAAAAACTTCCGGTTCTAAACTTCTCTGCTGGTGGAGTGGCTACTCCTGCTGATGCTGCCCTTATGAGACAACTTGGAGCAGAGGGTGTTTTTGTAGGAAGTGGTATCTTTAAATCAGGAGACCCAGCAAAAAGAGCTCAGGCTATAGTAAAAGCAGTAGAAAACTACAATGACCCTAAAGTTTTACTAGAAGTAAGCAAAAATTTAGGAGAAGCTATGGTCGGTATCAACCCAGATGAAATAACTCAAATAATGGAAAATAGATAAAACAAAAGCAGTAGACTAAATTCTACTGCTTTTGTTACATTATAGTATTGCTTTTCTTAAATCTTCTAAAGCTTCACGTGCTACATCCATAGCTTTTTGCATAGCATCTTTATTTGTCATATCAACACCTGCTTTTTTAAGAACATCGATTGGATATTCACTTTCACCTGCTTTTAAGTAGTTTAAATAAGCTTCACGATCTTTATCACTACCATTTAGGATTTTTTGGCTAAGGGCTACTGCTGACATAAAGCCTGTTGCGTATTGGAATACATAGTAGAACATATAAAAGTGTGGGATTCTTGCCCATTCTGTTGAGATATATTCGTCTACTTCTATATCACTACCAAAGTAATCACGGTTTAAGTCCCCATAAATTTCATCAAGTTTTGCAGCTGGGATAGGCTCTCCTTTGGCAACTAATTTATTTACTTCATGTTCAAATTCTGCAAACATTGTTTGTCTAAAGACTGTTGACTTAAATTGGTTTACAAAATAGTTTAGTAAATATGCAGTTTCTTCTTCACTTTGGCTATTTTTTAGCATGTAATCTAAAAGTAGCAACTCATTAGTTGTTGATGCAATCTCTGCAAGGAAGATTGAATATGAACCGTAAATGTATGGTTGGTTTTTCATTGTGTAATATGAGTGCATAGAGTGGCCAAGCTCGTGGGCTATAGTAAATACATCACCAATGGTATTTGTATAGTTTAGTAAAATATATGGTTGGGTATCGTAAGACACTGATGAATAGGCTCCTGATCTTTTTCCTTCATTTGGCATTACATCAAACCATCTTTGTTCAAATCCCTTGCGAGCTACCTCTACATATTCTTCACCAAGTGGTTTGATTGCTTCTAAAACTATATCACGAGCTTCATCAAAGTCGATTTCTCTTTCATAATCTTTTACAAGTGGTACATAGATATCGTGGAAACCTAGGTCATCTACTCCTAAAAATTCTTTACGAAGGCTAGTGTAATCTCTGTGGATATCCATATTATCATGGACCACTTCTAGTAAATTGTCATAAATTTCTTCATCTAAATTATTTGCTGAAAGACTCATTTGACGAGCTGAGTCATAGTTTCTAAGTTTTGCTACTATATTGTGGCTGGTTAGCTCACCGTCTAATAGTGATGCAGCTGTGTTTTCAAATTGTTTGTAAACTCCATAATAAGTTTCATAAACCCTGCGTCTAAAGTCACGGTCCTTATTTTCTTCAAGAGTTGTAAAGTTTGCATCTGATAAGGCAACTTCTTCTCCATCTTTTTCAACTGATGGGAATTTCATATCAGCATTTGAGAAAATCATATATGTTGATACTGGATTCTCGCTTAGTTTGGAGAAAGATGCTACGATTTTTTCTTGATCTTCACTTAAAACGTGGTCTTTGCTTCTAAATAAGTCATCAAAGTAGTGGTCGTATTCTTTTAGCTCTTCATTTTCTGTCAGCATTTTTTTGATGTCATCATAGTTAGCAGATAAAATTTCTGGTGTAATAAAAGATAATTTTTCAGAAATTTCTGCACCTGTAATTGTAGAAGTTTGGCTCATTTGTTGGTAAGTGCTGTCAGATGTATCTTCATCTGATTTTAAATGGCCATATACTGCAGCCTTTGAGAATTTTCTCATAAGTTTTTCATAATCTTTTAGAAAATTTAAAAGGGTTTGACTATCAGATGTAATCTTGCCCTTATAATCTGTAAGTTTTTCGGCAAGATCTTTTACTTCTTCTATCTCCTTATAATACTCATCATCTTCTTTATAGATTAAAGAGGTATCCCACTTTAAATTTTCATCTATTTCGTGTCTTTTCATTATTACTCCTTATTTTTCTATATCTATATTCATGCCCATATTTTGTGCACTGGTTGTAGTTTTTGTAAGTAATATCCTATCTTCCCCAGTCACATCAGGCAAATATCCTATATCCATCTCACGATTTTCATATAAACTTGTAACTGGCCTATGTTTTATACCATAGATATCTAGCATGGATGGTAAATATCTTTCTTCTGTTTCCATACGATTTTTAATAGCCTTATTTATATCCCCTGGTACAGCCTGATCAGTATATTCAACAACATCTCCCAAGCGTTCCACAGTTGGCATAGTGTTGTCAGTAGAAGTTCTAAAAACTAAATAATCCATCAGGCTCATAAATTTATTAAAAATATAATAAGCGCTATAAGTCTCGCCATTATTTATAGTAATTTGGCTAACCAAAAGCATAGGACCAGAATCAGAATTTATCTTATCATAAGTTACAATTGTATTTAAACCGCTAATTCCTGCAACAGGCCCAAATTCACGCTCTGTTAGCTCGTTATTTCTCTTATAGGAAAGAATTGTAGAATATGCTCCACCAATTTGAGTTGAAGGGCGTAGGGAAACACCTATTTGACTATCTCCTATTTTAGTGTCTATGATATTTCCCACAGCATCAGCTGGATTTAAAGTTTTGCCAGTCTTACCAGACCCATATAAATTAGTTAAATCTAACTTATCTTCTGTTTTTTCTTCTCCGCTTGATTCTGGTTCATCACCCGCTTTTTCATAGCGGATATCTGGCATAGCAAAGTCTTTTTCACTAGCACTATCTTCTGCCTCCAATTCTTTTTCAAAATCAGCTCGGGATTGAAATTCGCAAGAAGTAAGGGCCAAAATGAGGCCCAAACTTAAAAAAAACTTTTTATTCATAGGCTATACCACAGTTTTTAGACCTATTCTTACAAAAAGAATAGCTAAAACTACAAAGGCAGTTACACTTATAATTTGAGTACTTGTAGCAAGGCTGCGATTTATAACTGGGAAAACTCCCGCCAAAATCACACCAGCCAGCAAACCACCTAGGTGGCCAAGCATGCCTACGCTAGGGCTTAGTAAAGAATAAATAATATTTATTGCAATCACTGATAAAAAACTTGCCCCAAAACTAGATAGCATGCTATCTCCCCTATAATTTAGCATAATACCTAAAGCCAAACCAAAAAGTCCGTAAAGGGAAGTAGAAGCTCCAGCACTAACTGTGGATGGATTTCCAAAGGCAAAACTTACCAAATTTCCCATAATTCCTGCTAAAAGGTAAATAATAAGGAAGTTGCGGCTACCATATAACCTTTCAAAAATTGGTCCTATTTGATACAAAAAGTACATATTAAATAAAATATGCATAAATCCTATATGGATAAAGCTAGCAGTAAAAAGTCTCCACCATTCACCATAAGCAATTCTCTCCTTAACCACAGCTCCAAACCTAACAAGGTTTGTGATATTTTGGCTGCCTCCATTTAAGGTCATAATTGCAAAAACTATGACATTTATTATAAGTAGGGCGCTTGTTACTTTGCTTGATCCTAAATTTCTAAAATTATTCATAAATTTACTATACTTTCTTTTCCTATTTTATCTGCTAAAGTAGTTTTTATTAAGGTCTTTAGCCAAGGCCCTAATAGCTTCTCTCATCTGGTCACGGTCAAAATCATCTGATATTTCGTATTGGTAGATTTTATCAAATTTTTCTCTTTGCCCAATTTTTTTGCCATCCTTATTTTCTAAAAATATTACATCTAAGTTTTCATTATAAGACTTGGCCACTTTGGCAACATTTATAGAACTTAGACCGTCAAATTGATCAACATTTTCCCCTAGGATTAGGGTGTCATATTCTTTTATCATTTGGTCAAAGTCTAGTCTTTCTAATACTAGGTCCATGGACTTGGTAATTTTTGTTTTAAAAAATGTATATAAGGCCCAGGCCACTCCTCCACCAGAGCCTAAAGATGGTAAGTCTACTGGGTCAATGCCAAGGGCCTCTTCTATTTTTTTCTTAAAGTGTTTGGAGCCCTTATATAAAAATGCTATATCTAATTCCGAAGCTCCCTTTCTGTAAACCCTACTTTCTAAAAAGGAATTTTCCCCAAAAAGGGTCGTATCAGAGCTTGTGGCAATGACTATGTACTTATCAAAAATCCTATGGTCCATATTTGAAAGGTCTATTCTTTCTACTTCTACCATATTTTTTGCAATAGGATTTAGCTCATTATTACCTTTATCATAAAACCTTGCCCCCAAAGCATAGAGCATGCCCATACCAAGGTCATTGGTTGCCGTATCTCCTATGCCTATAAAAAATGAATTAGCTCCAGCATCTAGTCCATCTACTAGCATTTCTCCAAAACCTAAGGAAGAAGAATTCATCACATCAAGCTCTTCTTTATATAATAAACGTAAGCCAGAAGATTGGGCCATTTCCATAACTGCGTACTTATCTTTCATGACATATCTTGCCGTTATAACTTCATTTTTGGGATTATGGACATTTACATAATGGTAGTCACCATCTAATAGGCCTTTCATGGCTTCTACTGTCCCCTCGCCTCCATCTAAAAATGGAATGATGTCAGCATTATCTCCTAATTCTTCTTTAAAAATATTTCCTATCTCTATTGAATTTTCATAATTTTTTATTGAATCTATTGCTATTAATGTTTTCATCATCTACCCTCTCCTTATAAAATATTACCCGAAAAACGGTTAAAATAGCATAAATTAAAGCTTTACAAAAGTAACTCATATGTTATAATAAACAAGAAAGTTTATACTTTCGCTGTTTAACTCATGGAATCTTAACGGATTTCACCCATCAAAGACCATCACAAGAATGTGGTGGTTTTTATTTAGCAAATTTTTTTCAATATGTTATAGTATATTTATTAATATAGATAATGGGGTGCTAATTAGCTGAGATTATACCCAAAAACCTGATCTAGGTAATACTAGCGGAGGGATTTTTCTCGCTATTAGCTCCATGAAAAAGGAGTATCTTATGCAAAATTCTAAAAATTTACGCAAATTTGTTTTACTAGCTATGCTTGTAGCTATTGGAGTAGTTATTTCTCCAATTTTAAGGGTTCATGGCTTTGCTCCCACCCAGCACTTTATAAATGTAGTTTGTTCCGTTTTATTAGGCCCTTATTATTCTCTAGCCTGTGCAACTATGATTGGACTTATTCGTATGAGCCTTATGGGCATATCTCCCCTAGCACTAACTGGTGCAGTTTTTGGTGCCTTTTTATCAGGCCTTTTATATAAAAGATACAAAACATTTTTATCAGCATGTATAGGAGAAGTTATCGGTACAGGCATAATTGGATCTATGGTATCTTTTCCAGTTATGAAATTTATAGCAGGAGATAGCAAGGTAGCTTTATTTACCTTTACACCAAGCTTTGTAATTGCAACTATAATTGGATCAGCTGTAGCCTATATCTTCCTAAAAGCTTTAGAAAAAAACGGAAGTCTTGCTAAAATGCAGGAGTCATTAAATGATTGATTTTAATACTAGTTTTAAAAAAATGAAAGAATCCACCCACATGATCCATGCCATAGTAAGCCCGCTTGCTTCAAATGATTTGGCAAATGTGCTTTTAAGCTTAAACCAAGCACCAATTTTGGCAGAATATTATAGGGAAGTTTATGAAGTAACTCAAAACTCCCACGCCCTACTTATAAATCTAGGAACTCTAAATCAAAGCAAGCTTATGGGTATAAAAGAAGCTTTAATATCAGCCAAGGCCAATGATATTCCTATCATCCTAGACCCAGTTGGTGCTTCTGCTACAAAAGTAAGGCTAGAAACTAGTCTTTACTACCTAAAAAAATATCCTATCAAGGTTTTAAAAGGCAATTATAGTGAAATCTACTCTATATATTACCAAAAATTATCTACTAACGGAGTAGATGCCAAAAATATAGACAAAGATCAAATGATAAAAATCTGCCGAGACTTATCTACTATGTATAACACAATAGTAGTAGCAAGTGGCAAGGAAGATATAATTTCAGATGGCAAAGAAACTTTACTTTTAAAAAATGGCAGCCCACTTTTACCAAAAGTCACCGGCACAGGTTGCATCCTAGGTGGCATTATAGCAGCAAGCTATTCATTTGAAAAAAATTTAAATGCCATAGCCCTTGCCATAAGTATATTAAATATAGGAGCAGAGCTTGCCCAAAAAGATAAGGGAATGGCAACCTTTAAAATATCACTACTAGATCAAATTTCCCTTATAGATAGTAAAACAATTGAGGAGAGAATCGTATATGAAAAACTTTGACCTAAGCCTATACCTAGTTACAAATAGAGATAAATTAACCGATGAAGAATTTTTTAAGACAGTAGAAGAATCCTTAAAGGGGGGAGTAACCCTAGTCCAACTTAGAGAAAAAACTGCTCCAGCTCGTGAAGTCATAGAACTTGCCAAAAAATTAAAAGAACTTTGCCACTCTTATAATGTGCCCCTTTTAGTAGATGACAGGGTAGATATTGCGCTTGCGGCAAACCTTGATGGAGTTCACTTAGGAAATGATGATATGGATGTGGCAGATGCCAGAAAAATCCTAGGCGATGAAAAAATTATAGGATCAACTGCAAAAAATCTAGATTGGGCAATAGCAGAAGAAAAAAAAGGAGCAGACTACCTAGGAGTAGGTGCAATTTTTGAAACCAAAACCCACGTAAAAACCAAACGCACCAGTGTAGAAACATTAAGGGAAATAAATGATAATATATCTATCCCAACAGTAGCTATAGGTGGCCTTAACTATGAAAATATAGATATCCTAAAAAATTCCGGTGCATCTGGTGTATCAGTTGTAAGGGCTATTATGGATAGTGAAAATCCTTTTGAAGATAGTAGGAAATTAAGAGAAAAAGTAAAAGAAATTTTAAATATATAGAAACTTAAAGACTACCCTTAAGGGTAGTCTTTTATGATATCTTATATTTCTTCTAAATCTTGGCTAATGAACGATAGGCTTGAATTTTCTATATCATATAATTCAAAAAGCTCACTTAAAACTCTAATTTTAGAATTGTTGCTATAATTTAACTCAGCGTAGACATCCTCTATTTTAATGGGCATTCTCAGATCATCTTTATCGAAGCTAAATGCTTTGCTTAAAAAGCCATCTTCTTTTGTTTGATTAGCTAAATCAACTATATTTGAACTGTCCTGTTTATAAAGCAATCTAATTATTTCTGTAAAAGCATCTGTTAGATTACTTGTATTATATTGCTGATCTTCATATATAAATGCTTTTATTTTTTTACCAGTAAAGTCATTTTCTTCATCTAATATTAATTCACTTACTCCCGAATCTTTAACTTCGTAAGTTGTTTTAATATCAGGCCATATTTCTAAAGCTTGATTTGTTAAGTGTTTATCCCTCTTCTCTATCTCATCTTGTCCCCAACTATCGAATTTTGAAATATATTGATTTATTCTAAGACCACTATCGATAAATCCATTCTCTCTAGTTTTTTTATCCTCAAAACTATTATTACTATAACTGCTATTGTAAGCTGTTAAGGTAAGATTTGCCATTGTATGAATCCAACGTTCATAAACAGCCTCATAGTCTTCACCCAATTCTTCTTTCCACTGACTGGTTAAAGTTTGAGGCATTATGTGCTCTATTGAATAATCTCCATTATCCACGTGCCTATATATATCTTTATCTTCTTTTGTATTTACATTTTCAAATCTTTCTAGCATGTATATAACAGTCTTATTGTTCATTAAATAAACTTGTTTGATAGATAAATTTTCGATAAATTCTGGATTTCTTGGAAATTTAGCCTTACCACTTTTATTTAAAAGTGAATAATTTAATTTGTTTACATAATCATCATAGTTGTTTTCTCTTTTATAAATATCATTATTTAGCGGCAAGAATACTTTGTTTAAACTGTTTGTTGGTAAGCCTACTATACTTCTTCTAAATATATAACTTTCAATGCTAATGAAAATATCATATAAACTTCTCTCATCTATAATTTCTTGTTTATATAATTTTAATACCTCTAGAAAATATGGTCTAGTAACTTTAGTTTCTAATCTATTTAACCTATATATAACAGCCTTAATCTGATTATTTATACCATCACCTGTTACTAAGATATTATAGTTTCTAGCATATTCTAATAAATCTTTTAAGACTTCCTCATTGTCTAAGTTTTCTCCTTTTACATAATCTTTAAAGGCAAAATATACTTTATTCATAGATGGAGTTTTTCTAGTCTTTGCACTTAGATAATCTCTTACAAACCTACTTAAATCTTCTTGTGTTAATTCTTCTATTTTACTCCAATAATCTTCATATAATCTATCTTGTTCACTAGCTTCCGCTCCCATAAGAATAAAGTTTCTAATTTTATCTGACTCTTCTAAGGCTAAACCAGTAGAATTTAGGCTTTCAAATATAAGCTGAGGATCATCACGTCTAGAATCCAATTCTATATTTATAATTTCTAATTTATGTAAGGCATCATATAGCTTATCTAAATCAATATTTTCTTTATTTAAACGATTATAAAAGTAATTATAGTTGATAGTAACATTACTAGCTTCTATTACTTCTGTATTTTCCTTAAATAATTTTTCATATGCATCATTATCTTTTTTAATAGGTTTTAACTTTAAGCTGGTTTCTAAATTATCGGCATATGGATCTACCAGGTATCTTTCATATATTTCTTTTTCACGATTAGTTAGTTGATCAGATTTGTTATTAGATCTTAAGGTTTTGTATATAGCAAGTAATAAAAGTGAAACAGTTGTAAGACGTTGTTGACCGTCTATAACAAGATACTCATTAATTCTTCTTTCAGAATTTACAACAGATACTACACTTCCAAAAAAGTGACTATCTCTATCTTTTTTACCAACATCTATTAAATCATCTAATAACTGCTTACATTGCTGAGTACTCCAACTATAATTTCTTTGATAAACAGGTATGGAAAATTTAGTCTTTCCTTTATCAAGCAATGATAGTAACTCCTCTTTTCTACCGTCCATAATTATCTCCTTATAAAAAATTTTATATATTATTATAAATATTCCCATTTTTGAATAAAAATATCATTCCTAATAAAATATAAACTATTTATATGTATATATTACAATTTTTAAGCAAACAAAAAGCCCCAATATGGGGCAAACAAAAACAATTTATTATTCTTAGGGGTGTGTTTATTAATCTTTTCTTTTACTTATTTTATTGACATGTAGTTTACTGTGTACTCTACTGGGTAGTCTTGGCCGTTTTTTGTAACGCCTGCTACTTTTACTTGTAATTTTGTACCAGCTTCATAGTTCATTCCGTATCCAAATGTGATTGCTTCTACGTTTCCTTTAAAACTTTCATCAACATTTGCTGCTATGTTTACTTCACCTGTTGCTAGGTCTGTTACTTCTACTGTTGCGTTTGTTAGGTCAAAGTTTTCACCAAACATTAGTGATAGGCTTGAACCTTCTGAGTGGAATTCGCTGATTGCTGTTTCACCTGGATAAGCATAAACTGTGTTCGCATTTTCTCCAGCATAGTCGTTGTTGTTTACAAACATAGCGTTAAATTCTTCTGTTTGACCAAATCCTACAAGGCTAGCTTGTGGGTTTAGTACCCATCTTCTGTGTCCAACTTCTAATTGGTTTTCATTTCCTAGGTCATCTTTTAGGTATTCTACTACTGAGTCAAGGATGTTAAAGCTTGCTGCAAGGTTTGAGTTTTCTGCACCGTATGCTCCGTTTACATATTCTACTGAGTCAGAAGCAAGTCCTGTTGGAAGTCCTGGGTAGTGGCTAACTTGTAAGTTTAATCTGTTTACCATTGTTGCTGCTTGTGCAAATTGTGCTTGGTCAGATCCTAGTGCTAGTTTATTTGTAATACCTGATGCAAATCTTGCTGTGTTTGCAATGTGTAGGGCATCTTCTTGAGCTATATTTGAAACTTCTCCAAGGTTTAGAGAGTTTAGGTCAGCATTTGGTATGCTTACAAAAGCTTCTTCACTTTCTGGATTGATTAGGTTAAGTCCGTAGAAATCTTTTTTATCACTTGCTTTTGATTCGTAGTTTAACCAGTATGCTTTAACTTCTTCAACTGATGGGCTAGCAATTGTAAGTCCGCTTGCTACTTCTTCTGTTTGTACTAATGTACTTTCTTCTACTGCTACAGCTTCAGGAGATGCTACTTTTTCTTCTAAAGTTTTTGGTGATGAAAGAGATTCAGATGTTTCTGATACTGCATCAATATTTGCTAATTCAACATCATTTGAAGCAACTTCTTTTACTTCAGCTTCCTCATTAGCTACGTAAGCTTCTTGTGTAGTTGTTGTTTCTTCTACTACTACAGCTTCTTCGTTAGCTTCTTTTACTTCTTCTTTTTTGTTTTCTTCTTTTAGTTCTACTGTTTGTGGGATAAGGTAGTTTCTGTTATCTTTTTTTTCTACTTCTACTGCATCAGCTTTTGGTGTATCAACATTTGCTACTTTTACTTCTTTAGCTTCTGCTGTTTGTGCTTGAGCTACTTTTGTATCGTTTGATACTTGTGCTTCGTTTGATCCGCATCCTGTTGTTGTTAATAGTGCTAATGCTAATGTTAGTGCTTTAAGTTGTTTTTTCATGGTAGACCCCTTTAAAAATAGTTTTTTTGTTTTTGTTTTTTGTTTTTTGTTTTCTTGTTCTTTAGTATGTCTTTATTATAGGTGGGGGTCTTTAGCTGAATTTTTTTTGAAATTCATTTTTTTATTTGGCTTTGTTTTACCCTCACCTTTATTCTGATTACATTATAGAGGGGGCCTATCAGCTTAGTTTTTTTTGAAATTCACTTTTTATTTTTATCTATTTTTCTAGGATAAAGGGCCAATTTTGAACAAAAAAATACCAGACTTAGGAACTTCCCAAATCTGGTATAAATAATTTACTATTAAATTTTATCTTCTTTTAAGTCTTTAATTATCTTTTCTGCTTTTTCTTTATCTTCACTATCGAAGGTTGGATAGCTTGGATTTATATTTTCTATAGCCTCTATTAAAGCAAGGGTTGCAATTTTTCTTGCAAGCCATGGATTATCAGCTGGTAGTACATACCAAGGCGCAGTCTCAGTAGCAGTATTATTTAGCATTTCTTCAAATGCTTTTTGATATTTATCCCAGTTTTTTCTATCATCTATATCTGAAAATGAAAATTCATGGTTTTGGTTTTTATTTTCCAGTCTATCTAAAAGTCTTTGTTTTTGCTCGTCTTTTGATACATGAAAATAAAATTTCATTACTGGAAATCCGTTTTCTTTCATATATTCTTCAAAGTTATTGATATGCTTATATCTTTTTTCCCATAAGTTAGGATCGTTTTTAATCTCATCTGGCAAGTGGTCTAGGGTGTCATATATCTTTGGAGAAATGATATCTTCATAGTAGGATCTATTTAATATGCCGATTTCTCCTCTCTTTGGTAAACCCTTATGCATTCTCCATAAATAATCGTGGGCGTTTTCTTCTTCGGATGGTTTACCAAAGGATGTCTCCCTTAATCCTTGGGGCATAAGGTTTGAGAAAATATATTTTATTATTTCATCCTTGCCTGCTGCATCTATAGCCTGAAGAACTACTAGGATACCGTACTTACTTTCTGCATTTAATTTTTCATGAAGATCTCTAAGTTTTGGCACTAAATCATCATAGAGTTCTTTTTTAATTTCTTCATCTTTTTCTTCACTTACCAAGTAACTATCTAAATCAGTTATTTTTATTTTTTCACCAGTTAATTTAAATTTATTATTATCCATAATATCTCCTTTTTTTATATTTACCCCAAATTTAAAAAAAACCGGATTTTTGTCCGGCATTTCTTACTAAAAGTTTTCATGTTGGTAAATAAACTTATTAATATTTTCTTGGTTATTTTTATAGTCTATAGCATTGGCAGTTTCTATAGCTAGGTTAAAATATTTTCTTGCTTTTTCTTCTTTGCCCCAACGAATATAAAGTTCTGCTAAATTACTATAGTTTACCATTAATCTTTCTTCATTTTCTACTGACTTATGATAGTCTATAACCCATTTGGTAAGATCAATTGATTTTAGATAACACTTTTCACAAAGAGCGTAGTTTTTATCTTTTATCAAGTAAAGATTACCTAAGTTATTGTAGGTAATGGCTGTTTTCTTACGTTTTTTGTATGGGTCTTTTAAAATTTTAATCAGCTCTATTACTTCTAAGTATAAATCTTCTGTCACACTTAGAGGATAATTTAAGTCTGTTTGATTACAAGCTAGGTTATTATATATTATCAGAAGTTTTTCGATATTATCATCATCTTTAAATTCTTTGATTAATCTTTTATGAATATCAATAGCTTTTGCGTAATATTTTTCGCTATTTTTACTATCGCCTAGCATAAAGTATAGAGAAGCAAGGTTTGTATAACAAGTTGCAAGGTTTTCTCCATAACTTTTATCTGTTTGATTTTCTTCAATAGTATTCATTAACTCAATGGATCTTTTGTAGCAAAAAATTGCATAATCATCATCTGCCCTATTATCTACATATAAAAAGCCTAGGTTATTATAGCTTGTTGCAAGGTCAGTAATGGCTTCTTTGCTGGAGCTACTAGTTAATAAATCTTCTTTTAAGGCTATGGCTTTTTTGTAGTATCCATAAGCTTCCTCAATTTTCCAATCTGCATAAAGATTGCCTATATTATCGTAGGTAATTGATAGAGATTTTTTTACAGAAATTATGGCCTTAAGCTTTAAGATGCCTTCAAATATCCTAATTGCTTTAAAATAAAAGTCTTCTGCCTTTTTCCTATCATCTATTAGCTCACTTGCAAAAAGGTCGGCAATATTATTATAAGTCTTACCTAGAGTTTCTTTGTTTTCTAGGCTTGGCTCTTCTTGCTCAATCTCTTTTAAAATATCAATAGACCTATAGTACCATCTTTCTGCTCTATCAAATTTATTTTGTGTAAAGCAAAGGCTAGCTATATTTATATATGCTAAAGCTAAAGTTTTTTTAAGGTTGATATCATCATGATCATCTAAAAGTTTTTTTATAGTATCTATAGATTGTTTATAATAGTATTTTGCATTTTTAAACTCTTCACCATCCCCTGTCGAATAAAGGTTGGCTATATCATTGTAGGCCATGGCTAGATTTTCTTTATTGACAATGTTTGGCTCATCCTCTGCAATCTTTTGAAACATCGTTAGAGATTTTTGATAATATTTGCTTGATTCATCCCTTCTACAAGGACTTACATCTAGGTAAAATCTTCCTATATTACTATAGGAATTAGCTACATTTTCTTTATTTGAAGTGTTTTTATCTAAATCGTAGAGTTTTTTATTTACCTTAAGTGAATTTAGCAAATACCTTTCACTTTGCTTCATATCACTTTTAGATCCTATGTCATACTTCATTCCAAGGTAGGCTGATTGGTCTGCATATAAGCTCATTAATTGCTTATCATCTGTATGAGTTTGAACAAGAACTTCCAAATATTCTAAAATTCTTTTACCATTATATTTGGTAGCTATAAGAGATTCCCTAGTTTTTTCCTCATAGGCACTGTAAACAAAGTAAGTTAGTAAAATCTTTTGAGCTTCTAAGCCAAATTTACTAAGTTCTATAAATATTTTTTTCATCCATTCATCATCTTTATTATCAATGCTTACATTGTGGATTTTAGTAATAGATTCTATGGCAATATCTATCTCTTGTGGGGTTAGTCTCCCATATTGATTGCCAATCTTATTTAAAATATCTGCTCCTGCTTCTACATTATGGGACTTATAGGCTGAGTAATATTGCTCTTGAAGTTTTATCGGATCTTCTATTGGCAGGGTAATAAAAGCGTTAGCAATATCGTTATGATATCTTTTTTGTTTTTCCTCTGAGAGAACTTCAAGAACAGCTTGGCGGATAATCTTATGAGTAAAGTCTATCCTTAGGTACTTATCTTCTAAGAAAAATGCCCTGAGATATTTTTTTAAAGTAGCAAAGTCTAGAGAATTATAGTTATCTCCTTGCAGTTCATAAATCTTTTTTAAATCACTTTCACGGAGACCTCGCCTAGATACTGCTAAGTAAGAGATGGTTCTTTGCACATCATCTGTATTTGTTTTTAGATTTTTAGATGCATGGGAGATTATATCTAGTATTAGCTCTTTTAAATCACTTGGCATTTGCTGGATAAGATTTTTTTGATAGGTAGTTATTTTTTCATAACCATCGCCAGCCTTTAATATCCTTAGATAATCTTCCCTATTCATCATTAAAAGTCTTTGAACTAAAAGCGATATATATAAAGGAGATGAGCTTCCCTTTTTATTCACAATTTCTTGTTTGATTTCTAAAGGTAATTCTTTATTGTTTATAGCAAGTGATGAATTAATAACCTCAAGTTTATCTTCAGTATTTAATTTATCTAACTTAAAGTTTAAATAATCATTTAGGAAAATATAGGTATCACTTACCTTTTCATTCTCATCTTCGAGATAAGAAATTATAAATTTAATTTTACTATCGTTAGTGAAGTTTAGAGGTTTAAGAAGTTCTGCAACACCAGCTGGATTATCAAGCTGGTCTATGGCATCAATTAAGATAATTATTTCTCTTTTGCCTTTTTTGAAATATTCTCTAAGAGCTGTTTCATATAATTTCTCATCCTTAGACTCATCTTCTTTTTTTACACCCTGAGATGCATCTTCTTCTTCAAAATCTTCCAAAATTTTGCTAAAGTCTATGGCCTTATCTTCTTTTCTAAGAGTTTCATTTATATATTCTGTTATAACTCTCATCATCCCTTGAGGGCTGGTAGTTTTTGGCGTAAGGGATGAGAAAAGGATGATAGAATTATATTTTTTATTGACTCTTTCAGAAATTTTTGCCATTAAGGTAGACTTACCATTTCCACTTTTTCCCTTAACAGTTATGACATTATTTTTAGCAATTTCTTTTACTATCTGGTCTTCGATAGCTTTTCTGGCATTAGAAATTACAGATTTCTCGTCAGCTTGAGTCTTGTGATAGAGGATTTCTTTTTGAGTATCTGTTAGGTCTTCTTTTATAATTTGATTTTCCAAAAGAACTCTAGTCATATCCTCTGTAGCAAAATCTACAAATTTATCTACACCTACTAAGTATCCATCTTTATAAGTTACATCATACTCATGGATATTTTCTGCTGGTAAAACTTGCCTGATTTCTTTTTTTAGCTTTTCTATTTTTTCTTTTTCTTCTGGGTCTTGCTCATATATAGTTCCCTTTAAATCGCCCACTATATTTCTAATATAGGCAAAGGAATGTTTAGCGTATTGGGGATTTTTTAAAAATCCATAGTCTATTTCTAGGTTTGTAATAGACTTTTCTATTTTTTCATCTGGAGAATAGATTCCGTAGCGAACACCAGTTTCTTTTACCAAATCATTATCTGGTATCCACCCATACCTATCTCCTACAAGTACCATAAAATAAGGTCTGTTATTTTCTATCTCATCTAGGCACACTTCTAGGATTTTTTTATCCTTTTCTTCTTCATTTTCAATGTCTGTATCAATACCCCAACGTAAGTCTTGGAATTTGATTCCTTCTATTCTTTTTTTGTATGCTTTTTCATTTAAGTCCGGGGATAGTTTTGTCTGAATCAAATCCCTTTCTATGTGCATATCCTTAAATGTACTTGATACAAATATTTGCTTCATCTAACCACCTAATTTTCTACTAATTCCCAATTCTTTTCTGCTTTTGCTATATTTTCTAGATAATTTATAATATTATTCTCTTCTATCATCTGACGATCTATTAAATAAACTCCTGTGGCCTTGGCAATTTTTCTAGTAGAAGAATCTATACCCTTACTATTAGTATTTACTAAAATCGGCTTGGTATCTATACCAAACTGCTTGGCCTGAGTTTTTATTTCATAAATATCTTCTTTTCTTAGTTGTTCTTGGATGGTTGTTATGATAAAAGTAGAAAATTCTTTGGTACATACTATATCAATATGATTTTCTACCCCCTCGCTTATAGGGCTATAATCATCGTAGGCCTTCCACTTTAACCTAACATCGATTTTTATCTCATCAAAGACTGAACTTTTTCTAATAAGTTCAAAATAAGTATAAATCTGTAGGGCAATACCTTTTTCTAAAAACTCCCTAAAGGCTATATCTCCCAGCTCGTAATTAAACTCTAGGGTATTTCCTTTTGCTCTTACAAAGTCCTTGCCATTTATATGATTAAAAATTCTAATATCTTCATCTGGATTTATATTTTTATCCAAATTTTCCATCAAACTATTTAATTTTTTGGCTATATCCTCTGCATCTTCTCTTGTAGTTTTATAGCTAAAATTAACATTATTACTCATAGCATAGTAGTAGATGTTCTTTTCTTCTTCATTTTCATAAAGAGGGAAATAAAGCTTTCTTAAGTCAAAAACTTCAAAATATTTGTTAAGATTTTCACTTATGAATTTGCCTAGGATTTTTGAAAATTCATCATTGTAGCTATGAAGTTTTAGTTTGCCGGGATTTACTGGATATTTATAATCGATTAATAGATTTTCATCCTTCATGTCATTTAGAAAAGAAGTAAGTTTTTGATATTTTAATTTATCATCTCTTTTGAAAATAAAGTCTCCTACTTCTATCATACTAGTATTTGGTTTAGTTTTATACGATAAATTTAATATATATTCTGGCATGGACTCTCTAAATATTCGGGTAAATTTTGCCCAACTTTCAGAGTCAGATTCTATATAAGCCTGCCATAGCTTTTCATAATAATTATTTAGCCTTGCTATGTTGTTTTCACTAGCTGCATTGTAAAACTTAGCATTATTTAGGAAAAAAGTTTCTTCTACCGTTAAAGTTCTGCGATTTATATAATAGTCTATAGCATCATAGTCCCCACCCCATTTATTTGATCCTAAATATTCTACATAAGGCAGGATTATTATTTCTGGTCTTTTAGCATCAGTGTGGGTATTTAAGGTAAGATCAGCTACAGCATCAACCTTACTATATAAGTGCATTTGATCATAGCTAATCATATAGATATTTAGAGATTTTTGCTGTCTTTTGTATTTTAAAAATTCTACAATCTTAGCAAATTTTTCTTTATGCTCAGTAGGATTTTCTGCAAGTAATATCAAGTTTTTAGGATCAAACTTAATGGCTGCAAGGACATTTGCCCAAAGCAATTGATCATCAGCTACAAAAGGAGCAAAAATAGTTTTGATAGGCCCATGTTTTATAAGAGGCTTTGCATCTATTACCATGTAGTCAGAATCTCTAAAAGATTTTGGTTTTTCCCTTTCTATCATTAGTGATATATCCTGCTTTATAAGGATATAATCAGCCAAAAGCTCCTCTTTACCTAGGAAATCTTCTTCAAATCTTTCATCAATAATGCTTAGCAATTGATTTATAGTATTTATTGCAAAGGCTTCTTTATCAATTAACCTATCAGTGACATTGTAAAGCTCCTCCCATACTGGAAAAAGCTCACGCAAACTATCATTGGCATGCCAATTTGTATTGCTTAAATTATGGCTGATACGTTCCATAACTTTTTTGTCGATATTTTTAGTTTTCTGGAATAAAAACTCTTGGATTTTACGACTTACTATTTCTAGCTCATCATCCTCACCCGCTTTAAATTTTTTTATATTTGTGTTGGCTATAAGAGGGTGGAGTTTATTTACTTTATCAACGTGTTTAATGGACCCAGTGTAGGCATAATTTTTAAATTCTTCCTCACTTGGCCTGCGGTAACCTTGGGTTATCATAAACTTATTCCAATTGTGGTGTTCTCTATCAGCAAAAATATCTCTTGTAGAAAGCGCCTGTGTTTTACGTCCTGGTTCTACAACTCTTTCATAAAAATGCTTAGAAATATCCTCATGGGCATAGGATCCTGCCATATAAATCCTATATTTCATAGAAAGAGCCGTTCTTACAGATGATTTTAAGCTGTAAAGGTCATTTTTTATAAAATCTTGCCAAATTCTAGCATCATCCACTCTTTCTCCACCGTATTCTCTGGTGTAATATTTATGAACTTCGTAAGCTTCTTCCAATATATTTTCGCCAAATTCTTTGTTACGGAAGGTTGCTGCACTACGCAAATCTACATTATAAAGGCTAATAAATTCATTTTCATGTGCTTCTATATCGCTAGAATATCGAGAGTAGTTGATAATTAAACGGTTTTCTTTTGTATCTTTAAATTTTTCATAAAGCTGGTTGGCAAGTTGTGTATAATTTTGCCCATCCTCATGGTGAATTATTATATAATGCTCGTTTATATCAGCTGTTTTTCTAGAAAAATTAATGCTTGCATAAGAACTTTCTGTAATAGCTGGGTTTATATCATCATTTATTAATTTTCCTTCAATGCTTATTTTTGTTGTTTCTTTTAAAAGGGGCATAGAAGTTGTAAGGGTTTTATAAGTTTGTTTAGGGTTTTTTGTATAAAAAGTAAACCTATTTTCTGTCCCATCTAAATCTACTGCAGCAAATAATAAGCTAAAGAATTCTAGACCTCTTTCCAAATCCCCTACTATGGCTATATCTATGTAAGATTTATCGTCATCTTTTTGAATATAGTTATAGAGAGGCTTATTTTCTATAATAAAGGCAGCAGAAAGTATATTTGCTATTTGTTTATTCTTATCTATATCAAGACCTGCTTGAATCTCATCTAGCCTTTGGCTAAAATCACTTACTGTAAGATACCTATGGACAGATAAGCTTTCCTTTAACAAATCAATAATTTTATCAGTAGTTATTTTGTTTAAAAATATCCTGTTTGATTTTTTAAGTAAAACTTCCCTAAGATTACGCTCTAGGTAGTCCATATCTTCATTTTCTAAATCTTCTGGATACCTATCCATTAAAAGATAGAAAAATGTAACACCAAGCATGTATAAATCTATCTCTTCACTGATAAATATTTCCTTACGCTTATTGATATTTGATACATAACGGAGTTCTGGTGGGATAAAGGCACGCTCATTTGGCATGAAAAATTCTGTAATACTATCTAAATCATCCAAAGATACTGCTGCGTCAAAGTCAAATAATTTTACCGTATGACGTTTGTAATCATATAGGATATTTGCAGGTTTTAAATCCATGTAGATAATTTCTTTTTGGTGGAGGAAGTGTAATATTTCAGAAGTTTGCCTTAAGACATCTATAATCCTACCTAGGTCTAGATTATTGTATTTATCTACACTTTGGGCCTTATCTGTGTCATATAAGGCAAAAAGATAGTCATCTGATTTTTCTAGTTTGTAAGGTCTTACTATCCTATCTTCAAGAATTGGGTCGATTTCTATAACTTTTATGTGCTTATCATAGGAATCGATAAATTTTTTGCGGTCTTTTACAAGCGTTAATAAACTTTCTTGGTCCTTGGCATCAAAATCTAATTTTATAGGATTGGCTTTATCCCTTATCACCTTTATGTCATCTTGATTATAATTAGGGAAAAACTCCTTTAAAATCATATTTTTCTTTGGAGGATAAAGGTCATCTACTTTAACTTCATAGACTAGGCAAGAAGCACCAGCGCCAACAAGTTTACCCACTTCTATTTTATATTTTAATTCTCCTCTATCATCCAAGATTTTTATATCTTGGCCTGATAAAGAAGACCTGCTTTGGTCCATTTCTTTTATTTGGCTGATAAATTCTTCTTGTGTCTTGAAATTTTTCATCTAGTCTTTATTCTCCTATATTTATTAGATACTTAGCCCAAAGATCGCGAAAGGCATCTATTGGCTCATCATAAACTACTAGTTTTAATAGGGTTTCCTCATATGGGTTTGATATATTGTACTCATATAGCCTTGAGTTTCTTAGCTTATAGTCCATAAAAATCAAGTAGTTTCTCTTTCTTTTGGCTGGGGTTGATAGTTTATCAAACCATATATCCTCATTTTCTATTACAAAAGCTAGAAAATATAGGGTAATGAGCCTTGATCTAGTAATTTGTGATATCTTGTTTTTTTCTATAATTGCATTTAGGTTTTCGTGTTTTATCCTCGTATCTTTAAGCAAGTCATCTAGGGCTGCTATTTGATTTTCTGGTAGGCCTACATCTTCATTTGATATTATGGCATCTTTATTATAAAGATAGGATAGTAGCGAGGATATTTTCTTTTCAGATATATAAATAGAGTCTTGCTCTACCCTTTCTATACCTCTTATATCATTTTGATAAATATAATCACTATACTCTTCTCCAGAACCTAGGATAGGTACCTCATCCTTATAGGTAAAGTCATCGCTTCTTAAGATGATTTCTTTTTCCGCTCCTGCTGGACTTTTTTCAAGTATATATTTTTTTTCTGGATAATAGGTCTTAGTATCTACCCTTTGCTCTGATTTAAAAACAAAGGGCATATCTTGAGTAATTATTATGTCATCCTCACTTTTATAGAATATCTTTACATTTCCTCTTGAAAAAAAGTCTGCATTTTGAGTAGATCCATCGTCATTGCCATATTTTACATTTGAAAAACCAGCTATCTCGTAATCAAGTTTTTCTTCGACTTCATAAAAGGTAGATATAAACTCACTTTTTATAGTCCTATTAGTATTTTCACTAACAAGGTCCTTATGATAAGCTATGATATCGTGAATAATGGTATCATCTACCTGATCCATATTTCGATACTCATTTAGATAATCATCTAAGGAGTTTTGTAAAATTGTAGTGTTTAAGTTGGTGTCTTTTTTTTCTACTTTGCTATCTAAAAGTTCGTCTTGGTGGTCATAAAGATAGTTTGCTCTTAGAAAAAAATTGACAGGATTATCTGGAAAGTGTTTTAGTGCAATATAAATTAAGGCTTCCTTTTTATCCCAAATGTTAAGCCCTGTTTCTTCTAATGCTTTCATCAAAAATACTTCTAGCTCAGCAAGGTCCATGCCTAGGCCAAAGCCGTAGATAAACATCTTATCACGGCTTATCACACTTGCTTTAAAGTCTTTTCTGATTTGTGTTTTTTTCCAAATTTTCCTGTCGTCTTTGTCATAGTCCAAAGATCCATAGACCTCACTTTTTGAGCCGTGAGGGTAGAGATTTTTTTCTTTAAATAAGTCTACTACTAAATCTATAATCTTTTCAAAATCTTGGTTTTTTTTCTCCATTTTCTATGGAGGTAAATATGTCTATTACCTTATCCCCAATTTCCTCTTGGCTAAAGCCTAGGTCATTGTAATGGGTAAGGAGTAAATAATTAATTATGTATTTATAAAAAGGAATTTTCTTCCTTAGAGCAATAGTATTATTAGCTCCAATTTCTATAGATTCTATATCTAAGTATTCTCCAGAACTAATATTTTTTTGCCATTCAAACTCGTTAGTTTCAATTATAGTAGTTTCACCAGAAACTATTGCATTTTCCATAAAGGCTCCTTAATTAATATATTCGTATGTCTTATCAAACTCATCCCTATCGATTAGGTTAAAATCGACATTTTCTATAAGATCTCCATCTCTTTTTACATCATATATTAATATAATATCATTTTTCTTAGCCCTTAATATAGTCCCCCATAATTCTGCCTGATAGAAAGCATCATCTAAGTCAGGATTTATTATAAGTTTACCTGTATCAAGTAGGTATTTTATGACATCATCTTCCTCATCACCGTACTGCCAGCTATAAAGAATAACTGGAACTTGCTCATACTGATAGCCCTCTATATGGCGGTGATGATTTAAAAACCTTTCACGTGCATTTGGATAGGGATTGTTAGCATTATCAATTTTTACAAAGTCTCCAGTGCTTGCAAGCTCACCTTTAGTTGTAGTTTCTGTCGAATATACTTCATAACAATCTTTGTGCTTAATAATCTTTCCATTAGCAATCAGCTCTTTTTCAAGGTCTGTACCAGTCCCTAGTTCAAAAGCTCTTACATAGACATTAGTCTTTTTAACTTTTCTCATAGTTCCTCATCAAAATTTTAATATATAATTTATAAAAATTTCCCTAAGCATATCCCAGGGTTTTACTAGGTAATATTTTACCATAAATAATTAAATAATTATATTACATTATAGTATTATTGTAAAAATAACAAATATATATAAAATAAGGAGTAACCTCACCTCTATTAATAGGAAAATATTATTTATATAATCATCAATAATATTAGCTTACTTGGGTAAGATATCTAATGAATAGAATTATAATCGTTCTTTTAGGTTGACTTTTATTTTAGAATGATTATAATGTTCATGTAACCATTAGTAAAACACTACTAAAAAATATAAAGGAGAAATAATTATGGCATTTATTGGTAAAACCCTACCAGAATTTAAATTAGACGCATATGATCCACAAAAGGATGACTTTATCACAGTTTCAAGTGAAGATTTAAAAGGTAAATGGACTGTATTACTATTTTACCCAGCTGACTTTACCTTTGTTTGTCCAACAGAACTAGAAGACCTACAAGATAACTATGCTGCTCTTAAAGATTTAGGTGCAGAAGTATATGGTGTTTCTGTAGATACACACTTTGTTCACAAGGCTTGGCATGATAACAGTGATAGAATTAGCAAACTAGAATACCCACTAATCTCTGACTCAAATAAAGATCTAACACGTGAACTTGATATCCTAGATGAGACTGGAAAAGCTCAAAGAGCGACATTTGTAATCGACCCAGAAAATGTAATCCAAACTGTAGAAATCAACGCTGACGGTATCGGACGTAAGGCTAATGTAAATATTAACAAAGTTAAAGCTGGAAAATACGTTGCAGAACACCCAGGTGAAGCATGTCCTGCAAAATGGGAAGAAGAAGGCGATGATATCCTAACTCCAGGCCTTGACCTTGTAGGTAAACTATAAGTTAAGAAGGAAAACTAAATAGATGCTAGAAAATAATTTAAAGCAACAGTTAGCCCAATACCTTGACATGTTAAAAACAAAAGTCACTATTGGGCTTTCTGCTACTAACGATGAAAAATCGGATAAAGTAAGAGAATTTGTAGAAGAAGTAGCAGAACTTTCAAATAAAATAAAAGTCGAAGAAAAAGAATTAACCTACACACCTTCATTTGAAATAAAGGGTGACTTTGACCATGGTAAGATTATCTTTGCAGGAGTGCCACTAGGTCATGAATTTGCATCTTTTGCCCTAGCTATGCTTCAAGCAGGTGGTATAGAGCCAAAAGTAGATGAGTCTACTAAAAAAAGAATAGAATCAATAGAAGGCGGAGACTTTGAAACTATCGTTTCCCTATCCTGCCACAACTGCCCAGATGTAGTTCAAGCTATAAATATCATGGCAATCTTAAATCCAAATGTAAACCACACTATGATAGAAGGATCCATGTTCCAAGACATAGCAGAAAGCCGTGATGTCCTTGCAGTACCAGCTATCTTTAAAGACGGAGAATTTTTTGAAGGTGGTAAGCAAACCATGGATAGCCTTTTAGATAAAATTGCCGGTGGCAAATCAGCAGATGATTTTGCTGATAAGGCAGCCTTTGATGTTTTAATCATAGGTGGCGGTCCAGCAGCAGCAACTGCAGCAGTTTATGCAGCTAGAAAAGGTGTATCAACAGGACTAGTTGCAAGTGATTTTGGTGGTCAAGTAGTGGAAACACTTGGAATAGAAAATATTCCTGGCTTTAAATACACAGAAGGCCCATCATTCATGGGACAAATGGAAGAGCAAGTTAAGGCCCTAGGTGTAGATATCATGACAGGAGCTCTTGCAGAAAATATCAAAGAAAGTGAAAACTCCTCCCAAGACCTACGCCTAATCGAAGTAGAATTAGATAATGGAGCAAAACTAGAAGCTAGATCAGTAGTAATTGCAACTGGTGCAAGATGGAGACTACTAGGTATCCCTGGAGAAATCGAATTTAAAAATAAGGGTGTTGCCTACTGTACCCACTGTGACGGACCACTATTTAAAGGTAAAAAAGTAGCAGTAATCGGTGGAGGAAACTCAGGAATCGAAGCTGCCATAGATCTTGCCGCAATGGTAGAACACGTTACAGTTATAGAATTTTTACCAGAACTAAAAGCAGACCAAGTCCTACAAGATAAGCTAGCTACCCTAGGAAATGTAGAAGTAATCAAAAATGCCCAAACAACAGGTCTATATGGTGAAAACAAACTACAAAGACTAGAATACCTAGACCGTGAAACAAACGAAGAACACGCTATAGATGTAGAAGGTTGCTTCATTCAAGTGGGCCTTGTGCCAAACACAGACTGGCTAAAAGAAAGTGATGTAGAACTAACAGACAGGGGAGAAATAATAGTAAACCCAGACGGATCAACAAGCCTAGAGGCAGTATATGCAGCAGGAGATGCAACAAACAGTCTCTTTAAACAAATAGTAATAGCAGCAGGATCAGGCGCAACAGCAGCCCTTGGTGCTTTTAATTACTTGATGAGAAATTAAAAAAATAACTATCCAAATAGTATCTAAAATTTTGGATAGTTATTTTTTAATTTTAAATCTTCTATTAATTTAGCCTTACTTTCAAAATCAGTTGGTATACCAGTAGCATTCATATAATCATATACTATCTGATAATCTCTTTTAGCGAAAGCTTTAGCAGTTACAATTATTGATGAATTCATTTCGGATGTAATTAAGTAATCACGCATAAGAATATTCATACATATAATCATTGCATAAACATTGTTATAATTATTTTTATCAAATAAATTTTGATAATTAGAATTACCAACAATATTCCTGTTAATATTATAAACATTATCCTTGTATGTTATAAATTTTAGGTTGTGGGCGATTTTATTCCTAAACCTTCTAGTAATACTCAAAGAATTGAATAGAACTTCTTTTTTATTTTCATCCACAATTTCATCATCTAGTAAAATACTACACACTTCCATTTTATCATCGCTTCTTAATAATTTGTACAACCTTATAGATTGGTCGAAAGTGATATTTTTAAATAGTATCCATGGTGGAATATGATTTTTTTTCATTTTATAATGTTTTGTAGGTTCCTCAATTGAATCGATAGATTTTTCGTATACTTTTCTAATCGAATTTAATAATGAAATAGTTTTACTATGATTTGGTCTAAGATAGTTATTAGGACTCAAATAATTATCTTCTAACACGCCATAATTTTTTGAGATTATGTAAGCCAGAGCATTTTTAAACGATGTTTCAATTATAACGCTATATTTAAATAATATATTTTGTATATTTCGGTCAAAACGAGAAAATAGATATAAATATTCTATTGATAAATTCGGTCTGAAATTATCATCAATCATAAATATATCTTTGTAACCATTAACTAAATCATAATAGGATATCATAAAAATAATATTTTTTGCAGCATTCCTGTCTTTTATTACTAACCCTCTACTTTCTAATATATCTATTTGTTCATCCACAGTTTTAAAAGGTTTGTCTGGTTGTAATTCATTGCTCATATTTTTACCTCAAACAAAAATCCCCATCATCAAAAGATGATAGGGATCTAAGCAGTTCGCTTTCGCGTAACCATTGTATACACTATCATTATATAATATTATACTATTTTTTCAAGATATAAGGGCGTTTTATTGCTAATTTTATCGATAATATCAATACACTGTATATTTTATATTATATTAACCACAGATAAATTTATAACCCAATTTAGTACAAAAATAGAGATTAATTATATAAAAATTAACCTCTATCTTTCAAGTTGTATTTAGCAGCTACAAGTACCGCCACCACAGCCACATCCACCTTCATCATCCATATCATCAAGGTCTGAATCTGGGAATAGGTGTTCATAGAATTCTGCATTTTCTGGATACCTGCGAGTTATTACTACCTCATCATTTAGTAAAACGATAGGAAGTACGTCTTCTCCATTTTCAGCTAAAAATCTAGTTACGATTTTGTTCTCATCAAATTTTTCTTTTGAATCATCTAGGCTATATCTAGTAATACCAGCACCTACATTAGTAAGCTCAGTAACAATTGTATTGACCCTATCAAGTTCTTTGCTATCTACGCTATTTGATTTTGGTTCGTATATATATAAATTTCTCATTGATTCCTCCATTGAAATTGATTATCATTACATATTTATAATACCGTATGACTATTAAAAATCATGTAAAATCGAAAATAAAATTTGAAATTTTATCTGAATTAGATATGAAAATATTTTAGAAAAAATGTATTAAAAAATTATAGCTATCGACTGTAGATTTGCAGCTTGTGAATCACTAATTATAAATTTGATATACTTATCACATAAAACATAAAATAATAGCCAATTATAAAAATCAGCCCTAGGATAACTAAGGCTGATTTTTTATGATAATTTTTAAAAAATATTTATACAATTATCGGTTAAATTTATATTCCAGTGAGTTTGCAATTCTTACTAAGAGTAGCATTACTGGTACTTCTACCAAAACTCCTACCACTGTTGCAAGGGTTGCACCAGATGATAGGCCAAACAATGAAATAGCCACAGCTACAGCTAGTTCAAAGAAGTTAGATGCTCCTATCATACCGCATGGAGCAGCTATTGAATAAGGCAATTTTGCAAGATATGCCATACCAAAGGTAATAGCAAATATCAGGAAGGTTTGAAGTATAAGTGGTACTGCTATAAGAGCAATATTTAGAGGTTGGTCGATAATTTTCATTCCTTGGAATGAGAATATAATTATTAAAGTTAGTAATAATCCAACCATAGTATACTTATCAAAAGATGGTATAAATTCGTTATTTAAGTAATCTTCACCCTTATTTTTTATCACATAGTTTCTAGTAATCATACTTAGGATAAGGGGAACTACTATAAATAGTACGATTGATAAAAGTAGAGTCCCCCAAGGTATATTGATATTGCCCCTCTTTAGTAAAAAGCTTACTATTGGTATATAGGCAATTAATATAATAAGGTCATTGCTCGCCACTTGAACTAGGGTATAGGCACTATCCCCTCTTGTTAGCTTACTCCAAACAAATACCATGGCCGTACATGGAGCTGCTCCTAATAAAACTGCTCCTGCTAGGTATTCTGATGCTAGATTTTCGTTAATGATATTTTTGTAAATACCAAAGAAAAATAAGCTAGCTATAAGATACATAGTAAAGGGTTTGATAACCCAGTTGGCAATCCATGTTATAAACAGTCCCTTGGGATTGTTTTTGATATTTTTTATACTCTTAAAATCAATTTTGAGCATCATTGGATAGATCATAATCCAAAGAAGTATGGTTGTTGGGATAGATACATTATAAAACTCAAACTCTCCCAGAGCCTCTGGGATAGCAGGTAGGAAGCGTCCGATTAAAATACCTATAGCCATACATATCAAGACCCAAAATGTAAGGTTTCGCTCAAAAAAGCTTATATCTTGTTGTTTTTTCATCTACCAAACTCCTCATCTATTTCACTGATTAAGTCCTTTAATTTTCCTTCAATTTCATCTATTACTTTGATAAACTCCTCATCAGACTTACCAGTAGGGTCTTCTATCCCCCAGTCATACTTTTTGTGCTTGAAAGGAAGTATTGGGCATACCACATTACAACCCATAGAGATGACATAGTCTACTTCAGGTAGGTCATCTATGAGTTTGGAATACTGGTCTTCTTCCATATCTATCCCGTGGATTTCTTTCATAAGTCTTACTGCATCTTGGTTTATCTGAGCTACTAGCTCAGTTCCTGCAGAGTAAAAATCTATTTTATCTCCAGCAAATTTCTTGCCAAGGGCCTCAGCTATCTGAGACCTGCAAGAATTGTGAACACATATAAATGCAACTTTTGCTTTTTCTGTCATAATATACCTACTTAATTAATTTATCTAAATTAGATCCCTTGATTTGGTCACTAGACCATGGGATTATTGTGAAGTTACCATCTGTGCGCTCGTCAACCTTATTTATCCATTCTAGCTCACTATTAGCCTTAGCTTGTAGGGTCTTGTTAGTAGAGCCAGTTTTGTATATAGATGAGTTTATAATCCACCAGTTGCTATAAATTCCCGCTCTTTTTAGGTCTTCTTCAAGTCTTACAGACTCATAGAAAGGAGTAGGTTCTGCAAGTGTTACAATTAGGACCTCTGTTTCATCACTATTTTTTAATCTAGGTAGAAGTTTTTTTGCTGATTCTGGAACATTACCTTGGTTTTTTTCTATCTCTTGGTTGTAGGATTCTGTAGAATCTAGAAGCAGAAGTGTATGTCCTGTTGGAGCTGTATCTATAACAACAACTTCACTATCAGCCTTATCCACCACATCTGCAAAAGCTCTAAATACGGCAATCTCTTGAGTACATGGTGATCTTAAATCTTCTTTTACATATTCCAAATCATCATCAGACATGGTTTTTTTAGCATTTTCTAGAACTTCTTCTTGGTATTTTTTTAGTTCTTCCTCTTCATCTATATGGCTTATAGTTAATAAGTCATCTTCTTCAATCATGCCAGTCAAATGGTTGGCTGGGTCAGTTGTAGTTAGGTGGACCTTTTGCCCCTTATCGGTAAGTCCCTTAGCGATAGCAGATGCTATTGTGGTCTTTCCTACACCACCTTTTCCCATGGTAAAGATAACTTTTTTCTCATTCTTATATAAGTCATCTACTATATCTTTTAGGCTTGTGTTTTCATTTATATTAATATCTACATCACTAGTATAGTCCTTATCCTCAATCAGAAGTGATCTTAGGTTTTCGATACTATTTAAGTTGTATCCCCTAAGTGGGATAAAGAAAGTTTTAAGATCCTTAAGACCTTCTGGCATCTTGTCTAAGGATTCTTTTTGTTTTTTATAGAAAGCTTCAGAAACTTCATCATCATGGCCACTTAAAAGACCATTTATGATAAGAATTTGATTGTTAATACCTAGTTCTGATAGTTCATGAGATGCTCTATTTGCTTCAAGAAGAGGAGTTTCCTCAGGTCTTGCAACTAATACTAAGCTTGTAAGATTGCCATCAGCTAGAGTATCTACAGCAAATTTGTATGTTTCTTTCTCATCTTCTAGACCTGATAATTGACCTAGGCATGAAGCTCCGTGAGTACTTTCGCTGATAAAGCTCGTCCAAGCAGAAGGAAGTTGGAGCATCCTTAAGGTATGGCCAGTTGGCGCAGTATCAAAGATTATATAATCATATTTATCTTTAAGGTCTGAAGCAGTTATAAACTTAGAAAATTCATTAAAGGCAGCTATCTCAACAGTACAAGATCCGGATAACTGCTCTTCCATATTTTCTATTACACTATCAGGCAACTGTCCTCTGTAAGGACCAACCACACTTTCCTTATACTCATTAGCAGCTTCTATAGGATCAAGGTTGGCAACAGTAAGACCATCCACACCTTCTATCCTTACACCCTTATTATCAAGCTCAGTTTCAAAAACATCCTGAAGATTAGAAGCTGGGTCAGTACTTATTAATAGGACCTCATTGCCCATATCAGCTAGGCTTATTGCACTAGCACAGGCAGTAGAAGTTTTTCCAACTCCTCCCTTTCCTGTGAAAAATAAGTATTTAGTTAGGTCGATTTCCTTAATATCAAATTGTTTCACTTAAAGTCACTTCCTTTTTCTTGTTGCTATTAGCAGCAGCATCCACTGCCAGAGCAGCAGCTTCCACTATCACTATTTGTTTCTTCTATTGCATCATCAGCTAAAAATAACATTTCATAAAATTCTTCATTGCTAGGATATTTACCTGTCATAACAATTTCATCATTAATCATTACAACTGGTAGGATATCTCTACCTTTTTCCCCTAAAAGATTGTTAATAATTTTGTTTTCTACAAAATCTTTAGTATTGCTAGTTAGGTTATATCTATCAATGCTAGCCCCACTTTTTGTAAGCTTATCTATCAAAGTAGATACTCTCATCAACTCTTCATCTGGGCTTGGTCCACATACACCTGTTGAGCAACACATAGCATCTTCATATATATACATCTTTTTCATAAAATCCTCCCTTAATTTAAAACCATAATAATATATGTAACAAAATACATATAGACACATTCAAATATTTCTATATGTTTTAGAAAAAATATTTGCCTAGGATTTTACACCTTGCAAATACAGTCATCTTGGATATGAAATATAAGATTTAAACTATCCTCAATCTCATCTAAACGATCCTTATTTAAAGAGTAGTAGGTATTCTTACCCTCTCTTCTGCTAGACACAAGACCAACCTCTTCTAGCTTTCTCATATCATGAGATAAGGTGGGTTGGCTTATATCAAATTTTTCAAGTATCTCACAAGCGCAAAGCTCATCGCAAGATAACATATCTATAATCTTAAGCCTCTTAGGATCAGAAATTGCCTTTAACTTTTTAGATATATTTTCATAATCAATACTCATAATCCACCTCATATAGAAATATTTCTATATGTTATGATACCGGCGGATTTGGGGGTGTCAAATGGATTTTAAAATAAAATATCTTTGGGTAAAAGTGAGGAAATATTAGGCAGATAAAGGTATAGCTTAAGAATTTTGGGTGAATAATATAAAACTCCAGATATAGGACAAAATTAAATATAATAATAAACTGACTTGTATAGGGCAGGAAAATAAGAAAATCATTGCGGTAAAGTCAGAACTAAGATCTATCACTACAAGCTATTAACTAAAGAGATTACTTCTTAAAATTACACCAATAAATATTTCGGATTATATCAACCAACCTTTGCAATACTTCTCTTATGATATAGATAATTAAAACTAAGTAATGATAAAATCTTAAGCTAATGGATCTACTAACTCTAATAAGCATATGGTTTTCTTATAAAAAACCCAGCTAGTTAATCACTTTATATAAAAATAGCCGGTATAAGACTCCTCCTTAATATATTACTAAAACTTATACCGGCATAAGCTAAAATACTCATTACAAAACCCATCTACAAGCTAATTCCTTTATTGACTGGTAGGTGGGTTTGTTTTTTTATAAGATTGAGTAGGGCAAGAGAGTTCGAAAGAGTCTTTGGGGAAATAGTTAGAATAAAGTTGAGGATGTATTATTCTCAATTTACTCTTATAGTATAATTATTAATTCATATTAATTCTCTTCATAATCTTCGCCTAAAAATTCATTACTCATAGAAGTTATTATAAGTTCTCCTCCAACATTTTTAGCATAAAATCTATTTTTCATATCTTTTGTTTCATTATTAATCAAGGGACTAATTTCATCCTTAATTATTTTCCTTTCAGCCTTTTTTACTATATCTATAAAGTCTTCAATTACTTTATTACTATTCTGATAAATATCTTGATTCATTTCTTTTCCATGCATAACTATATTTCTTATCTCTATTATTTCTTGAAACTTTTCCTCTACAAAATTAGTTTCATCTGTGTTTATATACCTATTCCAGAAGCATACTTTTTGTTCTCCATTATTGTTAAAATATGGATAATTTCTAAAAAGAAGATTTCTAAAATCTGAAAAATAAACGAATTCAAGAGCATTTTCTAAAGACCATTCTTTTTTCCCATTTTTTTTAATATTACTCATAATATTCTTCTTATGCTCTTTATCTATCTGATGGATAAATCTTTCAATCCACATGTTACCATAATTGTTAACGACCCCTACATATATGATATTTCTGATACTTCTTTCGATGTATATTAATTTAGGGTATAAAACTTTGCAGTAATAATCTGACACTCCATCATAGCTAAAAACAATATAGAAATCATTAAAGTCACTAGATTTTTTTATAATCTTCTTGATTTCGTTAAGTATGGTCTCTTGCTTATCGATAGGTCCATCAGCTTTTATATTTATTTCTAGCAAGTGATCCAGTGGTTCCTTATGATATGCCACTGTAAGTTTACATTCTTTATATTTTTTACTAAAATCCTTTACGAAGTCATTCTTAGATAAAACCTGTTCTGCAGGGGTTATAGATTTTACTTTATCATTATCTTTAGGTAACAATATACATTCCAGATACATTAATATTCTTCTCCATCGAAATTATTAATACAGTACTTTCTTAAAATTCATTTATTTAATCGAACTAATTATAGTTATAAGAAAATTACTTTTACTTCCATATAATCCTTAAATATATCTATATATATCTATAGGTTCGCCATCTTTATTTTTCCAATTCCACCAACCATTAGCATTTTTTCCAACTAAAATCCACGCTGCCATTGATGGAGAACTACATATTATATCTTTTTGTAATATCCCATCTACTACTGGAGCTGATTTAACTACTTCAGGTGGATTCTTATGAGTGATTGGTGCGCACCTCGCCCCTGCCTTTAAAGTGAGAGTCCCTCCATTATTTATCAATACTCCATGTGTTTTCCCGAATCCTCTTACATTTCTATTTAAGTAATACTCCCCATCTGGTAATGATTCAATTCCAGATTTCTGACTAAGCTCCTCCGTAGATTCAGAAAAGACTTCCCTCTTTGTCTTTTGCTCAGGATAAACTTGTTTCCCCTCAAAGGAAGACAATAACTGAGTTACTAAATCTATATCTAATGCAAATAGCTCAGTATTAGGAACACGACTCTTGGAGAATATCTCATGCAAGAGCTTCTCTTTTTCGTCATAATCATCAAGCTCTATAGCAAACTCACGGCTAAGCCCTGTTACATTAGCATAACCATGGCGTTCTAATCCATACATTCTATTATCAAAATTATTAACATCAGTCTTACCAATCTTTATTAGACCTGGCACTACTGTTGTCATTACATATATTATTCCTCTTGCCAATACAAATCTCTCCTATTCGATAGATTCAAATACCATAGTTGCTTGAATCCTATCCCCTCCGCCAAGGCCAACACTTGATCCTACCGATGTTGAAATAGTATGTAATTTGTATCCTTTTTGTGCTTGCTTGTTAATCACCGCTTCTAATTCAGATAAGTTTTTAGACCCAGTTCCTATAAATTTTTCTTTCAAAGTAACTTGTAAAACTACATATTTATAAGACCTTCCACTTCCATGTGATACTGTAGATTTATCAGCCATGATTTTAGCCAATTCTTCTTCATTGATTTCTGCTCTTCTTATTTCTGTTGATTCATCATTATTTTTCTTAAAAAATTTATCCATCTATAGATCTCCTTTTTATATAACCATGCCATCAAAATACTCAGCCTGCTCCACAAGCAAATCTATTATCTTATTACGGCTATCTGCTGGGTATTTATGTCTTGCCAGTAGTCTTTTGATGGCTCTTCTCATATTTGCTCGGCCGGATTCTCTCATCATCCAGTCTGAGGTCATTTCTTCTGATATTGCTTCTGTTAGTTCTTGAGTAAAGGTTATTAGCTCCTCATTTGTATAAAAATCGTGGATGTTTTCTGGCTTTGATATTGCATGGTAAAATGCTAATTCTTCTCGGCTTAAGCCTAGACTTTTGTTTTCTTCTTCTAATTTTACAATTTCTTCTGCTAGACTCATTAAAGCTTCCCTGATTGTTCCAAGGTTGTAGTCATCTTTGTCTTCTTTCACTAATCCTACAAACTTATCCAAACTTTCTGCATTATCTACCATGCTTTCTCTGTAGGATTTCATAATGCGTTTTAGTCTTTCGGAAAACTCCTCACCCTTTACTATATCACCTCTGGATATAGTTCTTATTTCATCTTCTATAAGCTTATTTAAGAGTTCTATACTTAGATTTTTTTGCTCCATTTGAGAAATTTTTTCTAAAAATAGTGGGTCAAATAGGCTAAATCCTTTGTCAAAATCTTGAAAAAGATTGATAACCCCTTCACTGTGAATGGATTGCTCTAGAAGTTTACTTATTTGTTCATTGATTTCATTTTTATTTAATTTACCATGACCTGTAATCCTATTTAAACTTGTGCGTATAGCTTCAAAATATGCAGCTTCTCTTTGTTCTTTTTCGTTTGTTATAGAAGAACATAAGGTATGGGCCTGTTTTAATGCGTAGGATTCTCTTTTAAAAGAATTTTGTTTTTCTTCAGAAAAAGTCAACACATGATTTAGCCCTTCGGTTATGAGGTTTGCTAATTGATTAGGTTTAATTTTTTCAGAAAATATCATTGAATAATTAAAATTACAGAAAAATACATCTCTACATACTTCAAGTTTTTCCCTAAACATAGGATATGCCGAATCCCTAATATTTGCATTTTCTATTTGTTTTTGGTCTGCCTTAGTATAATTGCTCATAGCTTCTTTTAGAGCACTTGCTATACCAATATAATCTACTACGAGCCCTCCTTCTTTATCCGCAAAAACACGGTTAACTCTGGCTATAGCCTGCATGAGATTGTGGCCTTTCATTGGTTTATAGACATACATGGTAGAAAGGGAAGGCACATCAAATCCTGTCAGCCACATATCTACAACTATAACTATCTTAAAGGAATCATTGTCATCTTTAAATCTTTTTGCTAACTCTTCTTTATCAGAGTTATTCCCTATAATTTCTTTCCATTCTATAGGGTCATTGTTGTTTGCAGTTACTACTACCTTTACTTTTTCATTCCAATTTGGGCGGACTTCTAGGATTTTATTATAAATTTTAACTGCTATTTGCCTATTATAAGCAACTATCATAGCCTTGCCAGTCAATAATTTTTCCCTAGTTTCTTCATAGTGGCTAATTATATCATTTACCAAAGTATCTATGGCTTCATCTGATCCTATGATTTGTTCAAGGCGGGATAATTCTCTTTTGCTAGCTTCTATATCCATTTCGCTGGCATGGTCGCTAAGCTCATCGTACTTATTATCAATTTGACTTAGGATATTTTGGTTAAGGCCTAGATTGATTACCCTGTTTTCATAGTAAACCGGTTTGGTAGCTCCATCCTCAACAGCCTGAGCCATATCATATACGTCGATATATCGGCCAAATATTTCTTGGGTGTCCTTATCGTTCTCGCTTAAAGGTGTACCAGTAAAACCAATATAAGTAGCATTTGGTAGAGATTTTCTAACCAATCTTGCCATACCGGATTGGATTTTCCCGTCTTTGGTCATTTTTTCTCGCATACCGTATTGGGACCTGTGGGCCTCATCAGCTATGACAATCACATCATCACGCAGGGTCAAGGCTTCTTCAGATTCTGCAAATTTTTGCATAGTTGAGAAAAATATTCCATTGCTAGTCCTGTTGTCCAAAAGCTCATGCAAGTTCTCACGTGAGCTTGCTTGAATAGGCTCTTGCCTTAAAAATTTAGCTGCTCTAGCAAATTGACCATATAGTTGGTCATCTAGGTCATTTCTGTCAGTAAGTATTACAAAAGTTGGCTTGCTTAAAGTACGCATCATACATCCAGTATAAAAAACCATGGATAATGATTTACCCGATCCTTGGGTATGCCAAAAAACTCCACCCCTGCCATCACCTGATCTGATAGCATCGATTGTGGAGTTAACAGCCTTGTGAACTGCAAAATATTGGTGGTACTGAGCTAGTATCTTATTTGTACCATCATCCTTATGTTCAAAGAAAATAAAGTTTTTTATAATATCTAAAAACCTATCCTTGCTAAGAACACCAGAAAGCAAAGTCTTATAATCTGCATACTGGGTAGATTCATAGGACCCATCGATAGACTTCCACTCCTTATACCAGGCCTTGCCCGCGGTAATAGTCCCAATTTTTGTAGTAGTAAAATCAGAGATAATATTAAAGGCATTATAGACAAATAGATTTTCTATGTCATATTGGTAATTTTGTATTTGCCTAAAGGCACTATCTATATCAGAGTTAATAGAAGTCATAGATTTAAGCTCTATAACAACCAAAGGCAGACCATTGATATATAAAATAATATCAGGTCTTTTGGTATCCTTGCCAATGATAGTAAGTTGATTAGTCACTACAAAAGAGTTATTTTCTATATTTTCATAGTCTATAAGGTAAACAGTAGAAGTTTTTTGCTCATCATCTTCATAATAAGAGATTTCTATCCCATTTTGTAGGTAGTCAAAAAAGACCTCGTTACGATTTACCAAAAGACCTGCATCTATATTTTTTATTTTATAGATAGCTTGGTCTATAACCTCCATAGAGATATCTGGATTAATATCTACTAGACCATCAGCTAAAATATCACTAGCAAGCACTGCCTTCATACTATCCCTTAGTATTTCTTGGTGGGGAATATATGTGTATCCTAGGTCCTCGATATGTTCTATAAATACTTTTTCAAATCCATCTTCTAGATATATCTCACTCATAATCTATATCCTCATCATCAATCTTTATATTAGAAACATCAATCTCCCCACTCATTAGCTTTGGTAGGAGGGTGTCTCGGGTTTGGGCTAGGGTTTGGTTTTGTTCTGATAGGAAATATTTATATTGAATAAATGGTTTCATAATCCTGTTGTATCTATCAATAACCTCTATTGTTGGAACTATGATTTTAATATCTTTAACGTTTTTTATTGTTAGTTGAGGTTGAGCAGAACCTGTGACGTAGTTTTCAAAATTTATAAAATCGAATAATTCACCAAAATAATAAAAGTAGTTTTCATCTATCTCATTAAATACTAGTGAGTTATTAGTAACAAATGAATATGGTTTTGAAAATCCAACCTTTCCTGAAGCTGCTCCCCTACAAGAAACTATAATCCTTGGTTTCTCATATAAATATTCACTGTAAAACCCAATCTCACCATTACCACCAAATACCGGATACCCATAATTTTTTAAGTTTTTGGTCGGCAAGTTTTTTCCATATTCTATATTAAACTTTCTTCCAAGATTAGATATATTCCAACCATTAGGAATCAATCCTAATTCACTTTCTACAAAGTTCCCATCTTGAAATGGTTCAAAATCTACAAACCATGATTTGAAAATAGCTTGAGCTTGGGTTTCTAGGTTTTCTATGATTTTATTATTTGTTTCTATTTTTTTATCTAAATTTGATAAAATTGATGATACTATTAGCTGTATTTCTATTCTAGGCAATTTTATTGACAACTCTTTCAAATCAGATGGCTTAATAGCTGGATAAGTTGATACTGAATCCTCAGCAATTTTTTGCAAGTAGTCAGTAATATTTGGCTGTGTTAAGTAATAATAAATATATTTAGAAACAGCTTTAGAAGTATTTGTATCTATAACAGCAAAGCCTGTTGAAACTAATAAATTTTTAAAATCATCTTCTATAAATCCATAATGTTCTTGATTTGGTCTTACAGTTGAGTAAAGAATACTGTTTTTTTGAGTGATTCTCTTCGCTCTAGAAGGCAATTTTTCTACTTTTAAATCAAACTCAACTATGTCATTTATAGTATTTTTTGTTAGATTTCCAGTATCTAGGTAATATGCCTTATTCCAATTCCATTCCTTCTTATAAGATGATTTATTGATTTTCACAATATCTTCTAATTTTAAGGTCTTAAACTCCATAACCGAGCTCCCCAATCTGTGCTCTTATCTCTTCTTCTAGCTTATTAGATTCGGCAAAAAGCAAGCCTAATTCATTGGTCAGCCTTTCCATTTTTTCTTCAAAGGGCTCGCCATCATCCTCTACTTCTTCTAGTCCTACATACCTACCAGGGGTTAGGACAAATCCGTTTTCTTCTATCTCATCTATATCAGCTGCATGGGCAAATCCAGCTTGATCTATATCTTTACCATTTGTAAAATTCTTATAAGTTTCAGATATATTTGCTATATATTCTACTGATAGGTCTCTGTGGGCCCTGTCTACCATGTGGCCCATATTTCTACAATCTAAAAATAGGGTTTTACTTTTTTGTTTTTTGTCTTTGTTGATTATCCATAGAGAAACTGATATACCTGTTGAGTAGAAAAGTTTATTCGGCATGGCTATGATGGCTTCTACTAGGTCATCTTTTATAATATTTGCTCTAATTTCTCCATCTTTTCCGATTGCTGATAGGGATCCATTGGCAAGGACTAGGCCAAGTTTCCCTTTTGGTGCTAGGTGGTAGATCATATGTTGCATCCATGCAAAATTGGCATTTCCTTCTGGGAGACCGTATTTCCATCTAACATCCTCTACTAATTTATCTCCTCCCCATTCTTTCATATTAAAAGGAGGATTGGCTAGGATATAGTCTGCACGCATGCTTTGGTGTTGGTCTTCGAAAAATGTATCTGCTGCGCCCTTTCCTAGGTCACCTTCTAATCCGTGAATAGCAAGGTTCATTTGAGCTAGCTTCCAAGTATTGGCATTTGATTCTTGGCCATAGATTGAAAGTTGGTTGACCCTGCCTTGGTGGCGTTCTACAAAGTTTGCTGATTGGACAAACATGCCACCTGCCCCACAGCAAGGATCATAGACTCTACCTACATATGGTTCTAAGATTTCTACTAAAGTTCTTACAATGCTTGATGGTGTATAGAATTCTCCTGCATTTTTACCTTCTTGGGAGGCAAATTGAGCTAGGGCATATTCATATGTACGGCCTAGGATATCTTTGGAATTTCCATGTTCTTTTAGCTTTAGGTTGTTAAATAAATCTACAACTTCTCCCAGACGTCTCTTATCTAGTTCTGGTCTGGCGTAGTTTTTTGGAAGGATGCCTTTTAGCCTGTCGTTTTCTTCTTCTATAGATACCATAGCCTTGTCTATTACTTGTCCTATTTCTGGTGTCATTGCTTTAATAGCTACGTAATCCCAGCGGGCTTCTTTAGGTACGAAAAATATGTTTTCTGCTACGTATTCTTCGCGGTCTTCTTCAAAACCATCGCCCTCTTCTACAAGTTTTTTGTATCTTTCTTCAAAAGAATCAGATATATATTTTAAAAATATTAGCCCTAGTACAACATTTTTGTACTCTGCCGCATCTATATTACCGCGTAGCTTGTCAGCCGCTGCAAATATTTCTTTTTCAAAGCCGAGATTAGCTCCACTTACTTTTTCTGACATAAGGCTCCTCCTAATTTATAATATGATTCTATAAATAATATTTTAAATATTTTCTTTATAATCATTATAACTAAAGTAGCTACCGAAGGCCAGAGTATTTGTAAAAAACAATTCTCCTTAAAACAGAGCTTCTACTTATATATAGAAAAACCCCAGGATTCTTCCCGAGGTTTTCTTTGTCCTTTTTCTATCACTTATTTTTCAGCTAAGATTATATCCATCTCTTCTAAGGCTTTTTGGCTTTTTTCTTGCAGTTTTTGTGATGTTTCTAGAAGTTTTGCTATTGTTTCTTTGTTTTTTTCTGCTATATTTGGTGCAATATCTTTTAGGATTTGGATTGCTCTTGCTGTTGTGCGGTTTTTTTCTACTGATGCTTTTAGTTTGTTGTATTTTGCTAGTAGGTCTTTTTTGTAGTAATAGCCTTCTTTTATTGATTTGTAGCCATTTGATACATAGATTATCTCGTCTGTGATTTTTTCTGCGTATGGTTCGTTTTTGCTTTGTTTTATTTGTGGCAATTCTTTGTTGTAGTGGATTTCGATTTCTTTTTTATCTTCTATTTTTAGTGTTGGTGGGATTACTATTGTTATATTGTCTATGATTGGCTTTTTGCCTTGGTCTTTTTTTGGGCTTTCTTTGCCTGGGATTTTTGTAAGCCCTAGGTCTTTCATGTAATCTGCTTTTATGGCGCTTTTTCTAAAGGCTTTGGTGTTTTCTCCGTCCATAAACCAGTAGGTTGATCTTAGTCCATCTGCTGATGCTTTTGGATCTATCATAAATCCTTCGTTGTTTAGGTCGATATTCATATCTTTTGGTGCTGTTACGTGGACAATTTTTGGATCTTTGCTTCCATTAAATTGGATTATATTGTGGATATTGTTGTAGTCATTGTCTGCGTTTGCCCAAAGCACGTTGTTTTCTGTATCAAAGTCCATGCTCATTACTCCACCTAGTCCTGTTTGGATTTCTGATATGACTTCTGCTTTTCCATTTTCTTCAAGTACTAGGGCGTATACATGGCCATTTGCTTCCATACCTACAAAGAATATTCCGTCTGCGTAGGCCTTTGGATAGTCGTTTTTGTCTAGGGCTTTGTTGTTTTTTTGGTCATATAATAATCCGTTTAGATTATCAAAGCTTACCCACTCAATGGTTTCTATGCCTAGGTTTGCTCCTACATCTGGCAATAATTCTGTGATGTTCCATTCTCTGTCTGCTACCATTTCTTTTGCATCTTTAAATGGATCTGCTACTTGAAGTATCATGTTTTTGTTTACATTTTTATCGCCGTTGTCGCGTTCTACTGCTAGGTAAACTCTTCCTTTATTATCTACTGTGATGCCTTCTGAGTCTGGACCTGCTGCTTTTGGATTATTGGCATCTTTTATAAATTTTACGGATTTTCCTTTGCCATCAAATCCTGGTGCAAATATCACTTGGTCATTTTCTACTTTGAAGATGATAAATCTACCTTCTTTGTTATTTACTCCATATATCCAACCATCGTGGTTGTCTAGGCCTGATAGGTCTTTTAGGTCAAATATTGATGTTTCGTCTAACACTTTTACTTCATCAATTCCTGGCCAATTTAAAGTTTCTACATCTATTTCTTTTTCTACATTTTCTTCTGTAGTGTTGGCTCTGCCTTTTGAAGCTTTACCATCTACAATTTCGCCTGTACCATCTGGGATTCTACCGTATGTACCATTTGCATGGCCTTGCCATGAAAACTTATCTACCAACTTATCTTCTTTATCGTAAAGATTTACTTCATCATTATCACCTAGGCCAAAGTCAAAGTCTACATTTTCTTCGAATACGAAAAATCCTTTGGCTGGAATGCTTGTTCCTTCTTTTACTGTATATTTAGAATCTTTTTTGTGTTTTGGGTCATTGTCTAGGATGTACCAACCAGATATATCTATTGCTTGGTCTGTATTATTATAAATTTCTGCATAATCATTGCCACCACTAGGATCTTTTGATTCTACTTCATTTACTACTACTTTGCCCTTAAATGCTGATTCTACTGTGTTAGTATCCTCAGCTGGTGGAGTTTGCTCTTCTTCTTTTGCTGGTATTGGGTTTATTTGTCCCTTTGAAGCTTTTGCTTCTTGCATTTGACCTGTCTCAGGATTTCTTGCAAAAACTTCATTTGGGTGTCCGCCTTCCCATTGGTAGCTTCCGATTAACTGATCATTTTTATTGAATAATCTTACAGTATCATTTTTTCCAAGACCAAAATCAAAGAGAGTATCTTCTTCTAATACAAAAACTTCTCCTGGATTTAATATTATTCTATCAAGTTTTATTACTTTATCCGCCCTATCTTCGCTATCGAAAATATACCAACCTGTTAAATCTACTGGACCATTTCCTTTATTTAACAATTCTACATAATCTTTTCCCTTATCAGGAGCTTTTGTCATTATTTCGTTGATGACAATATCAAAATCATTTTGACTTGTGTTTTCATTGTTTGCTGCTAATAAATTTACATTTTCTAAATCTGTGCTTGATTCTTCTAAGATTTGTGTTGTTTGCCCAAGTTCAACGTTATTTTCTGTTGCTAAATCTTGGCTTGCAAAACTTTCATTTGCTCCAAGGACTAAGCTTGTTGCAAGTACTACTGCTAGTAATTTTTTCATAAAATCCCCTTTATACTTTTTAATTTAAGTTTATATCAATGGTGTAAATTATATGTAAAACAAGTGTAAAGTTTTATAAATATTAGTTAACAAAAAAAAGACCCCCAAGGTCTATTGCCTTTGGAGGTCACTTTATTTTTTTATCTTAATTATTTAAGTGTAGCATACATGATTGCTTTGATTGTATGCATTCTGTTTTCTGCTTCGTCAAATACTTTTGATTGGTGTGATAAGAATACTTCTTCTGTTACTTCTTGGCCGTTTAGGTCGTATTTGTTTCCGAATTTTTCGTTAACTTCTTTACCTACTGTTGTGTTTAGGTCGTGGAATGATGGTAGGCAGTGCATGAAGATTGCTGTATCTTTTGCATTGTTCATTACTTCTTTGTTTACTTGGTATGGGTGAAGTTGTTCGATTCTTTGTTCCCAAACTTCTTCTGGTTCTCCCATTGATACCCAGATGTCTGTGTAGATTACGTCAGCATCTGTTGTTGCTTCTTTTACATCTTCTGTAAAGTTTACTTTTGATCCGTGTACTTCTGCAAATTCACGTGCTAATTGTTGTACATCTTCTTCTGGCCATAGGTCTTTTGGACCGCATCCTGTGAAGTTTACACCTAGTTTTGCACATGTTACTGCTAGTGAGTTACCCATGTTGTTTCTGCAGTCGCCCATGTATACAAAGTTGATGCCTCTTAGTTTACCAAAGTTTTCTTTGATTGTAAGCATATCTGCAATCATTTGTGTTGGGTGCCATTTATCTGTAAGACCATTCCATACTGGTACTCCGGCATTTGCTCCAAGTTCTTCTACTAGGTCTTGGTCAAATCCTCTGTATTCGATACCATCGTAGAATCTACCTAATACTTTTGCTGTATCTGCGATTGATTCTTTTTTACCCATTTGGCTTGAACCTGGATCTAGGTATGTTACTCCCATTCCTAGGTCATATCCTGCTACTTCGAATGAACATCTTGTTCTTGTTGATGTTTTTTCAAATAATAGTGCTATATTTTTACCTTCTAGGTATTTGTGTGGTGTACCTGCAAGTTTTAATCTTTTAAATTGTTCTGATAGTTGGATTAGGTAAAGTACTTCATCTTCTGTGAAGTCTTTGATTGCCATTAGGTTTCTTCCTCTTAAGTTAACTCCCATTTTATATCTCCTTTTATGTTACTAAAATATTACCAAATATATATTACAAAATGCCTTTTAAAGCATCTTATAAGCTACGTTACATTATTTTGTTACCCACATGTTTTGATTTTAATCAAGGGTGACTTAGCCGTTTATGATTTTTGTTCCTACTTCTCCTGATAGAGCGTATGCTGCTTTTTCTAGAGATGTAATGATTGCTGTTCCTTCTGGATTTTCTTCGATAAATTTAATGCATGCTTCTACTTTTGGTAGCATGGATCCAGCGTGGAATTGGTTGTCTTCGATGTGTTTTTTGATTTCATTTACTGTGATTTCACGAAGTTCTTCTTGGTTTTCTTTGCCAAAGTTTATATATACTGAATCTACTGCTGTTAGTATTAATAGTGTATCTGCACCGATGTCTGATGAGATTCTGCTTGCTACAAAGTCTTTATCGATTACTGCATCTACCCCTTTTAGTTCGCCATTTTCATTTAGAACTGGGATACCGCCACCACCACCTGTAACTACTACACCATCGTTGTCTAGATGGTTTTTAACTGTGTCTAGCTCAACGATTCTTTGTGGTTTTGGACTTGGAACTACTCTTCTAAATCCACGACCTGCATCTTCTTTAAATGTGTATCCATCTTTTTTTGTTATCTCGTTTGCTTCTTCTTCTGTGTAGAAGTTTCCGATTGGTTTTGTTGGATTTTCAAATGCTGGGTCCTTTGGATCTACTTCAACTTGTGTTACTACTGTTGCTACTTTTTTATCTATATTACGAGATGCTAATTCATTTTCGATAGCTTGTTGTAAGTGATATCCTATATATCCTTGGCTCATTGCCACACATTCAACTAATGGAAATTCTGGGATTGTTGAGTCTTCTTTAGCTGCAAGGGATAAAGCTAGGTTTATTACTCCTACTTGTGGTCCATTTCCATGAACTACTGCAACTTTATCATATGTTTCTACGATATCTGCTAATGATTTTGATGAGCCTTTTACAGCTTCAAGTTGTTCTTTTGGGCTATTTCCTAGGGCGTTACCACCTAGTGCTACTACTATTGATTTCATGTATCCTCCTGAAATTTAATAATGGTTTGTAAATATTTTTTTATCTTTCAACAGAATCATCATCTGATTCAAATGTTAAGGTTTCACCTTCGCGAACTTCTGTTGCGTTAGTTGTTGTAGTTGATTTTCTTACAGTTTCATCTGTAGGTCTAGCTGGTGCTTTTACTTTTCCAGTATCTAGTCTGTAGTACTTATCTGATTTAAAGAAGTCATCAGCTATTTCTTTAACTTCACCACTCATCATTATAAGACCAATCAAGTTTGGTATTACTACAAGTCCTAATGTAAAGTCAAGGAATACTCCTGCATTGTCAAATGATACAAATAATGCAGCAAGTATCATAAGGGATGCAACTATTCTCATAACTTTACCAACTTTTGTACCAAATAGGTACTCAGCTTGTTTTTCACAGTAAAATACGATTACTATGATTGTTGATAATACGAACAGGAATAAGCAAATTGAGATGATTATTGAACCCCATTGACCAAATAAGGTGTTAAATGATCTTTCTACAGCTATTGATCTTACTGCTGCCATGTCAGCTTCACTCATACCTGGTTGCCATACTCCTGTAAGGATTACTACTAGAGAAGAAATTGTACAAACTATAATAGTGTCTGCAAATACTTCAAAAACTCCCCATAGACCTTGTCTAGCTGGGTGGTCTGTTGTAGCTGCAGCGTGTCCATAACCTGCAGAACCCATACCAGCCTCGTTTGAGTATACTCCACGAGCTACCCCTTGGGATATTACTTTTGAAATTGTTACACCTGCTACACCACCCATAGCTGCTTTAGGATTAAATGCTCCTTTAAATATATAACCAAAAGCTGCTGGAACATCACCTATGTGCATGATTATTATAAGTAATCCACAGATAATATAAAAAGCTGCCATGATTGGAACTAGTTTTTCTGTTACCTTACCAATTTGTTTTACTCCACCAAATACAACTATAGAAACTAAAATAAAAATACCAATAATAGCAATTCTTTTAGCTGTAAGTTCATCTACTGCAAGTGGTTTAAATACACTTTGGATTGGGTTAACCGCTGATAGTGTTTGAAGGGTAATTGATGGAAGGATTTCTATCATAAAGAAAAATGCTGCAAGGGAACCTAGTACTTTACCAAGATTGCCTTTTAGACCATTTTTAAGCATGTATGAACATCCACCAACGTACTCTCCTTCAGAGTTTAGCTCTCTGTATTTGATAGAAAGAGCAACTTCTGAGAACTTTGTTGCCTGACCGATGATTGCTGCTATCCACATCCAAAAGATTGCACCAGGACCTGCTATAAAAATAATTGTTGGTGCTACTACGATATTTGCAGCTCCAATTGATGAAGCCAGTGCGGTTGTCATAGCTTGGAAAGCGGAAACTGTACCGTCACCTTGATTTTCTTTGGAAAACATTTTTCCAAAAGTTTGGCCCATTATGTATCCAAAATGGCGCAATTGGAAAAATCCTGTTCTGATAGATATAAGCAAACCGCCGCCCATTAATAGGACTAATAAAGGCCAGCTCCACAACCAATCAGTAAAGCGTGATAATGTATCTAACATAATTTTCTCCTTTTTTATAAGTTCGATATGACTTATAAATATTTACAAACCATCATCTTGATAAAAGTATATCATAATCGTAATCAACTGAGGGACATCTAAGTTAAAAATTATTGTAAAATTAATGCAAATGTTTTCATAGCCTTAAAGGATTTATTTTTTTAAAATTTTTTGTACTTTAATGGGCCAAATTATGTTATAATTAGAGCGATAAGAGGTAAAAGGGAGGGATTAATATCAAAGATCATACCAATATCCAAGATGAGTCAACATATTTTCAAACTGACTTTAGCCAATCAGTTCTAATAGATATAGGAAGTGAGATTTGCAGCAAAGAAACAGATCCTTTGCTTCATACCAATGCCAGATTTTGGTATATAAAAAGTGGCAAGGCTATTTTTAATATCCAAGGGGAAAACTATACCCTAAAAGAAGGAATGCTTGTAGGGATATTGCCATGGTACTACACACAAATTATACAAATTATAGAACCAATAGACCTAGATATTGTGGTAGTAGATATTGAGCTTATAAATATCATACTTAAAAAAACTAACGAAGTATTTGGATCTACTGCTCAAATCACTACTGCTATATCTGAAAATACCTATGTTATTTTAAATGATGATGAAAGAAAAATGGTAGAAAATATCATCCAAATCCTAAAAGATGAGTTTCGCTCCTTTAATAATGGCAAGGCCTATGCCAATCAAATGATTTATATAAAACTTATGGAACTTGCTATTTTATTTGAAAAACTAACTGACAAGGGTAAAAAAAAACTCCAAAACAATAATAAAATAGAAATATTTCACTACATCTGGGCCCATTTGGATGAAAAAATTACTTTAAAAAGCCTAGCAACCACCTTTTATATTTCAGACTCAAATATTTCAAAGTACATCAAAGAAGAAACTGGCCTATCCTTTACCGACCTTACCTCACTTATGAAACTTACTAAACTTATGGGCTACCTCAACTTTTCTGAAAAAAGTTTGCAAGAACTTTCTGTTATCCTAGGCTTTAAAGATGCCTCCCACCTTTCTAAATTTTTTAAGGCAAAAACAGGTCTTAATTCTAAGGATTACAAAAATTCCTACCATACCATAGATACATATGACTCGGTGGTTGGCTATGAAAAAATGGAAAATATAGTTGATAATCTAATAAATAACTACTATCAAGATTTAAAAATAGACGATATTTGCCAACAATTTGCTATAAGTCAAAACCAATTAAATAAGTCTTTAAAATTTTATGTAGGCAGGAGTTTTGATGATTATATCAACTATGTCAGAGTGATAAATGCAGCCAAACTCTTGCTGCAAACAGATGACTTAATCTCTGTCATAGCCTACAAAGTAGGTTTTAATACAACAAAAACTTTTTATAGGAATTTTAAAAAAATCTATGCTATAAATCCCAACGATTTTAGGCAAAAAATAACCTACCAAAAATATAATATCTAATTTAAAAAATCATTCCACAATTTGGAATGATTTTTTATTTCTCTTTTAGTGCCCATTGCCGAGGGCCCTTAGGGTATCATCATGCATCTTTTCCTTAAGATTTTTATCCTCATCCACAAAAAATGAATAAAGTAAATCTACCATTACCGATAAGGGAAATTGGGGACTTATGACATTGCCGTAGTTTAAATGTTTGAGGGATGGGACTAGGATTATTTCATCGCAATAAGACCTTAGCTCATCTCTATTTTGAGAGGTTATTAAAACTGTTTTTGCATTTTTATTGTGGGCTTCTTTTAAAAAGTATAGGACTTCCTTGGTTTCTCCGCTAATACTTAGGCCTATGACTAGGCTTTCTTCATTATGAAAAACGGCTCGCATTTTCATTTGATCAGCATCAGTTATGGAATCTATATTTACCCCTATTCTCATAAACCTTGTTTCCATTTCATTGGCTGCAAGACCCGATGATCCCTTTCCACATACAAAAACTTTTTGGGCTTTGTTTAAATAATCTATAACTCTTTTCAGCTGGTTTTCATCTATAAGTGAATAGGTTTTGTTTAAAAGTTCTTGATAAGTTTCTAAAACTTGGCTGACATTATTAGTAATTTCATCTTGCTTTTCCACAAATTTTTGCTTGTATTCGTAAATGAATTCTCTATACCCTCTAAAACCACACTTTTGGGCAAAACGAGACAGGGAAGCTTCTGATACAAAAAGTTCTTCTGCAAGTTTTTTACCAGAAAAATCTCTTTTTTGGTCATTATGGATAAAAAAGTCCGCAATATTTTTTTCAGTAGGCGTGAAATTTTCGTAGTTAGATTCTATGGTTTCAATTACTGATTTTACATAATAAGCCATAAAATTCCCTTAATTTTTGGCTTCTTGGTTTTTAAAATTATAAAAGGCTCCTAGCATGCCTGCTGCATTTTGATTACTAGCAAATTTTAGACTTATTGCATCATAAAGTGGTTTTTGTAAATATTTTTCTAGATTGTTATCTATTTTTTCATACAAATATTCTTCTTGAGCCATAATTCCACCGCCTAGGATAACTGTATCTGGGTTTAAGACATAGACTATATTTGCTATGCCTCTTGCTAGCACGTCGCACATTTCATCAATGGCTTTTATGCACATCTCATCTCCACCTTTAGCTAGGTCAAATATTTTCTTACCATTCCAATCTTCTACATTCTCACCTTTTAAATCAGCAACTTTTTCTACTAAGGCTTTTGCAGAGGCTAGGGTCTCAAAGGTGCTATTTTGCATATTCATATATCCAATTTCCATAGCAGATCCAGAAACTCCATGGTAAACTTCTCCATTTATTATAGCACAACCTCCTATTCCTGTTCCTATGGTAAGGATAAGGGCGATCTCACTATTTTTTCCAGCTCCTGATTTATATTCTGCAAGACCAGCGCAATTTACATCATTTTCTACAGTACAAGCTAGATTAAATCTTTCTTTGATAGGGTCTTTAAAATTTATTCCTGTATAACCTGGGATAAGTTCTGAGGCATAGCGGATAGAGCCATTTTTTGTATCAACCATACCTGCAGTAGATATGGCAACTCCTTCTACTTGATGATTTTCCTTATAGTCTCCCACAATTTTTAAGGTTTTTTCTAAGATTTGCTCACCACCCTTACTAGCTTCTGTGGCAAGCTCGTGTTTTTCTAAAATCTCTCCATTTTTATTTATCAGACCATATTTTATAAAGGTCCCGCCTATATCTATACTGATATATTGTTTCATAATCACTCCTAAGTTTTAGTTTTAAAAAGGCATAAGACTTCTTGCCTTATGCCCTTTTTAATTAAATTTTGATTTTAAATATTGCTTTTTTAGTATATACTGGATCATCTATTTGTAAGGCTGTCATATGAACATCATTTGGATAGCAAACTAAAAAGTCTCCTATTTTTAAATCTACTGATGAATTTCTCTCACCTTCTGCTGCTTGAAAGTCTTTTTCTTTATCATAGTCACCTAGGTCCATGTCTTTTAAAAAGTTTAAGTCAATTCTTTCTTCACCTAAAAGCATGAGGTGAAGGTCTAGGTATTCTTTGTGAGCTTCCCAAAATCTATTTTCTGGTGTTGTTGTATCATATTCTACTATGTTTACAAAAAATTCATCGCCATCGATTTTGTGGATACCTGCTTCCATGTTTTCCATATCATTTTCTTCGTAATAGTCAAAGCACGCTTTGATTTTATCTTCTAAGTAAGCATATTCTTCTAGATTTGTAATATTTCCAAATATCATAATTTTCTCCTATTGTTGATTATAAATTGTTGAGTTTACTGGTGGTATATCTTTTATACCCTTAACCTTATTATAAATTATAGATCCAATTACTCCAACTACTAATGACACTGCTATAGAAATAATTGAGTATGACCAGAATGATACTTTGGCTGGATCTACAAAATATTTTATATAAACCATTACAAGGGCAGCTACCGCAAAGGCAAGGCTTGCTCCAAATTTATTGGCAACTTTTGTAAAGGCACCTAGGATAAAGATTCCAACTAGGATTCCTAAAACTAATCCCATAAAGCCGTTAAACCATTCGTAGGCTGATTTTACTCCACCGTGGGCTAATAATATTGAAACAATTATTGCAAAAATACCTACTACTAAAGAAACTCTTTGGCCAATTTTAGTTTGTTTTTCAAAGGTCATGTCTTTTTTATTTAAAGTTGATTGGATATCTAAAGCCCAGCTTGATGCAACTGAGTTAAGTCCTGTGGATAGGGTTGATTGGGCTGCTGCATAAATTGCTGCAAGTAGTAAACCTGTAACCCCAACTGGTAGCTCATAGGCTATCCATGATGCAAAAATTTGGTCTTGTTGGGCATTTGGTGGTAGTGGATTACCTTGGACTTGGTAGAATACATATAGTCCTGTACCTATTAGGTAAAACACAGTAGCTATAAATATTGATAGGCAACCATTACCAATCATCATTTTTCTAAGTTGTTTAGGATCATTTGTTGTTGTAAATCTTTGTACTATATCTTGGCTTGATACATAAGAACCTATTGTATTTATACCAGCTCCTACAATTAGTAAAAAGACACTATCTCTTAGGATATTTGCATCAAAAATTGGTTGGTCTGCTGCTAAAAATTTGTGGTTAGCAAATAATTCTTGGTTAATAGCACCCATTCCACCATTTATATTACTGATAAGGTAGATTAGACCAAAAATAACACCAATTAGTAAAACTGATCCTTGGATAAAGTCAGTCCACAAAACAGATTTAAGACCACCTGAGTAGGAATAAATAATTGCTATTACTCCCATGATAATTATAAGAATATCTACATTTATGCCCATAAGGCTAGATAAAACCATGCATGGTAGATACATAATGATAGACATCCTACCAATTTGATAGATGATAAACATAATTGCCCCAAGGACTCTAAGGCCCTTAGATTTATATCTTATTTCTAGATATTGGTATGCTGTATCTATATCTAATTTTGCATAAATTGGCAAAAAGAATTTTATGGTAAATGGTATAGCAATTAGCATACCCAGTTGGGCAAACCACATTATCCATGTTCCTGCGTAGGAGTTTCCAGCAAGGGACAAAAAGGAAATAGGGCTAAGTAAGGTTGCAAAGATAGAAACAGATGTTACCCACCAAGGGATAGATCCATCACCTCTAAAATATTCCTTACCTGTCATTTCTTTTTTTGAGAAATGAAGTCCTGCAAAAAGTACTGCACCAAGATAAACTATCAGTATTATTAAGTCAATTGTTGTAAAACCCTGCATACTTTTCTCCTACTTAGCCAAGATATTTTTCTTTTGCATCTCTTATCATCTTAGCAGCTTCTTTTACAATTTTTTCATCTTCATCATTTAATTCAGCTAGTGGTTTTCTAACAGATCCTATATCTAGATCTTCGTTTTCTCTTAAAATAGCTTTTATAACTGCATACATATTGCCATGACCTGAAACCATTTTATAAATTATTGAATTTATGTCATATTGGATACTGCGAGCTTGGTCTAAATCGCTATTTTCAAAATATTCATTCATTTTTAAGAATAATTCTGGCATAGCTCCATAAGTTCCACCTATACCTGCTTCGGCACCGATTAATCTTCCTGAAATAAATTGTTCATCTGGACCGTTGAAGATAATATAATCTTCTCCCGCATCTTGTTTAAAGATTTGAATGTCTTGGACTGGCATTGATGAGTTTTTTACACCGATTACATTTGGATTTTTTCTCATTTCGGCAAATAAGCTTGGTGTTAGGGCAACTCCTGCAAGTTGTGGGATATTGTAGATAACAAAATCTGTATTTGGAGCTGCTGATGAAATATCATTCCAATACTCTGCGATAGCATATTCTGGTAGTCTAAAATAAATTGGTGGGATAGCTGCGATAGCATCTACTCCTAGGCTTTCTGCGTGAGCTGCAAGTTCCATAGAATCTTTTGTGTTGTTACAAGCAACATGGGCAATTACTGTTAATTTTCCTTTTGCCTCTTCCATTACATTTTCTAAAACGATTTTTTTATCTTCAACACTTTGGTAGATACATTCTCCAGAAGATCCATTTACATAAACACCCTTCACACCTTTTTTAATAAAGTATTTGGTTAAATCTCTTACCCTTTCTGGGCTGATATTTCCTTCATCATCATAGCAAGCATAAAATGCTGGGATAACACCTTTGTATTTTTCTAAATTTCTCATAATTACGTTTTCCTCCTTATTAAAATTTTTATTTTTTTAGTTTTCTGCAAGTTTTTCAACAAAGTTTTTTGTAATCACTTGGGGTCTAGTTATTATTGATCCTACAACCACACTGTAAGCACCAAGCTCTATTACTCTTTTTGCCTTTTCTGGAGTATTTATATTACCTTCAGCTATGACTTTGCCATTTGCCTTTTCAATTATTTTTCTTAAAATTTCAAAGTCATTAGCCTCAATCTTATCTCCCTTTGATTGGTCAGTATAGCCAACTAGGGTTGTTCCTATAAAATCAAAACCTAATTCATCTGCATAGAGTGCTTCTTCTACTGTCGAGCAGTCTGCCATTAGCATTTGATCTGGATATTTTTCTTTGATTTCTTTAAAAAATTCATCCAATGTTTTGCTATTTGGTCTTAAATCACTTGTAGCATCTAGGGCTATGATATCAACTCCAGTTGCTGTTAGCTCATCGATTTCCTCCATAGTTGGAGTTATGTAAACTTTCGAATCATCATAATCTTTTTTGACAATCCCTATAATAGGTAAATCCACTTCTTTTTGTATTTCTTTTATATCTGCTGCAGTATTTGCTCTGATACCACTTGCCCCACCTACTTTTGCAGCTCTTGCCATTCTTCCCATAATAAATGAAGAATGGAGAGGCTCCTCAGGTAAGGCCTGGCAAGAAACTATTAACTTTCCCTTTATAGCTTCTACTTTCTTGTTTTCCATTATTCTAACCTCCATCTTTAGGAAAACTATATCCTGTTCTGAATTATATTTCAATATTTAATCACTAATTAGAAATTACTTTCAAGATAGCACCCTTTTGGTAACATTTTCCTGTTTTCCTTACACTATTTAATTTTATCTTTGAAAGTAGCTTCAGAAAAAATTGTTTTTTTGAAAATAAAAAACAATAGCTAGGCTATTGTTTTAAAAAAAATATTATTTACCATCCAAAACAGTATCTGAAAATACTAGATATATAACAATTTGATTTTCTATATATGTATTTTTACATTCAGCATATAATACTAAATTTTCTTAATTTAGATTTTTTATCATGTTAATAACCTTCTTCAATTAAGTAATATATCGGTCAAAAGCTATGTACATATCATTATAAGAATGATGATTCTTTTAATCTAAATTTTTATGCACCCTTAACAAAATCTCCTTGTATTTATATTTTTGATTCCTGTATAGGATAATTTGCCTATTTTTTATTATATTTAAATTTTTATATATTGAAATCACGCGATTTAAATACTAAAAAAAGGTAAGAATATAATTTCTAACTTTTTTGTAGAAAGTTTGAGTCTTCGATTTATTCCTAAGTCTCATTTTATTGTGTAAATTAATTAACCTTAAGAATTTATTATCTCAAAATCCTCTGGTTTTTCTGATGCAGAGTAACTTCCATTAGATTTTCTTTGGTTAATTCTCCTTGTAAAGATTTTTCCTTAAGTTCAATTACAGGATCGAATTTTAAAATAATGCTATCGTATGAAATAGTTGAGTCTTGTTCTTAACAAACGGGTATTATTAATATAATGATGTTGAATTGTTTATTCTAAAGTAATAAAAAAAGAAGTCAGGGAGGATAAAATGAATAATAATAGAAAAAAACTTCTCATTACTCACTCGGTTATTCTTGTAATATATATATTATTTGAGTTTTTAGTTTCGGATTCTTATAAATATTACCCATATTTTATGTGGATGCTTGCACTTCCTATTTTTGGTTTATCTTATCTTGATTATAAAGAAAATAAGAAATGATAAACAGAGTATAAAATTAGCCTTGACCAGAATTATATAGTAAAAATTATAACTCTGGTCAAAGATTAATTACTAACCTACAAAATTAGTCCTGTGTACTGTTTTTTCTAACTTAGTTAGGTCTGGATCTGAATAATATTTTACTATACTTTCTTCCCCTATAAGCACTTCATAACTGTCTGGTTTTGGAGTATGGGCCATAATGTTTCTTGCATTTACTGTTATCCAAACATCTGCATCCTGAGGAATAGTTGCGCTAGCTATTGAATATACTTGCATTAAATCCCTTACTTGTGCGCTTGGTATTATACGTGATAACGCACCAGTTACAATAGCTTTTCCTACTCTTTTTGCTCTTGTACTTAAAACATATTTATCACCAGACCAGTCACTATATTGAAAATTGCTATATCCTAATTTTTTATAATCTTCAATACTATTAGGGCGGGTTAGACTATACATCTGTACGCCATCTTTATTATTTATTACACGATCGTTATACAAATTTGCGTGTGGTAAATTTGATGACTCTTCATATGAAACTCCACTTTCTTTAATAACTGATTCTTCAGAGTCTGCTCTTGATGTAGAAGGCAATGCTAACACAATGAATTCAAATACGAATACAATTGACATGAGCAATGACATAAGTTTTAAACTAAAATTTTTCTTTCTTTCCAAAACTTTCTCCTTTCGTTATATTCCAGTAACTATTAAATTGTTCTACATAAAAGTATCTACCCAGTTTGTTAGATTTATAATATTTAATTATTAATCTAACACACTTAATCGATTAAAAGAGAATAACTATTTGCATAAATACTGAAATCTAATCCACGTTTTTAAGATCTTCTGTCAGTTTATCATCTTATATTGGTTTATTTTTTCTTTAGCTTCAGGAATTTTAGGTTATTAATTAACTTTCTATACAAGCTCTGTTTTAGCATTATCTTTATTAGCTCTAGAACTATTTAAAAAACTATTATCTAATAGCTTTAAACTTATGTATTAGCTTAATTATATCAAATAACCATTGTAAGATACCAATCTATCTTGTAATATAACATTAATGTTAGTATAATGTGAGTGACTAAAAGAATAGAGTTCAATTATGTTGGACACACAAAAAGACTGGAGTTGCCGCTCCAGTCTTTTTTTATTAGGCTAGTTACTATCTTTATCATCGCTTCCATCTAACCATTTGCAGATGTAGGGACTAAGTACACCTGCCATGATAGAAACTGTCAAAGAATAGAGTAGGTCTATGAGTAGATCCTTCATGCTGGACACACCCCCTTCCTGTTACCAGTATGGGGATAGTAACTTATACACTATTCTATTCTTTAGATAAAAAAAGAAAAACTCGATTTTTATCAATTAAATTTATTAATTTAGGTATTCAAATAAATAGTTCAAATATTTATTGGTGAAAGAAAAATATCTCCTACATAGAAATTAAGTTTTGTTTCTTGATTTTGCTTTACTTTTTATTTTTATTGTAATAGCCTAGCTTCTTATTTAGTAAAGTAGACTCTAATATATTGAAACCAATCCATTTAACACAAAGAATAGTGAAATTGTAGTTTGTGCCTACTTCGTAGACGGTCTGATCAATTTATCCCTACTGCTACTGATTTCAAATATAAATTCAAATTTATTCTCCATCCAAAACTGTATCTGAAAATACAATTAAAAGCTCTAGACCAGGGTGATTAAATATAGAAAGAACTCCATATTCTACTAAAGTCATTTCGGGATTGTCCTTATATCTTTTATCTGGACTGCCATCCTTGTTGGTGTGGGCATAGGTTTTACCTAGGACTGTAGCATCATTTGGAATTTTGCTATCTTCTAAAAATAAGGCTGTTGCAAGATTTATATCTATTTCTTTAAAGCTTACTGCAGCTAGCTTACCATTTTGCTTGATAAAAATAGCATCTGGTAAAAATATCAGCTTAAGCTTCCCTGCATCTAGGGTGTAGGTATCTACATTTGCCTCTATGGCTTCATCTGTCCCCTTATAAAAATTAATTGGTGTGCGATCGATAATTCTCATTCGCTCTTCATCACCAGCCCTAGCTTCTTCTAGCTCATTTACCAGCCACACAGCATCTGATTCCATAATACCTGCTAGTAAATTATTGGTTACTTCAAGTTCTTCTTTGGCATCCTCGCTTAATTCGTAATCTAGGCTAATGGTTTGATTATTTTTGTTATAAATAGCCAAAATAACCCCCAAAACTGCCAAAATTGCAAAAAGAGGATTTACAATTATTAAAAGTAGACCAATTATTATAAGAGCAATGGCCGTATATTTATAGGTGCGGTTTTTATTAGTTGCTGCAAGCACATCTGCCATGTCTGATGAATGGATACTGCCTATATCACTTTTATAAAAGATAGAGTCTTTGGATTCACTATTACTTTTAGCAGGTTTATTTTTATTGCCAGATATTTTTTTGTGGGGATTTCCAAAATCTTTTTGGTAGCCAATCCCAGTTCCCGGTATGTAAGCTGATCCTCTTATATTGCCATTGGCAGTACGTGTAATCCTAAAACCCTTGCCTCCCCAAGAAAATCCAGGTCCAGTCTTACTCATATTTATCCTAAATCCCTTGCCAAGATTTATACTTTTTCTATATCTAATTCCCATATTTTTCTCCTGAAATAGTCTCTACTAATCTAATTTTATTCATAAGCCAAAATAATATGATACATTCTTATCTAAGATAAACTGAGAAAAATCATAAATATATTTCTCATTTACCAATATATCTCCTTCATGGGCCGTAACGTAAGATATTACTTCGTTATTTTCATCAAAAAAAGCAATATCAGCGTGTCCCCAATCAGTATCCTCTATAGTACAACTATAAGTATTTTTTGAAATTTCCTTTTTATTAATAATAAAAAAATTTTCCAATTTCAACAAAATATTTTTAAATTCAGAATTTGAATCAAAACGATACAATAGATTTTCTCTAGATCCTGACTTAGTTCCCATCCAAGAACTTACATTTTTTGCTCTCACGTTATTTTTCTTCAAATATTCCATAATAATTGGGCTAAAAATATAACTATCATTTAAAATAACAAATTCGATATTTTTAACATATTTAAAAATGTGGTTTATATAATTTTTATAATCATCATTACTATCTAAATAAATTCTAATCATTTCTTCCATATTAATCTTCTCCTGCACTTATATTATACTAAATCCTAATTAAATAAGTAAATTTAACAATAATTAACTTGACTTTTAATATTATCAAGTATAATATAAGTGTAATTAAATTTTATTAAAACCTATTTTAAGAAAGGGGTTTCAATGAACAAATTAAACAGACTTAGAACTTCAATCCCAGCTTTTTTTAAAGCTTTAAAAAATAAAAATACACCTATTCCAGCAAAAATCTCAGTTATTGTTGCTATTGCCTATGCAATCCTACCTGCAGATATGGTTGTCGATGCTATTCCATTTTTAGGATGGTTTGACGATGCCCTTGTAATGACAGTATTATTTGCTATCGCAAACAAGATGATTCCTGATTATGTAATGGAAAAGGAAAAAAGCGAAATCATAGATGATGTAAATTATGAAACAATAGACTAAAATATAACTACAAGCCCTAGGGCTTGTTTTTTTGTGTAAAATAACAAATAAAAAACCCAAGCTTGCAATAAAATTATCCTTGACTAAACTTTCTAAAATCGTCTGGTCTGTTCCTAGGTCTTGCGATTTTTTAAAGTTTATCTTAAATAATCTTAAAAACTTGGGTTTAGTGGTTGGTTAAAAGTAAATTTCTTTAATTACTCTTATTATAAGCAAATTTTGAAACTGGAGTAGGATACTCACTTTTTCTCTCAAAGTTTCAAAGCGGGCTGCTATTATATTTATTTCAATATCTAATATTTTTATTAAAGAAGATTTTCCTTAGCATATTCAATTATATCGTCAGATTCATACATAGCTTCACCATCTATAACTAGACATGGTACTTGTACCTTGCCTCCGACTTCTTCTAATTTACGAGCATTTTCCTCGCCGCAGGTTGCATCTTCTATGTTATAAGATTGGAATTTGATGATGTTATTATCTCTAAAGAAATTTAACACCTTTAATGAATATGGACAATCTGGCTTAAAATAAAGTTCAAAATCGTGTTCTCTTTCCATTGGACTATCCTCCTATCTTTCTAGTTGAAAATATATTTTCTTATTAATATAATACCCAGCAATTTTATTTCTAAACATCGTTTTCCTAAAAAAGTTAATTTTATATTTTAATTTTGCACGACTAAACTATTTGACAATAAAATTACAAAAACTTATAATTTAACTATAATTTAATTTATAGGAGGTTATTATGGATTACATAAAACTTGCAAGGGATAATGAAGACCTTTGTATAGAAATGAGACGCGAGTTACATAAAATTCCTGAATTGGAATTAGAATTACCAAAAACTGTTGCCTATGTAAAATCAAAGCTAGATGACTTTGGCTTAAGCTACAAAGAATACGTAAATGGTAACGGCTTATCTGTTCTTATAGAAGGAAGTGAACCTGGTAAATGTCTTGCTATTAGAGCTGATATGGATGCACTACCTGTTGCAGAAGAAACAGGACTAGAATTTGCATCTACCCACCCAGGCAAAATGCACGCTTGTGGGCATGATTCTCACACAGCTATTGCTTTAACTGCCGCAAAAATTTTAAATGAAAACAAGGATAAATTAAAAGGCTCTGTTAAATTTATCTTCCAACCAGGTGAAGAAATCCCAGGTGGTGCAAAACCAATGATTGAAGAAGGAGTTTTAGAAAACCCAAAAGTTGACTTTATAATCGGTATGCACGGAGGCCACCTAGCAGAAATCCCACGTGGATCTATTGCCTTTAAAGATAACGAAATGATGGCTGCTATGGATAAGTTTACTATAGAAGTAAATGGAAAAGGCGGCCACGGGGCAAGCCCACACCTAGCTATTGACCCAATAGTTATTTCTGGAGAGATATTACTTGGTTTACAAAAAATTATTTCAAGAGAAATAGCTCCAGTTGATAGCGCCCTAGTTTCAGTTTGCAAAATCAACGGTGGTTTTACTCAAAACATCATCCCAGATAAGGTAGAAATGATGGGAACAGCAAGATCTCTTAGTGAAGACGTAAGGGATATTGTAGAAAAAAGAGTAATTGAAATTTCAGAAGGCATTGCAAAAACTTATGGCGGATCTGCTGATGTAAATTACGAAAGATTTTACCCAGTTTTAAATAATGACCCAGAATTTACTGGTCAAATTAGAAATATTGTTAGTGAGATCCTACCAGAAGATGTTTTTGAACTTAGAAAACCAGTTATGGGTGGAGAAGATATGGCCTTTTACCAAAAAGAAGTACCAGGCTGCTTTATGTTTTTATCAAACCTAACAGAACACTCAGATGGGGTTTGCTATCCAAACCACAACTCTAAGTTTAACCTAGATGAGTCCCTATTCTATAAGGGAGTTGCAGCCTTTATATCTTCTGCCTTTGAAATTTTAAAATAGGAAAGATTTATGCACAAATTTAAAATAAAAGATGACCTAGGTATGCATATTACAGTCCTGATTTTGGCTATTATAAGCATCCTTATCGGTCCAAAAAACTTAAATATCGGGGGAATAACAATAGTATTCTCTCCCCTGATTTGGGCAATGATTTTATCATTTGCAGTCTATAAGTCACCCATTAAAACATTAAGCGAAAAGGATGCTCCTGCAGCTAACTCTATGATGAGTATTATGCTTGCAATTTTAATTGCAAAACTAGGAGTTGCTAGTGGATCACAACTGGAAGCTATAAAAGAAGCAGGCCTTGCCCTTGTTTTACAAAACTTTGGTAACCTTGGCACAATTCTTATTTCCCTACCAATTGCTATGCTTCTTGGCCTAAAAAGAGAATCTGTCGGTATGTGCCACGCCCTAAGTAGGGAATCAAACGTAGGTCTTATCCAAGATACTTATGGGGCCCAATCTCCAGAATTTAGGGGTGTAATGGCAGTTTACATTATAGGAACAATCTTAGGACCAATAATTTTAAGTATCATCACATCAATTACTATTTCTCTAGGCATAGTTAGCCCACAGGCAGCAGCCATGGGTACTGGAGCAGGATCTGCATCTATGATGACTGCAGGACTTTCTGCCCTAATTGCAAACTATCCACAATTTGAGGCAGAAATGACAGCCTTTGCAGGACTTTCAAACCTCATTTCTAGTGTAATTGCTCTGCCACTTGGAATATTTTTAGGACTACCTATTACAGAATTTTTATATAAGAGACTTGATAAACTAAGAGGAGGAAAAAATGCAGAAGTTTAAAACTGATTTTCCATCCATATTAATAGCCCTATTGTTTACAATAATAGCTTGTACTGTTTCAAATATGGTAGGCTATGAGAGTCTAGGCAATTCACTGCCTGGTATCTTAGTTTTATCAGCTATAACTGTTGTAGGATACTTTTTATCTTATGTAGTACCCCTTAAAAAAGTTTCAGCGGTACTTTGGATATCAATTATTGCAATCCTACTTGCAAGCCCAATCTCACCAATATCTGATTTTGTGATAACAAGTGTTGATAAGCTAAATATCAATGCAATCATTACACCAATCCTAGCCTATGCCGGTGTTATAATCGGTAAGGACTGGGGAGCATTTAAGTCAGTTGGGATAAAAGGAGTGATAGTTTCTATTTTTGTAATCATAGGGACATTTTTAATCTCAGCCCTACTAGGTGACTTCTTTATAGGTATATTTAATTAAAATAAAAAAATCGCTAAGTTTTTATCCTTAGCGATTTTTTATTTATTCACTTTCAAAGCTTCTAGAAAAATCTGAAAACCATTTTAATTCTTCTTCTGCAGTTTTCTCATCCCAACCGTATTGGCCGATTAGAAATTCCTTAAAATTTTCTATACTTGATAAATCAGCATCTAAGGGCTCACTTTTTAAAACACCCCAGTGATCTACTGCCAAATGTCCATTTTTATTCCATATATCTTTTATTTTTAAATCCATATCATACTCCTTTGCTACAATATAGATACCCAAAGATAAGTTATAAGTCTACAGGAGTCATTAAAACTTTTCCCCTAGCTACAGATTCTGCTAGATGACTTATTTATAGGACTCTTTAACTAAGAAACTTTAGTTTAGATTTACTATCAAATCGTATAGGACATTGATTGCTTTTTCAAAATATTCATATGGTGTAAATTCTTCTGGACTGTGGCTTCTGCCATTTACACTTGGGACAAAAACCATGGCAGTAGGTTTGTACTTGCCTAATATCATAGCATCGTGACCTGCTCCTGATGGCATGGTAATGTTAGAATATCCCCTATCATTGGCATATCCCACTAGCTTATCAATCAAGTCTTCATCCATCATAGTAACTTCTGCATCCAAAGTCTTTTGAACCTCCCAGGATGCACCTACTTCCTTAGTCAGTTGGTCTAAAAGACTTGCAATTTTGCCATAAACTTCACTTACCACATCCTTATCAATTGACCTAATATCAACAGAAAATTCAACTTCTGATGCAACTATATTCATCCCACCTGGCTTTACATTGATAAGGCCAGTTGTTACAACAGTCCCACCACCTGCCTCGTTGGCAAAGTCAGGAAGTTTAGAAATAAGCTTAGCAGCAATATCAACAGCATCTTTTCTCATATCCATTGGGGTGGTTCCAGCATGGTCAGCTCGACCTTTTACTGTAATCATATATCTTTCAACACCCACAATCCCATTTACAATACCAAGGTCAATATTTTTTTGATCTAGAACTGGCCCTTGCTCTATGTGAAGCTCTAGGAAAGTTCCTATGCGGTCTTTATCCCATATAACTGATTTGATATCATCCGGATTTAGGCCATAGGAAGTCATAGCCTTACGAATAGAAATACCATCCCTATCTGTAAAATTATTTATCTCATCATCATCTACTTCACCTACTATGGCCCTGGATCCAAAGCAACCATTACCAAACCTTGTTCCTTCCTCATCCATAAAGGCTGAAACTATATAACTCCTATCTAAGCTTATATCATTTTCATCAAGCAATTTGGCAATTTCAATAGCTGCCATAACACCAGCTATACCATCAAAATTACCACCATTGAAAACAGAATCATAGTGGGACCCACAAAGGATGGCTGATTTTTCGGAATCTTTTCCCTTTCTTATTCCAAAAATATTGCCTACTCCATCTTCAAAAACTGTAAGATTTGCATCTTCCATTAGTTCTTTTAGCTTCATCCCAGCTTGTTTAGTTTCTTTTGAAAATGCAATCCTAGAACACCCCTTATCTGGGCTTGCGCTAAAGGCAGCAAAGTCCTTTAAGTTCTTTTCTATTCTTTCTAATGTTCCCATTGTTTCTCCTATATTTTTATCTCTAAAAGTCGCATCTTCTATCTTATATGAGAAGAATTTTCTTTATTTATAAGTCCACAGGAGCCATTAAAACTTTGCCAGTTCCCCTATATACATTTACAAGACCTTCGCCACTAGCTGCAGATCCTATTAATGACTTGGTTGTTCTTTCTACTGTAAATTTTAGAGATGAAGACCAAGCTACTGCAAATGACCCATCTATTCTTAATTCATCATCTTCTAATTCTACCTCTATAAGCTCATTACGAGCTACTGGAGACTCTAGGGCTACTACTCCCTCTCCAGATAAACCTAGGTTAAATAAGCCTTCCCCACCAGCAACTGTTGATGAAATTGAAGATCTAGCTACAGTTTTGTGTTGTAAGGATGATTCGCAAGCTAAGAAATATCCATCTTCTAAAACTATGCCACCATTCCAATTTGCCACATCAAGTAGGATTATGTATTTATATGTAGGCTCTAAAACAACCATGCCTGTTCCGTGATATTCTGGTTTTATGGCAGATTCATTAGTTACAGATGACCTTAGACTCTTGCTAAAAAAATCTCCCACACCCTTGATACCTGTACCAGCATTTACATCACCAGCCATCCATTGCATGGCCCCTTGCTGGAGGGTAACTGGATTTATAGACAAATCACAAACTAGTTGTTTAAGCCTAACACCCATTTGAGCGGCAAAATATTCTTTTTGAGCAGTTTCTTTGGTTACTGATAGGTCTCTTTTATATTCAGCAACCCTGAAAGCTCCTTTCTGGTCAGTTATCATTATGTCATCATTATCTATAAAATTATTAATTTTAAACACCTTTTGCTCCTTTTATTTAATTATGTATAATATATTATCCTTTCTATTTATAACCAAAAAAAGATGAGATTAACATCTCATCTTTCTTTTTATAATAGTATCGCAACTAACAACAAAGGCACTATGACTATTAATAAGCCTGGTAAAAATACCTTCATCGCTGCTAGAAACATTGCTAGCCTATCATCTTTTTCTAGATTATCTTCATCTAGCAAGTTTTCTTTTTCATAGATTTCATCTGCGTTTTTGCCGCTAAACCTATCTATGGGTTTTTTCATAGAGCACTCATTTCTTCTAAATCGTGCTCTTCTTTATTTTTTAAAGCTTGATTTTTTTCATAAGCTTTTTGCTTTTCTTCTTCACTTACTTCCATAAGGTGGCAGGCTACATAGTGGCCGTTACCATAGTCTTTAAGTTGTGGTTGGTAAGTTTTACATATATCCATAGCATATTGGCATCTAGTGTGGAAACGACATCCTGTTGGAGGATTTACTGCTGAAGGAATATCTCCCTCGATTGTTTGCAGTTCTTGACCTTGGTCCACATCTGTTCTAGGGATTGCTTGTAATAGGGCTTGGGTATATGGGTGGGATGGATTGTCAAATATTTGCTCTGTACTTGCAAGTTCTACCAAAACTCCTAGGTACATTACCCCGATACGGTCAGAAATGTATTTTACAACTGAAAGGTCGTGGGTGATAAATAAGTAGGTTAGGTTGTTTTGATCTTTTAAGTCTTGTAATAAGTTTATAATTTGAGATTGGATTGATACGTCAAGGGCAGATACTGCCTCATCACAAACTATAAAACTTGGTTTTAGGGCAAGAGCTCTTGCAATACCGATTCTTTGTCTTTGTCCACCTGAGAATTGGTGAGGATATCTGTGTAAGAAGTATGGAGCAAGACCACATTTTTCCATAGTTTCTTGGATATATTCATTGTATCCATCATCTTTTCTTGATTTAAATAAATCATGGCCAAGCACACCTTCACCGATGATATTTCCAACTGTCATTTTGGTATCTAAGGATCCATATGGGTCTTGGAATATCATTTGTAGGTCTTTTCTCATCTCACGCATTTCATCATCATTTAGTTCTGATAAATCAATACCATTATCTCTTTGACTTTCTAATTCTTCAAAGCCTTCTTTATCTTTTAGAGTATCTCTATATTCTTCGATATTGTTATATTTTTCGCCTACTACTTTTGAAAGTTCAGCTCTTTTTGCAATTAATTCTTTGTATCTTGGGTCGTTATCACGGTGGTCGTAATACTCATCCCATTGTCTAGATCTCATTTGAAGTTTTTGCTCAAAAACTTCTATGTCATTGATAACTTTTGCACGCTCTTTTAGGCTTTTGTAGTAGTCATCTAATAAAGATTGGACTTTATTTAAATCTTCACTTACTAAAAGTCCTCCGGCAATTCTTATCATATTTAGATATTTTTCTTCTATCTCACGGCGTTTAAACATAGCCTTTTCGTTTGCTGCTGCACGTGCTTCATCATCAGCTGCATTTTCTAGCTCATTATAGATAGCATTTAGCTCATCATTGGCAGTTGCATAGCTTGGAAACTGGCTAGGGATATTTTTTATCATAGTTCCCATATATGCTGGAGCAACATCTTCTAAAGTTTTGCCGTAGTATAGCGTTGTTCCCTCTGTTTGATCATAGATTTGTAAAAGTGTTCTACCAAATGTAGATTTACCACATCCGGACTCTCCTACAAGTCCCAGTGTTTCACCCTCGTAGATGTCAATAGAAATTGATTCGTTGGCATGAACATAGGAACCTGGTCCCTTATTAAAAAGACCTTTTTTCTTAAGAGGGAAATATTTTTTAAGGTTTCTTATCTTAAATAAGACCTTTTTATCATTAGTATTTTCCATCTTCTCTTTCCTTTCTATTTGGATAATGACATCTAATTCTTTGGTGCTCATTAACTGATACTAGTTCCGGCATTTCGTTTACACATTTTTCTGTCGCAAACTTACATCTATCTGCAAATTTACATCCCTTTGGTAGATTTAGTGGGTGTGGTACAGATCCTGGAATTATATCTAATCTTTGGTTTTTATCACTTGTAATTGATGGGATGGAATTTAAAAGTGCTACTGTATATGGATGGTTGTAGTCAGTGATATCGTGTTTAAAGATAAATTCTACTGGTGATTGTTCTACAATTTGCCCAGAATACATAACTGCAACTTCATCCGCCATTTGGTTGATAACTCCAAGGTCGTGGGTGATAAATAAAATAGAAGTATTAAGTCTATGTTTTAAATCATTCATCAACCTTAAAATTTGCGCTTGGATAGTTACATCAAGAGCTGTTGTTGGCTCATCTGCGATTAATAATTTCGGCTCACAAGCAAGTGCCATAGCAATCATTACCCTTTGATTCATCCCACCTGAAAGTTCAAAAGGATATTGTTTAGCAACTACATGGGGGTTTGGGATTTTTACAGAAGCTAATAGTTCTTCACATCTTTTTGCCGCTTGCTCTTTGTTCATATTTCTATGAAGCATCAAAACTTCTGAAATTTGTCTTTCTACTGTAAAGACTGGGTTTAGAGAACTCATTGGCTCTTGGAAAATCATAGATATATCATTTCCTCTAATTTTTTCCATTTGACTTCTATTATAATTTACTAAATTCTCACCCTTATATATGATTTCTCCGTTATATATTTTTTGGTTTGGCTCAAATAATTGCAAAATACTCATAGCAGTTTGACTTTTACCTGAACCAGACTCTCCTACAAGACCTAGGGTTTTACCCTCATCAACTGTAAAAGAAACTCCATTTACAGCTTTGATGAGGCCTTTTCTTGTGGAGAAATATGTGTGGAGGTTGTTAATTTCTAATAAACTCATTATTTTCCTCTATCTCTCATTTGCTCTAGGGTCTATGGCATCTCTTATAGCATCACCAATTAAGTTTACAGAAAATGATACTAAAAATACTGCAAGGGCTGGGAATACCCATCTCCACCAATAAATATTTAGTACATCTGAACTTTGGGCTGCTGATAGCATATTACCCCATGAAGGAGTTGGCTCTTGAACACCAAAACCTAAAAATGATAAACCTGATTCTGTTAGTAAGTTGCCTGCATAACCTAAGGTAGCATTTACAATTACTATAGAAAGAATATTTGGTAATATGTGCTTGATCATGATTTGAGAATCTTTTACACCTAGTGCACGAGCTGCTGTAATATAATCACGTTCACGCTCTGCAAGAATTTGTCCACGCACTAAACGAGCTAAACTTGTCCATCCTAATAGTCCTAAAAGCACCATTACCATGGTAATTCTTTGAGTTTGGCTAGCTCCTGGTGGTAATAAGGCAGAAAGTGATATCAGCATTGGATAAAATGGGAATGATGAAATAATTTCAGATATTCTCATTAAAATATTATCCACACGTCCACCTGCAAAACCTGAAATCATACCAATTAATACACCAAGAACTATTTGGATAATTGTAGAAATTAAAGAAATAATCATTGTCATACGACCACCGTGAATTAATCTTGTAAATATATCACGACCTTGATCATCTGAACCAAATCTAAAACCATTTAGTCCCCAAGTTTCTATATTTCCTTCTTTTCCTACTGCATATTGGTTAAAGTAAGATGCATATATTTGTTCAAATTCTCCATCTGGTGCATTTAATTCACCATAGTTATCTTTTCCCCAAGTATAAATTTTTCCATTTTCATCTAGGGCAGTAAAGGTTGTATCTGCTCCCTGGATATCTACAATTGGTGCTTCAAATTCTGGAACATTGTCTCCAGAAATTTGGTCTCTACTTGGTCCCCAAACATAAAGTTTTCCTTTATCATCAAGAGCTGCTGCAGATGAACTGGTAAGTGCAACTTTTTTTACAAAAACAGATCCATCTGTAAGTTCTTTTGGCATAGTTGTTTGGTTTTCTGCACCAAGAACACCGAGTAATTGTACAGTACCATCAGTTTTTGCTACTAGCATATTGATTGGTGATGTATCAAAGTCTTCTACTTGCCCTTGTACTTCTGATGGTATTAAGTTTAGACGGCTGGCCATGGTTGATCCCCAAACTACAAGATTTTTTGCCTTTGTAAGGACAACAGAATATTGAACACCAGCTCCAAGTTTTTCTATACCTTCAGTTTTAATTTGGTTTTCTTGCATTGGAGGCATCTTTGTTTGTTCGAAAGAATTGTTTCCCCAACCATAGATTTGATTATCATCTGTAGCAACTAGAATATGCCTATCCCCTGCTGCAACATCGGTTACTTTTTTGCCTTTAAGTCCTTTTTTTACATCTTCAGGGATAGTTAATACTTTATCTTCGTTATCTGATCCCCAAACATAAACATTGTCTTCTTTAGTAAGACCTACTGCAAAAGTATTACCAATTGAGATTTTTTGAGTTCCCTCTTTTTCCATCTCTTTTGGATAATTCATATAAGCTCCACCCGGAGCAACATTTGTTAGGTTACCTTGAGAATAATATTGGTTAAATGGTAGGATAGCTGATCCTACAAAAACTATTAAAATAATAGCTATAAAAAGTATTAAGCCAATAACTCCAAGTGGATTTCTAAAGAAGTTTTTAACTGCAACTTTTCCTGGAGAAAGAATTGCTTCTTCTCTTAAATTTTCATTTTCCCTAGAAGGATCAGGACCAGCACTGACATTTGAATTTGGATTGTTGAGATTTTCTCTTATGTCAGCATCTAATCTTTCATCTTCTGGTATTCTATCTTCATTTTCTAAATTTGGCACATCACCTGCAAAAGTAAAACCCCTGCGTAGGTATGATTTTAAAAATCTAGTATATGATTTTAGTGATTTATTAAAAGTTTTATTCATCCTATACCTCTTAAGCTTCCAATTTAACTCTTGGATCTACTAGCGCATAGGCTATATCCATTATCAAGTTGCCTAAAAGTGTTAGTATGGCATAAAACATTGATAAAGCTAAAATTACGTTATAGTCTTGAGCAATAACAGCAGTTATAAGTTCATTTCCTATACCTCTGTAAGCAAAAATACGTTCTGTAATTGCAGATCCTGAAAACATTCCAAGCACGGCCCAAGTAAGAGCAGTAACTACTGGAATAAGGGCATTTCTAAAAGCGTGTGAGTAAATAACAGTTTTTTCTTTTAGACCCTTACTTCTCGCAGTCCTAATATAATCTTGGTTTAGGGCATCTAGCATAGAGTTTCTTACATATCTTGATAAGGATGCAAGAGAACCTATAGTTAGTGCTATAGTTGGCAAGGTTAAATATCTTACCCATTGGCCAAAGGTGTTTTCACGTGGCATACCATTTGGAGGTAACCAGCCTAATTTAAAGGCAAAGAAATAAATTAAAAGTAGGGCTATAAAAAATATAGGAACAGACATACCAATTAAGGTTAAAGTCTGGAAGGTCTTATCAAAAACTCCACCCCTATGAGTAGCCGACCTTATCCCTATAAGGATTGATAAAACAAAAGATAAGATTGTAGAACCTATATTTAAATAGATAGTATTTTTTAAAGGCTCTCTTAAGTGATCTCTTACCGGTTTTTTAACTCTAAGTGATTCCCCAAAGTCACCTTTTAATGTTCTACCCAGCCATCTTACATATTGTTCTGGATATGATTTATCAAGCCCATATCTTTCTGATAAGTTTTTATATAATTGTTCTTCTTGGGCCTTGGTCATAGCTGTTCCTTGAGGCATCATAGCTTGGATAGGATCACCAGGCATGGCTTTAGAAAAAATAAAAATCATTATAGAAATTATTAAGGCTGTTGGAATCATACTTAAAATTCTTTTTACTATATAACGAAACATAACTTTCCTTTCTCTATTGTTATATAAAGAAATTTCTTAAATAATTGAAAATAAATTTATTAACCCACCCATTAAATATAGACTATAAGGGGTTAGTAAAAATTGATAAAAACTTCCAAAATAACAATTTTATAAATAATATATTAATATAACAGGGATTATTTGTCAATAAAAAAGACCCATTTTTCCACTAAAAACACCCATTTTTAGGCAAAATATAAGAAAAAAAACAAGGTATTGATTTTTATATATTTATACAGTCAATTTTATAATAATTTTATTATAGATAATATATATGTAAATTTAAACTAAAAAAGCTCACTACTGTGAGCTAATTTAGTTTTAATATTATTTGACTATTTTAGTGAAACACCATTGATTTGGTCTTCGATACCCCATGATGGTGTATTTAGTTCAAATCCTTCTACCCTTGTTGTGTAACCTGTGTGGTATAGGTTTGAGTAAAGTGGGATTTGTGGTAGGTAATCATTGTACCAAATTTGGAATTCTTCCCAGTTATCTAGATATTGTTCTCTTTCTTCTGGTGGAGTTTGACGTAATTTAACTGTCAACTCATCTACCTTTGGATCGTTTGTTCTAGATTTGTTGTCATTACCCTCTGAGTGGTATTGAGCCCATGGGTCATATACTTCATCGAATGTTTGTCCCATTGAAAATGCTGTATATTCTGCATCTTCTTCTGGGAATACATAGTACTCTTGAAGGGTTGGGAATGATCCAGCTGTGACGTTATATTCCATACCAGCTTGTTTTGCATTTACTGGAAGTTGGCTGTTCATTAAGCTTGTTATTGGTGATTCTTCTGAACCATATTGGTTTACAACAAGTTTTTCACCGTTTTCATCGTATCTATAGTAGTCAAATCCATCTGCATCAGCATTAAATGCTTCTTCAGCTTTTGTACGGTCCCATGGAGTTTTTCCATCTGCTTCAAATTTGTATGGTGAATTGTCAAGTAATTCGTTAGCTGTATCAATGTTTAATTGATAGTTTGTTAATTTACCTTCTAGGTCAGCTCCTCTATCTTGGTACATCCATTGGCTAAGACCATAAGCTCCGTTTGTTACTACCCCGTATCCACCTGCGTATGATTGAACGAATGTGTTTCTATCCATTAAGTGAGCGATAGCTTGACGTACTTCTTTATATTGAGTTGTTCCTCTGTCTGTTAAGAAGTTAAGTGAGCCGTAACCATTTCTTTCAAATGTGTTTATATTGATTTTTCCTGCATCTGCTGCTGCCTTCATCTTATCGATTTTGCCACCTTCAGATTCTTGTTGCCATACGTCTATATCACCATTTTCTAGTAAGTCAACAGCGATATTTTGGTTTACATATTGAACGATGATGTTTGGAATTGTAGCTTTTTCTCCTCTAAAGTTACCTTGGTATTCAGGGTTTAGAGAAAGTTTAACCATATTGTTATTATATTCATCAAATTTGTATGGTCCTGCAACTACACTTGGTGCTGTTCTGTATTCGTTATATACATTTAGCATAGCTTGTTCGATAAGTTGTTCTGTAGGGTCAACGTCTCCGTCAAGTTTTTCTTGAAGACCTGCTATTTTTTCTTCATGAGCAGCTTTTTCTTCTTCTGATGCTTGATCTTCTACTTCTTTAAACTCTTCGTTTGCCCTATCGATTTGTTCTTGAACAGAATCTTTATATTTTTGAACTTCTTCATCACTTGGTTGATAACCATCTTTAGCCACTAGTTTTTTACCATCTTCACTTACTGCTAGGTTTTCAGTAACTGCATGCATTGGGAATGCTGATCTAGATGCTAGGTATTTTTCGTAGTAGTAAGGAAGTTGTTCAGCATCAATTGTATATTTGAATGTGTGATCATCAACTTTTTCTACTGCTTCAAAGGTATCAGACTCACCTGAGTGGTAAGCTTCATTGCCTTTACCAAATAAATCCCCTGGGTTTACTGATCCTGTTAAAGGCATAAATTCTGGGTGAGTAAATAGTAATGAATAGAAGATATAGTCATCAGATGTCAATTCTTCTCCATCAGACCATTTTAAACCCGGTTTGATTTTAAAGGTATAGGTTTTTGAACCATCTTCGTTATCTGTTGTTTCTGGTTCACCATCTAGTACTGCTGAGTTTGCAAGCCATTCTCCATTTTCATCAACGATCATTGTTTTAAAACCGTTAGATCCTTCGATACCTAGTAATTTTCTAATTACAACATCGTATGCAGAGTTTTGCCAACCTTCAAAGAAATCACCAGAAAATTCTGCACTACCGATAACAAGGGTGTCATCACTTGTTTGTGCCTCAAAGTTTTCTAATTCTTCTTGGCTTGCAGCATCTTCTTCGCCTTCAGCGTTTTCTGCTGTTTTATCGTCTTCTTTATTTTCTTCTGTTTTATCATCAGCATTTTCATCTACTTTTTCATCTGTTGTTTCTTCTGCTTTATTTTCTTCAGTAGAATCTGTAGAAGTTGTAGCTGAATCTGTATTTCCTCCACAAGCTGCTAGGGTTGTTGCCAATCCTAAGGCCATTAGTGAGGAAAAAACTTTTTTCATTTTCACTTTGCTTATCCTCCATTATTTTTTGTTATCAGTTATTTTATGATAAATAAAATGCTTTGTCAATAGTCTTTATTATTTTTTATAAGCCACAGTGTATATTTATACTTATAAAGTATTAATAAATCAATATTTAAATATCACTCATGTAAATTTTTCCATATTTCTTTATTATGATAATGTAAGAAAAGAATTTGAAATTTCAATCTTTGCTAAAATTTATTATTATTATTTTTGATAAAAAATTGCTAGGCTTGCTTTATACATATTTTAGGAAAATATACTTTAAAATTTTGATAAAAAAGTAATTTTGCCCACAAAAAAAACACCCTAAGATATCTTAGAGTGTTAAAAAATTTATATTATTTTCTATTTAAGTAAGCCCCGTTCGAGCTTGCTCCAACTAATCTATAGTATCTTACAGGCAGACCTCTGCTATCCCCCATGTATCCTTTTCTAGGTGTTACTGCAACACCATTTTTACTATAGGTCATGTGAATGATTGTATCTTCGTGTGGATTTAGGATAAAGCCTGTATGTCCTGCTGCTCCCATGGATCCACCTGGAGTACCTGCTACGAAAATATCCCCATATTGGCGTTCATTCTCGCTAATTTCATACATAACAGTACCTTTTGCTCCCATTTGGAATAAGGTTTCTGTATTTCCTACCCAAGTATCTTTATTTAAGAATCCACCATGGATAAGGGCTCTATAAACTGCTGATGAACAGTCTGCTTGTGTGGCAGAATTTCTTCCAGCTCCCATATTATAAGTCATTCTTTTATCTCTTGCAGCAAACATCCATTCCATTACTTTATCTATATTTTTTTCACCGGGAATGACATTGTCTTCTTTTGTTGCTATACCATTAGCATCTACTGTATAAACTACACCTTTTTGAGTTACAGTTTGGTTTGGTGTTAGACCATTTGCTGTGAAATAATAATAGTTATTATCTATTTTCCAAACGCCTTCTTTTACATAACCTGCTTCGTTGGTGTGGTATTTTTTGCCATCAAGTTCTACCCAAGAGTTTTTAACAATTGTTGCTAGACCTTTTGTGTCTGATTTATAGAATTTTCCAGCATAAATAGATGATGTGTTTTGAGCAAGTTTTCCTGTTCCATCAAATACGTAAAGGTTATTGTTTATGTTTTGTGCACCCTTTACAATTTTTCCATCATTACCTGATCTATATGTATTACCAGCAAGTGTGAACCATTGGTTAGCTTCATTTGTTGCCACACCATTTTGGTCTACTAGGTAATATTTATCTCCTGCTAATAGTTTTTTGTTTGGTGTAAGGGTTCCTTTTTCATCAAAATAGTATGATTTATTTCCAATTCTTGCAACACCTTTTAATAAATTACCATCATTGTCGTTGTAATATTTTTTGTTATTAATTGTAACCCAGCTATTAGTTGGTGCAGTCATAGATCCATCGTTAGCTAGCTCATAATGAGACTGGCTTGTTACAATTCTTTTGTTTCTTTGTAATTCACCGTTGTTATTAAAGTAGTATTTTTTGTCTTTAATTTGAGCAATACCCTTAGTTAGGTTGCCCTCTTCGTTCATATAATAGATATTGTTACCAATACGTCCCCAAAGAGTTTTTGGGTTAGTAGCATTACCCTCATTATCAATTTCGTAAAATTTGTCTTTTACGATAACATTTGAGCCTTTTACAAGCTTGTTATCTTCGTAATATTTTGTAGAATTGCCTTCATAAACAAAGTATCCTGTGCCTTTTGGAGCATAGTAATTTGTTTGGTTGATTTCTTCTTCGTCTTCTTTTGCTTCTTGTGATTTATTATTTGTATTTTCTGTTGTATTTTCTTCTACTGTTTTGGTATTTTTTACTTCTTCAGATTTTTCTGCTTGATTTTGTTTTTCATTTACTGATTGGTTAGAAGTTTCTTCATTTGCTACTGGTTGGTTATAAGCTGGTGTGTAGTCTTCTTTTAAAGCTTCATCTAGGTTGGTATTGTCATAGTAGATTACATCTTCTAAGTTGTCGCTAGATGGTGTTTGTACTTCTTCTTCAATTTTTTCTTCTTGTGGGTTTAATTCAACTTCAAAATCAGCTTCTAATTTTATAGAATCTGTGTCTTGTTGGTCTGTAGTATTTTCTTGTGGTGTAAGGCTTTGGGTTTGGTCGATAGATTCATCGTTTGTTAAAGCTTGATTGTCGTAGTTGATATTTTCGCTAGAATTAGCTTCAGAATTTTCGTTTGTTGCTTCTAAATTTTTATCTGTTTCGGTTTCGTAATTGTCTAAATTAGTCGACTTGCTCGGTTCAACATTTAGGTCATACCCCTCATCAGCATATGATTTATCAGCTGTACTAACAGCAGTGGATACAAATAATGTTGAGGCAAGTAACAATGTTTTATTAATCTTATTGCTTAGTTTTTTCATTATTCTTCCTCACTCTATATTACAATATTATTACAAATTTTCTGTCTGTTTATAATCACTGACCCTATTATAATCTATTTTTTTTGTAATTGCAACAAAAAGGTTACAATTTTTGTAAAATTTATCAGATTTATTGCCTACATTAGTTAAAATTTAGTTACAATTGTCCTTATAGCTATTCAAAATTAGCGAAATATAGTAAAATGAAAGCAATTAAGGAGGCCTTATGACAAATAAAAAATTTATACTAGCACTAGGACTTATCCTTTCCTTAAGTGCGTGTAGCCAAGATGCCAATAAAGACAATGCTGTTACAGAAGAAACCATCTCCCAAGCCCTAGATGGACCAGTAGAAAAAGATGTAGTGGCAGATGATAATCAAAAATCTAAAGAAAAAGAAAGCACAACAAAAACAACAAATGATGCCAGTGATTTAAGTAAATGGCGTGATATGATTTTAAATATCGGAGAATTTTCTCCAACCCTAGTAAAAAATCTAACTGATAGTGACCTAGAAGAATTAATTAAAAAAGCTAACGAATTAAGCGAAGAAACAGGATATTGGGATGCCAAAGACTTTGTTTTCCAAGAATTAGGAAAAACATATCCAGAATTATCAAACAAATTCCCATTAGACTCTATAGAAAATAGATACAACCAAGAAGCTGCAGAAGAAGGCGACTATAAAGGTATGTTTGATCATGAAAGACAATTAATGATAGACATGGGCTATCCATCCTATGATGTATGGGCAATCGATGATAAAACAGTCCAAGATGCCTTTCATAAAGCTTATGAAGATGATATAGACTTATACTATGAAGACTATATAGCAAATGCTGGAGAAATTCTCTTTGGAGAAGATGAAAAAGCAGAGGCAGAAGCAGAAGATGATAATGAAAGCACAAGCCAAGCATCAAATGAAAATCAAGAAACAACAACTACAAGCAAGAAAAATAAAATTAAAAAGTATGGATCAAGTCAAACAGACTATGATGCCATAAAATCTACCCTAGTTCAATATTACGAATTTAGCCCAGCAAGTGTAAACCAAATGACCAACGAAGACATAGATATAGCCTACACAAGGGCAATGACAAAACTAGAAGAAACAGGAGCAGGCGATATCGGACTAATATTTGAAGAACTAGGAAATATGTTCCCAGGGTCAAGCAAAATGTACCCAGGAGAACAAACAGAAGAAAATTAGGGAAAAAACACCAATCTCCTCTATATATAATAGAGGGGATTTTTTATTGCCTAAAAATCCATAAAAATATAACCACAAAACAATCTGAAAATCTCTTAAAAAAGGTATAGTAAACCATAGCGTTAAATAAAGATTAAAAACAAAAAGGATTTTGAAAAAATCCTATATTTTCCCTTAAAAACGGACATCGCAAAGCGATTCCTACCAAAAACGCACCCCGCGCAGGGGCCGTTTAGGGGTGAAGTTTGCGGGGTGGCTTGAAACTAGCCCGTCCGGCTAAGGGAGAACTCTCCAAAATTTAAATAATAACTAAATAATCGTCAATAATTAATCTAGGAAACAAATTTAATTATTAAAAATTTGCTTCGATTTAAAATAAATTATTAATTTAGTTTATTACTTCGAATTCTGGGGAGCAGGGCCGTAGGGGCTGCAGAGGCCCCTCTGGCCCTTCCCCAGACCCCCGACCCATTTCACCCCCTCTGCTCCTGCGGAGAGCAATAATCAGTAGAAGTTCGCTTCGCGAATTCTTTTTTATTATTTTGTAGGCTTTTGAAAAAGCCTACATTTTCCCTTAAAAACGGACATCGCAAAGCGATTCCTACCAAAAAACGCACCCCGCGCAGGGGGCGTTAGGGTGAGTTTGTTGGGTGGTTTGAAACTAGCCCGTCCGGCTAATGGAGGACCCTCCATGGAATGGTCTTGCGAAGCAAGATGCTTTGGAGGGGGTATCAGAACCCCCTTAAAGCGGCCCTCCAAAATTCGAAGTAATAAACTAAATATTTAAATTAAATTTAGTTACCAAACAAAATTTAAATCCAAAAAATTTTAATCAAAAATATTTAGCAAATATCTAAAACAAGGAGACCTATGGCAGTGATAGTACTAGCTGGAATGATTGCAGCAGGCAAGTCCACCGTATCAGCAAGACTTGCAAAAGAGCTAAAAACAGACCTAATGATAGAGCCAGTAGATGATAATCCCATCCTACCTCTATATTATAATAATAAAGAAAAATACGCATTTTTGCTTCAAATATACTTTTTAAACGAAAGGTTTAAATTAATCAAACAGGCCCTAAAAAATAATAAAAACGTCCTAGACCGCAGCATCTACGAAGATGAACTATTTACAAGGATAAATCTCATGGAAGGTAATATAACCCAAGTAGAATACGACGTTTACAAGGACCTTTTAGACAATATGCTAGAGGAAATAGAAGATATGCCCAAAAAAGCCCCAGACCTCTTAGTATATCTTGATATAACATTTGAAAAATTCTTATCAAACCTTGAAAAAAGAGGTCGTGACTTTGAACAAATCGACGAAAACACAGAAAAAGGCCAAAAAGACCTAGCCTACTTCAAGCTTCTTCACAGTGAATACCAAAAATGGTATGAAGATTATAACTATAGTCCAAAAATAGCTATAGATATGAATAAATACGATGTAAACGACCCAGATGATTGGGATGAAGTTTACCAGATGATAATGGCTGCCTTTGATGAGAGTGTAAGAGAGCAAGAGAAAAATAAATAAAAATAAACCCATAGGATCCCTATGGGTTTTCTTGTAGAAAAAATTATTTTTGATTTACCAAATCTTGGTACATTTTCATAAGCTCAGCCACGCATTCAGACTCAGTCATAGTACGCCAGTCAAAACCATAGGCCTCCATAACTGCTTTGTTATTCAATATATGAGCATTTATTAATTCTGCTGGCATTGTAATATCATATAAATCAGCTAGTGAAGAATTAGGATATTTGTTTCTGGCATCTAATATAGCTTGAGCTGTTCTCGTAATTTTTTCTTTTTGAGCTAAGCTTGCTTGTGGCCATGGGAAGTTGTTATAGACAATATCTTTTGAATATCTATATCTCATTTCTAGTCTACCTCCAACAGCTCTCATCCATCCCATATGAACATTTGAGTTCAGCACTCCAAACTCATAGAGATTAGCATCTGGTATTATTAATGATGCATCACTTGCAATAACATCTCCTGGCAAAAATCCCATTGGTACATATCTCCTTTTTTCAGAAGATACCCTCGGTATCATTATAAATGATTTTCCGATAGGCTGAGTAATTTGCGCAAATCTTGTAGGTGTTAGAGCCATTTTTTGTGTAGATTTGGCTTTAGAACTAGCCCTCATGTCTTTAACAGCTTCTATTCTTTTCATTACAGTCGGTGACTTTTTAAGCTCACTTGGATCTGCATCCACAAGCCATAAACAATATCTTTTTCTTTTGTTTATAAATTCCGCAGCACCTAGGTAAGGGTGTATCCATTGCTCAGCAATAGGCTCTTTAATTATAAGGTTTTCTTTTTCCTCTTCACTTAATATGAATCCTCCCCCATCTCTTGGCATATTTCCAAAGTTCATTCTTGGAACATCAGAAATAGGTAACGTTCTACTTTCCAAATATACTTCGTCTGCTTCTACTAGATATCCATTTAATTTATCAACTATTTCAATTTTTCCATCATCAAATAAATACTTTTTAGAATTAAAGTTATTGTTTTTATTTACAAAACCTATTATAACTACATGTACCTGAGCTTTCATAGTGGCTTCGCTATCCCATTTAAATGTATCATGAGCAAATATAATTTCAGTATTGTAGTTATCTACTAGATGTTTCCAGTATATACCAGGATGAATGCCTTGGCTTACAGAATTTGTAGATACAAGGGCAGTTTTTATCTTTGGATTTTTCTGCATAATTTCGGCTGATTTTTTGTACCAAGCTGTTACATAATCTATTTCTCCAGATCCCGGTATATTATTGAATGATTCTTTAACCTCTTTTTTCTGTTGGGCAGACATTCTCATTCCTCCTATAAATGGAGGGTTACCTATGATGTAATCTAAGTTATTTATATCTACTACATCTGTCCATTCTATATCTATAGCATTTGCATCTACTATATTTGAGTAAGACTTTAAAGGTAAGAAGTTAATATCTTGATGAATAATATCTTCAGTTGCTTTTAACATTTGAGCTTCTGATATCCATAATGCTGTTTTTGCAACAGTAACTGCAAAATCATTAATTTCTATACCATAGAATTGATTTAAGTTAACCTTTACTGGATTATCAACAATTCCTAAAACTATCTGTTCCCCGTAAAGTTCTTTTATTATTTCATTTTCTATTTTTCTTAGTGAAATATATGTTTCTGTTAGGAAGTTTCCCGAACCTGCTGCTGGATCTAGGAATGAAATTGAAGCTAATTTATCTTGTAAGCCTCTAAGTTGTTTTTGTCTAGTTTTTAGGGTTTTAATATTTTTTATTTCTTCAAATTCTTCAAGTAAATCATTTAAAAATAAAGGATCTATAACTTTATGAATGTTTTCAATAGAAGTATAGTGCATCCCACCTGATTTGCGGGTTTCAGGATTTAAAGTAGATTCAAACACAGCCCCAAATATGGTTGGTGATATTTCTGACCAATTAAAATTTAAGCTTGCTTTATTTAATATTATATCTCTAATATCTGAATCAAGTCTTGGAATTTCTATGTTAGATTTTTCAAACAATCCTCCATTTACGTATGGAAAGTTTGCTAACCCACTATCTAAATATGGATCTCTTTCATCTTCTTTCTGATTTAAAATTTTAAATACATTGATTAGCGCTGTTCTAAAGCTGTCTCCTTTAAATTGGGATAGATAATCGTGGAACATATTATGTGATCCAAAAAGTCCCGCATCTTCAGCATAGAAACAAAATACTAATCTAACACACAAAATGTTTAGATCCATTAATGTCTGCGAATCATTTGGATTGTTATATTTTTGTAAAAGATTATTATATAGGCTAGCAATTATTTCACCCGCTTCTAAAGATATTTTCTTTTCTTCCGGCATAATATCTTTTTTACTATCGATTAAAAATCTAAGCCTATATGATTCATTAGCTAAATCCTTTAGCATGATTTTTGAGGGTTCATTATTAGGTTTTTGCATATCATAAATATGAAATTCTTGAAAATTACATGTTACAATCCACCTAGCTCTATCTGTATATGGTAGCTTATCAGCATATCGTTTAGCTTGTTCAAAAGAATTTAGATAAGATCCATCTGACTGTTTTATAGAAGCTAAAAGGTCTTTATTTATGCTTTTTTGTTCTATTAAAACATGTGTTTCCGGTATGGTAGCATCAATAAAGCTTGTATTTTCTAGCATAACTCTATCTTCAAATTTAATTACCTCTGATGCTTTTCTAACTCCTAGCACATCTTCCAGTAAATCTGTCCAAAATTGTTGAGTGTGTGATTTTTCATCCCCTCTGTCAATCCATCTTTCGACAAATTCAATTGTTTTTCTTCTATTTGTTGATTCCTTCATTCTCCACCTCTTTTCCTATTTATTATAGCATAGGTAAAATGTCTATCAAAATTCGATTTAGGATTATAAGTAGGTATAATATATCCTAAATAAGGAGGCTAAATATGAAAATAGATACAAGAACTATGGTTTCTATTACAGAAGCCAATCAAAATTTCTCCAAAGTTGCTAGATTGGTTGATGAAATGGGATCTGCAGTTATTATGAAAAACAATGCTCCAAAATATGTTTTAATAGAATATGATGAAAATGAGGATTTAGTTACAGATGATTTGACTGAAGCAGATGATGAATTATTAAAAGAAATATCCGATATGTTACTTAAAAAAAATGCAAAAGCTTATAAGAAGTTAGCTGAATGATTAGACTAAATAAAAGACAGATACTAAGTTTGCATTCCCAACAAATTAGCTTATTTGGGGGAAGTGATGGAGTTAGAGATGATAATCTACTTGATTTATCAATAAGTTCCGCCTCCCAAACTTTTGATGGCAGCTACTTATATGATAATCCAATAAAGCAAGCTGTAAATTTAGGATTTTCTCTAATTATGAATCACCCATTTTTAGATGGTAACAAAAGAATAGGTGCTCATGCTATGCTTACAATCCTTTGTTTAAACGGCTTTGAAATAGATTATAGTCAAGATGAACTAATTGATGTAATAATGGGAATTGCAAGTTCCAGTTTGACTGAAAATGACTTATTAGAATGGGTAGAAAATCATATGTAAAAAATCAGACCTTAAATGAGATCTGATTTTTTATTGCTTATTTTTATTAAAACATACCCATTTTATCTTGTGAACCATCAATCATGATATTTTTAACTTGGGTGTAGGCATCTAGGGCAAGTTTATCTGTTTCACGGCCGATTCCTGATTCTTTGTAGCCACCGAATGATGAGCCTGCTGGGAATTGGTTGTAGGTATTTACCCACACTCTTCCTGTTCTTACTCCGTTTGCTACTTTCATGATTCTATAGATATCATTTGAGTAGATACCGCCTGCTAGACCGTATTTGCTGTCGTTGGCTTTTTTGATTACGTCTTCTTCGTCTGTGAATTTTTCTACTACTACTACTGGTCCAAATATTTCTTCTTGTACTGCATCATTATCTTCTGGCACGTTTGCAAGAATTGTTGGTGCAAAGAAGGCTCCTTTGTCTAGGCCATTTTCTGTTAGTGGATGTCCACCTGTTAAGACTTCTCCACCACCTGCTTTTGCTTTTTCGATAAATTCTTCTAATACTTCAAATCTTTGTTTATCTCTTAAAGCTCCCATTTGTGTTTCTGGGTCTAATGGGTCGCCTACTTTTACATTTTCAAAGGCTTTTACTAATTTTTCTACAAATTCATCATAGATTGTTTCTTGAACGAATAATCTAGATCCTGCAGAACATACTTCACCTTGGTTAAATAGAATACCTAATTGTGCTCCCTCGATTGCTTTTTCCATATCGCAATCATCAAAGATTACGTGGGCTGATTTTCCACCTAATTCTAGTGTTGCTGGAATTAGTCTTTCTGCCGCTGATACTGCTATGTGACGTCCAACTGCTGTTGATCCTGTAAAGGCAAGTTTATCAAAGCCTGGGTGATGTTGGAGGTATTCTCCTGTTACTGATCCTTTTCCTGTTACAAGGTTAATAACTCCATTTGGTACTACATCTTCGATTAATCTCATTAATTCTAAGATAGAAAGTGATGTATGGCTTGATGGAGAAATTACTACTGTGTTTCCTCCTGCTAGAGCTGGAGCTAGTTTCCAAGCTGCCATTAGTAGAGGGAAGTTCCAAGGAATCATTTGTCCAACTACTCCGTATGGCTCACGTTTTCTAACTGAGATAAATCTTCCGTCTAATTTACTAATTTCATCTTCATCAGCTCTTAGTACTGCTGCGAAATATTTAAAGTGGTCTGATACTAGAGGGATATCTCCATTTAGTGTTTCACGGATTGGTTTACCATTATCCATTGATTCTAGTTTTGCAAGATATTCTGTATTTTCATCAATTTTTGCTGCTATATCTAAAAGTAGTTGTACTCTTTGTTCTTTGCTCCATGAGCCGTATTCGCCTTCAAAGGCTTTACGAGCTGCCTCAACTGCTTTGTCTACGTCTTTGTCATTTGCTGCTGCAAATTCTCCTAATTTTTCGCCTGTTGATGGGCTAATGATGTCAATATATTGGTCGCTTTCTGGTTTTATCCATTGGCCATCTATAAAAAGTTCATATCTATCTAAAGTTTGCATATGTCCTCCTGATTTTTAATTTGCGCGTCTGATACTTATTATCAATTTTACCCCTTAAAAACATTTAATAAACGATAGTTAAATTTTTAATAAGAAATAAATATAAAAATCCACGGCAGGGCCGTGGACTACATTGTTTCCATTTTTTCTAATTCTAGTGTAAACTTTTGAACTATTTTCTTTTCTATCCTTGAAACAGTCATTTGGCTAATATCTAGAGTTTCTGCTATATCTATTTGGGTACGGCCCTCATAGTATCTTAATTGCAATATTTCTTTTTCCAAATCATTTAGCCTTGCTGTAGATTTATCTATAAGATCTGATAATTCTACTGAATCAAAGTTTCTATCTTCTTCGCCTATCATATCAGCAAGGTCTATGGAGTTTTCCCCTTTTTGAACTTGGTATTTCATATCAAGACTTTGTGGAGAATACACCTTACTTGCTTCCATAGTTTCTAGTATGGTTTCCTCATCTTCTCCTAGGTAATCTGCTATATCTTTTACTGTTGGAGTTCTTTGAAGTTCTTGGGGCAATACTTTTTTGGCGTTATTTATTTTTTTATAAAGGTTTTGGATACGTCTTGGAACTCTTATTACCCAACCCTTATCTCTAAAGTAGCGTTTTAACTCTCCCATAATTGTTGGAGTTGCAAAAGAAGAAAATTCATAGCCCTTACTTGGGTCAAATCTTTCTACTGCATAGATTAAACCTAGACTTGCTACTTGGTAGAGGTCTTCTTTTTCTATACCCTTACCTACATACTTATTTGATAAAATATCTACAATATACATGTGCTCTTCGATTAGCTCATCACGCAATTTTATATCACGTGTTTCATAATATTCTTCAAACTTTCTTTTTATCTCTTCTTTATATTCTTTATCATTTTTATCTAGCTGATTTTTAGCTGTCATTATATAGCCCTTTTTATGATTTTGATTGCTCCATCGTCTATTTCAACTTCATCTGCTAGCTCTTTTAAAATCAAATCACGCATTTTTAGTGCTCTTTCATCTAGACTTTTATCATTGCCTAAAACCTTGATTTCTATATTTTTTTCTGCTGGTAAAAACTCGATTGTTACATCGGTGTCAGATAATTTGTAGTTGATAGCCTCGCTAACAACTACCCTTAAATCTTCTACCTCTTCTATGTTAAAACCTAGGTCGCTGGCAAGGGATGCTGTGAAAAGTCTAATTGATTTTATATAAAGTTTTTTAGGTGGGATTGTTATGCTGATTTTCTCCATCTTCTACTCCATATCAAATAGATCTGTTAAATCAGTAATTCTAAATAGTTTTTCAATATTATCCTTAGCATTAATGACTTTTATCTTTTTATCATTGTCATTTACCATCTTATAAATGTTCATAAACATACCAAGTCCTGTTGAGTCAAGGTAATCAAGCTCTTTTAAGTCAATGGTTATATCTTTATTAGGATCTATCTCTTCTTCTATAAAACTTTTAAATTCATCTTCTGAATATACATCTAAATCGCCGATTAGTTTAATGGTTTGGATATCATCTGTTTTTTCAATTTTTTTATCAAACATTTTCTTCCTCTACTTCTACTCCTAAACTAGCATCATATTTAGCAACTGATACGATTTTATCTGATTCATCCTTTAGATTTTTAAGGGTGACTCCCATGGTATTTCTACCTGTGGTTGATATATCTTTTGCCGTTATCCTAATCATATCACCATTTAGGGATACCATCAATACATCATCGTCTAAGTCTACTGGTAGGGTATCTACTACACAACCTGTTTTTTCTGTAACTTTGTGGCATCTGATTCCTTTTCCACCCCTATTTTGGTTATTGAAGTTATTAAAGGATGTTTTTTTACCAAAACCATTTTCTGTTACAACTAAAAGATAGGTTTCATCCCCTTTTATATTCATTGCTACTACTTCATCATTTTCATTTAATTTTATAGCACGAACACCACGAGCTTGGCGGCCCATACTCCTTACATCTTCTGTATTAAATTGGATAGTCATACCATTTTTAGTTGAAATAATTAATTCTTCTTCTTTTTCTATATGGCGGGCAGATATTAGTTTATCTCCCTCTTCTAGGCCAATGGCTATGATTCCATTTCTTTGGATAGATGTAAAGTTATTTGCATCAGTTTTCTTAATTTTACCATATTTTGTTTGAAGTACTATCTGATCATCATCACTTAAAACAGAAAGTGGCATGATTTCTGTGATTTTTTCACCAGAATTTAGGGATAAGATATTAATTATCGCTTGTCCACGGCTAGTACGTGAGCCTTCTGGGATTTCATAACCCTTTAGACTGTAAACTCTACCAAAAGAGGTAAAGAATAGTAAATCTTCGTGGGTATTTGTCGTCATAATGCGTTTGATAAAGTCATCTTCTTTAGTATTTGCAGCTGAAATACCCTTGCCACCACGATTTTGTACCTTATAGGTATCTACTGGTAGGCGTTTGATGTAACCATCATTGGTTAGAGTGATTAAGATATCTTCTTCTTCTATTAGCTCTTCGATATCTATATCTCCCTCATCAGCTACAATTTTAGTACGACGGTTATCTCCATATTTTTCTTTAATTTCTAGAAGTTCTTCTTCGATTAATTCGATAAGTTTCTCTTCTGACTCAAGGATGCCTACAAGGTAATTAATGGTTTCTTCAAGCTCTTTGTTTTCGGCATTTAGCTTTTCAATTTCAAGTCCTGATAGGCGTTTTAATCTCATATCTAAGATAGCTTGAGATTGTAAGTCTGTTAGGCCAAATCTTTCTAGGAAAATCCCCTTAATTTGATCATCATCATAGGAAGAACGAATGATTTTAATAATCTCATCGATGTTATCAATGGCAATTATTAAACCTTCTACTATGTGCTTACGAGCCTTGGCACGGTCTAGGTCAAATTGAGTTCTACGAGTTACAACATCTTTTTGATGGTCAATGTAGTATTTAATTAATTCTTTTAAAGTTAAAACTCTTGGGACACCATCTACTAGGGCTAGGTTTATAATACCAAAGGTCGTTTCTAGTTGGGTGTATTTATAAAGGTTGTTTAAAACGATATTTGCATTTGAATCGCGTTTAATCTCTATTACGATTCTCATTCCCCTTCTATCAGATTCATCTCTGATATCAGAAATACCATCTAATTTTTTATCTTTTACAAGGTCGGCAATTTTTTCTATTAATCTTGCCTTATTTACCTGATAAGGAATCTCTGTTACGATTATTCTCTCACGGTTTTTCTTAAAGGGTTCTATTTCTGCAATACCGCGTAGTTTTACTTTTCCACGGCCTGTTTGGTAGGCATCTTTGATACCTTTTCTACCAAGAATTTTTGCTCCAGTTGGAAAATCTGGTCCTTTTATGATTTCATTTAATTCTTCAATTGAAATTTCAGGATTTTTCATGTAGGCAATGGATGCATCTATGGACTCATTTAGGTTATGAGGAGCCATATTTGTTGCCATACCTACGGCTATACCTGAAGACCCATTTACCAAAAGATTTGGAAATCTTGAAGGAAGTACTACCGGTTCTTTCTCTTCTTCATCGAAGTTTGGCATAAAGTCTACGGTATTTTTGTTAATATCACGTAGCATTTCTTTGGCAATCTTGCTCATACGTACTTCTGTATAACGCATAGCAGCAGGATCATCACCATCTACTGAACCAAAGTTACCTTGGCCTTGGGCTAATGGATATCTAGTTGAGAAATCTTGGGCAAGTCTTACTAAAGCATCATAGATTGCAGAGTCACCGTGAGGGTGATATTTACCCATTACTTCCCCAACAACTCTGGCTGATTTTCTAGTTGGTTTATTTGGATCAAGGCCTAGGCCTTCCATACCATAAAGGATTCTTCTATGAACTGGTTTTAGCCCATCGCGCACATCTGGCAGTGCACGAGAAACTATAACTGACATAGAATAATCTAGGTAGGCATCCTTCATTTTATCTTCTAGGTCAACATTTATAATATTATGGTCATTATTTATTTCTATCATCTTGCCTCCTATACGTCGATATTAGTTACGTATTTGGCGTTTTCTTCTATGAATTCACGTCTTGGTTCTACTTTTTCACCCATAAGTAGGCTAAAGGTATCATCTGTGCTTGTTGAATCAGCATCTGCCTTTACCCTTAGAAGCACTCTATTATCAGGATTCATAGTAGTTTCCCAAAGCTGTTCGGCATTCATTTCCCCAAGACCCTTATAGCGGTTAATTTTGTATTTTTCTCCATCTAGGTCTTTTAAAACTTTATCACGTTCATCATCTGAATATACATAACGTTCAGTTTTTCCGTGAGTGATTTTGTATAAAGGTGGTTGGGCAACGTAAATGTGGCCTTCATCTACTAATTCTCTCATGTATCTATAAAAGAATGTTAAAAGTAGGGTACGGATGTGGGCACCATCGACATCGGCATCTGTCATGATGATAATTTTGCCGTATCTTAGTTTTGATCTGTCAAAATCTTTGCCTATACCTGTACCAAAGGCTGTTATCATTGCCTTAATCTCTTCTGAGTTTAAAATCCTATCTAGTTTTGCTTTTTCTACGTTTAGAATTTTTCCTCTTAGGGGAAGTATAGCTTGGATTCTATTGTCACGGCCTCCCTTAGCAGAACCACCAGCTGAGTTACCTTCGACGATAAAGATTTCATTTTCATTTATATCTGTTGATTGGCAGTCAGCAAGTTTTCCTGGAAGGGTTGCGCTATCTAAAATAGATCTTTTACGGGTTAAGTCTCTTGCTTTTCTAGCAGCTTCTCTGGCTCTTCTAGAAGATAAGGCTTTATCTAAGATAGTTGATGCAACTTTTGGGTTTTCTTCTAAAAAAGCTTCTAGTTTTTTAGAGAAAAATGTATCTACAGCTCCCCTTACTTCTGAGTTACCAAGTTTTGCCTTTGTTTGTCCCTCAAATTGTGGTTCAGAAATTTTTACAGAAACTATGGCTGTCATACCCTCACGAACATCTTCCCCTTGCAGATTATCTTCGTTTTCTTTTAAGAATTTATATTTACGGGCATAATCATTTACTCCACGGGTTAGGGCTGACCTAAATCCTGATAGGTGGGTCCCACCTTCTGGAGTTAAGATATTATTAGCAAAGGTTAAAATATTTTCACTGTAGGAGTCTGTGTATTGGAAGGCAATTTCTATTTCTGTATCTTCTTGGCTACCGATAAAGTGTGGTACTGTTTCCATGATTGGATCTTTGTTGCGGTTTAGGTACTCAACAAATTCTCTAACCCCACCATCGTATTTAAAGGTTTGATTGTAGCCATCGCGTTCATCTTCAAATATAATTTGTACACCAGAGTTTAAAAATGCCATTTCACGGAATCTACGTTCTAGAGTTTTTTTATCAAACTCAGTTGTTTCAAAGATTTCGCCATCTGGTTTAAAGGTAATAGTTGTTCCAGTTTCGTTGGTATCACCTATTATTTCAAGGTCACTTGTAGCCACACCGCGTTCAAAGCTCATTCTATAAATGTGGCCATCTCTTTTTACTTCAGCTATTAAATATTCTGAAAGAGCGTTTACTACTGAAACACCTACCCCGTGTAGACCACCTGAAAATTGGTAGGCAGATGAGTCAAATTTACCCCCAGCGTGAAGGACTGTTAAAACAGTTTCTAGGGTTGATTTACCTGTTTGTGGGTGTTCTTTTACAGGGATACCTGATCCATCATCTTCTACACTTACTATATTATCTGCTGATACAGTTACTTTTATGTAATCACAGCGACCTGCCAGAGCCTCATCCACTGAGTTATCTACAACTTCATATACTAAGTGGTGAAGTCCCCTCTCGCTTGTCGAACCGATATACATACCAGGTCTTAGACGAACAGGTTCAAGTCCTTCTAAAACCTTAATATTACCGGCATCATAATTAGATTCTGTCATATTATTCCTTTCTTATCAAACATTTAAAATCTTGCCTGCTGCAATTTTTTTTATATTTGACTTATCTACCATATCCAAAGACTTGGTGTTGGTAGCTGTAATAATTGTCTGAAAGCCCGCTAGATTTTCTAAAAGAAAGTGCGATCTTTTTTCATCTAGTTCTGAGAAAACATCATCAAACAAAATGACAGATTTTTCACCTGTCACTTCCATAATTAGTTTTACTTGGGCAAGTTTTATATTTAAAATGGCTGACCTTTGCTGGCCCTGGGATCCAAAATTTTTGATGAGCCTATCATTTATTGATATGTCTATCTCATCCTTGTGGACTCCCTTTTGGGTTGTCATATATATAAGGTCATCCTTTCTTGCACTTATAAATTTATTGTAGTAATCTTCATAGCTTGTAGCAGAAATATCTGGATTATAGGTTAATCTTAAATCTTCCTTACTAGCTGAAAGCTTACTATGGTATTGATTTGCAAATTGGTCTATTATTTTTATAAATTTGGCCCTGCGTTTATAAATCTTAAAGCCATACTTGGTAAGTTCCTTATCGTATGCATCTAGTTGCTGGTTAAAATAAGGAGACTTTTGATTTTTTAAAAGCTTATTTCTCTGATAAATTAGCTTATCATACTCTTTTTTGGTGGTTTTATAGGCAAAATCAATTGATATTATGATTTCATCTATCAAATCACGCCTAAGATTTGGACCTTCCTTTATAATTAGTAGGTCTTCTGGAGTAAATAAGACCAAAGAAAAAAGAGCCTTTAAATCTTTGTTCCTTTCATATTTTACTCCATTTACACAAATTTTCTTTTCTCCGCCCTCTATGTCTATCAAAACCTTCTTAAAATACCTATCTTTTCTAATAAGGCCCTTAAGTTCCATTTCCTCTTTGCCGAAGCTTATAATATCCCTATCACGGATTTTTTTAAAGCTTGTAGCATTGGCTAGGTAATAAAGGGATTCTAGGAGGTTGGTCTTACCTTGGGCATTGTCTCCTAAAAAGATATTTATGCCCTCATTAAAATTTACAAATTGATTATGATAATTTCTAAAATTTTTAATCTCTATTTCACTTATCCACATTATATAATCGTTATGCTGATATCATCAAAGATAACCCTATCTCCCTTATATAACTTTTTGCCAGGGATGTAGCAAGGCTCATCATTTAAAAGAACTCCTTCTTCTTTGATAATAAGTTTTGCAAGACCTCCTGAATGTACAAGTTGGGTTGCTTTTAGGAGGTCTTTTAAGGTTATCATATCAGCTTCAAATTCTAAATTTTCCATAATTTCCTTTTTAATTTGCTAGACGAACTGGTAAAACAAGGTAGGTAAATTCTTCATCTTCATACTTGCTATCTACAGGATAGATAAGGCAAGGATTTAGGGAAGATTTGAAGGTTAATTTTATCCTATCAGATTCATTGGCCTTTACTCCTTCTTGCATGTATCGCGCATTAAAGGCAATGTCTAAGTCTTCACCAGTTTGTTCTGTTTCTATAACTTCTTTTACATCCCCTACTTCTGAGTTAGATTTTATAACCATATGATTTTCTGCTACTTCTATTCTAATAAGATTTGCCTTGCCTGGATCTGATAACACTTGGGCACGGTCAAGAGCTCTGACTAGGCTATTTCTATCTAGGGTTATGGAAGTATCTGAGATGTCATTTATGATATTTCTATAGTCGATAAAGTTTTTATCTATTACTCTGCAATACATAGTAGTAGATTCACTTTTAAATACTATATCATTTTCATTTTTATAAATATAGGTTGTATTATCATCTGAAATTATTCTTGACCACTCCATAAGAGATCTTTTTGGGATGATAAATTCACTATCTTCAAAGGCTGATGGATAGTCTATTTTATTTTTCTTTAAGGCAACCCTATAACCATCGAGGGCAACCATATTTAAGTAAGATTCTTTAAGTTCAAACAAAATTCCTGTTAGGGCAAGTTTTGTTTCATCTATACTTGTTGCAAATTCAGTTTGAAGAATTGATCTTTTTAATTTATCATTGGCAATTTCTATAGGGTCAGTCTCTGGTAGGGACAAATCTTGTTTTTCAAAGTACTCAAAAGCAATTAGGTTAAAGTTTGAGTTTTGGCTTTTGATATTTATTTTGCCATCTTTAGTTTCTATTTTTACAGTATCATTTGGTAATTTTCTAATAATACCGGAAAATAAATTAGCCTTTACTGCCATCTCACCTTCTTCTTTTACTAGGGCTGGAATAGAAGTTAAAATTGTTATCTCTCCATCAAAAGCAGTCAGTAAGAGTCTATCGTCTTTGGCTTCAAAGTATATTAATTCATGAATTTGTATATTGGTGTTTTTACTTACGGCCTTGCTTGCTATACTAATAGCATTCATTAGCTCATTTTGTTTTACTTCAATTTTCATAGCTGCTCCTCATATAACTATATATATTTAGTAGTATTAGTAGTAGGGTGTGTTTATATGTGGATAAGTCAAATTAATGTTTAAATATAGCTATCTCTTTTCCAAAATAATCCTAGGAAAAGTTAAGGATAACTTTCGACTTTATCCACATATCCTTTTAGGATAAATTTAAAAATAAATATTTTGACTTATCCACAAGCCTATCCCCAAAGATATACACATTTTACTCGGTAATTGACTTTTTTAAATTTTCTATTTCTTCCTTAAAATCAGGATTAAGGCTCATTTCATCCTTTATTTTATCTATACCATGCATAACTGTCGTATGATCACGTTCAAAAGCATTGGATATAGTAACCAGGCTATCATCTAGGATATCACGAGCAAGATACATCGAAATGTGTCTAGGATGAACAATATCTTTTTTCCTAGACTTACCCTTTAAATCTGATATTTTTACATTATATTTTTGAGCTACAAACTGCTGAATATCATCTATATTTACATGTTTTTGCTTATTTAAGCTTCTAGTATTTACACCTTTTTTGGCATCTTCTATGCTAACAGTATTTCTATTATCACCCTTAGCATAAGCAATGGCTGTAGATAAGGCTCCTTCTAGGTCTCTGATATTGGTATCAATATTTTCTGCTATATAGGTTAGGATTTCATTGTCTATATAGGCTCCTAGCTCATCTGATTTTTTTTGTAAAATTGCTACACGGGTTTCAAAATCAGGTTTGCCTATATCTACCGTAATCCCCCATGAAAACCTTGATAATAATCTATCTTCCAGGTCTTTTATTTCAAGAGGTGGGCGGTCAGATGATAACACAATTTGCTTATCTGCATAGTAAAGATCATTAAAGGTGTGGAAAAGTTCTGTTTGAGTTCCCTCTTTATTAGATAAAAACTGAATATCATCTATTAAAAGAATATCAGCTGATCTATACTTGTTTCTAAATTCTTGGTTTAAGTTTTGATTTTTATTTTTACTAGTAGGTTGAATACTTGCAATTAACTCATTTGTAAAGCGTTCACTAGATATATACATAACATATAAATCATCACGTTCTTCTAAAATTTTATGGGCAATAGCCTGCATTAAGTGAGTTTTCCCCAAGCCTGATTCCCCGTATATAAATAGAGGGTTATAATTTTTACTTGGATTATCATTAATAATATCCTGGGTTACAGCACTTGCTATGGCGTGAGCATATTGGTTTGACTTACCTTGAACAAAATTTTCAAAAGTATAATTTCTATCTAAAATTGGTTTTGGGAATTTGTTTACCTCTTTTAGCCTCATTTGACCATCAGCTTCATAATTTTTGCCCATAGCTAGGACTCTGTTGTAGCTGTCACTGTCTTTTGCGATGATTACAACCTTTAAATCATAGTCATTGTCCTTATTAATTTTATCTAGGGCCTCTTGAAGAGATGGAGTCCATATCTTTTCGTAAACAAACATCATTTCTGACTTTGGTATTTCTAAATATAGAGTGTTTTCAAATAGATTTAGAGGCTTTAATATGTCTATCCATGTATCATATTGCGATTGATCGGCAATATTCATTTTCATTTCATTTTTTAATTCATCTGTAATGTATTCTAAACTAATCATTACCATGCCTTTCATAAGAAAATCTATCCACATTAGTAAAAAGTCTATATATCAAAGTTTAGCTAATCTTTTATTACTTATCCACACCTGTGGATTAAATTGTGGATAACTTATTGTTTATAAAATTATTACCTGTTTTTCAAGGGTTTTATAGGAAAAATAATAAGATATACTTATAAAAATTTTACTTTTCCACAAATAATTAATTTATGAAAGCTATTTTAAAGCTTTTCCCCTGGGTTTTACACCTCAAATTATACTACAATTTGAATGTTCTGACAACTTATCCACAACTTGTTAATAAAATTTGGGAAAACTCTAATAAAATTAAATATAAACTTTGAAAAGGATGTTAATATGTGGATAAGTCTGTGTATTTATTAAAATTTTTTATATTTAAAAAGGAATTAGCCCAGTATTTGGGGATAAGTACTTTTTGACAATCACTTTTTCTTATAAATATCCAATAGCAAATCTTGTATAAAAGCTGTGTATAAAAAAATGCATAAAAAACTTATCCACATTGGATATTTATTAGAGGTTTTATAGGATTTATGAATTATTATAAAATTTATTATGCATTTCTTATTCATTTGCTTTAAAAACACTAAATAATCTTGACAAAATAGCCCTTTATTCATATAATAGTATGAGTCTAAAATTATAAGTAGGAGGTGTAACTATGAAAAGAACCTATCAACCAAATAGAAGAAAAAGAGCAAAAGATCATGGTTTTAGAAAAAGAATGTCTTCTCCAGGTGGAAGAAGAGTGATTAAAGCTCGTCGTAAAAAAAATAGAAAAAGATTAACAGCTTAATTATAGGCATCTTTTGCCTAGCTTTTAAGCACGTTTAGAAATTTAGGACGTAGATGGAAAAGCGACTTAGTTTAAGAAAAGATACTGATTTTCAAAAAGTTTACAAAAAAAGTAATGCTTTCTATAATAGGGACTTTACTATATTGATTAAAAACAATGGCCTTAACCATCCTAGATTTGGCTTTTCTATTAGCAAAAAAATCGGTAAGGCTAACCAGCGTAATGCCCTTAAAAGGAAATTGCGTGATATAGTAAGAAACAACTATAAAAACCTTAATGGAGTTGATATAGTAGTTATCCCAAAAAAACATGTCACTGACTATGACTACCTAGCCTTAAAAAAGACTTTTGGTCATGTGATGAGTATTGCTTTTAAAAAGAATAAGATTTTTTATGTTAAATAAAATATTTATAAAAATTATAAATTTTTACAAAACTTACATTTCTCCACAATTAGGCTTTGGAAAATGCAAATACTATCCTTCTTGCTCAGCATACGCTACTGAGTGTTTTACAAGATATGGATTTTTTAAAGCATTTTTTATGTCTTTGTGGAGAATTTTAAGATGTAATCCTTTTTCCAAGGGCGGATATGACCCTGTAAGATAATCCTATTAGTCCTACACACGAGAATTTATTAGAAAAATGGAGAGAATATGATAAATTTTTTAGCTTCCTTATTAGGAAAACTGATGAGGTGGATTTATGATTCGCTTGCTGCAAACCAAGTTGAACCTAGTAACATAAGCTTTTATGCTATTTCAATTATCCTAATGACCCTGCTTGTTAGCCTTATTATAATCCCAGTTACCATTTCCCAACAAAAACAAGCAGAAAATACCCAAAAGATTAAACCTAAAATGGATGAAATCCAAAAAAAATATTCCTATGATCCTCAAATCATGCAGCAAAAAATGCAAGAACTATATAAAGAGGAAAATGTTAACCCGGGTCTTGCCTCATGCCTTACCATGATTTTACAACTTTTAATTATCCTAGCCTTATTTAGGGTAATGCAAGATACAACCAAATATGTATTCCCAGAAGGGATTGAGGGAATAAGAAAAGACTTTTATTGGATTAGCGATTTAACTAAAAAAGATCCATATTGGTTTGGTTTACCACTTGCAACAAGTGTATCTCAAATTTTAGTGCAATTATTTTCAATGAAAACCAACCCACAAATGTCTGAAGGACCAATGGCTAGCATGAATAAGACATTTTTAATGATGCCTATACTATATTTCTTTATGTTTAGAAACTTGCCAGCAGGTCTTCCACTTTATTATACAATGAGTTCTATAATTAGACTTATAATTATGGTAATCATGCACTTTACATTCAAAAAACCTAGACAAGTTCAAAGACAAACATATGAGGTAAAAAATGAGAAAGTCAATAATAAAACAAGCAAAAAATAAGGAAGAGGCCATAAGAAAAGGCCTTGCAGAAATTGGCAAAACTAGATCAGAAGTAGATATTGAAGTTATAGAAGCAGGCAGCAGTGGATTTTTAGGCCTTGGTGCTAAAGATGCAGTAGTTCGCATAAGCTTTGATGAAGATATCAATGAAGCTATGGTTGATTTAGAAAATGAAATCAAACGTGATTCCCTAACAAATGGTGAATTTGATAGAGAGTATAACATCAAAGACCGCAGTAAATATTACGAAGATGAAGCTCGCGCTAACTACCAAAGAGAAGAAACTTATGAAGATGACCACAGTTCTTATGATGAGTATGCCAAAGAAGGCCAAGACTTTGAAGATCGCATCCACGAAATCACAGACGATGATGAAAATTATGGAGAATACGAAAGACTACAAAAAATAAAAACTTTTGAAGAAAACTCCAGTAATTATCACAGCCAAGGCGTTGATTTAACAAAAGAATTAGATGAAAAAATTAGCCAAATCGATAATAACGAAAAGTTAGATATCAAAGTTAACGACCCATGGGAAGGCCAAGAAGAAAAAAGTACTGAAAATCCTAAAACTATTGAAAATATAGACTTTAAAAATGAAGCGGATGTGGATACTAAGCTAGTAGAAGAAAAGCCAGTAACAGATACCTATAAGGTAATAGATAAGTCATCAAAAGTGACTTTTGAATCAAATCCAAAAAAGGCTGAAGAAACTATAAAAGATGAAAAAGAAGTTGATGATTCAGCAAATGATTTTAAAGTAGCAGCAAGACCAAACCTTGCTCAAGAAAAGCAACAAACAGATATAGAAAAATTCTACAAGGCCAAAGAATTTTTAGAAAATATCCTAAAAGAAATGCACTTTGAAAATCCAAGTGTAATAGGCAACCTAGAAGGATCAATTATAAAACTTGATGCAAAAGTTGCTGAAGAAGACACAGGTATTGCTATTGGAAAAGGTGGAGCAACTCTCGATGCTATCGAGCTTATAGTTAGAAAATCTATCGACTCTAGAGCAAATAACTTAAGAGTAAATGTAGATATCAATAACTATAAAAAACGTAGAGATGAAAAAATAGTAGAACTTGCAGCAGATACAGCAAGAAAAGTTCAAAGAAGCAAAAAATCTTGGAACTTAAAATATATGAACTCCTACGAAAGAAGACTAGCCCACGAAGAAATCAGCAAATATCCAAATGTAGCCAGCCACTCAGAAGGCCAAGAGCCAAAACGTTATGTAGTAGTTGACTATGTTGGGGATGATGAGGAATAAAACTTAAGCAGCCTTAGGGTTGCTTTTTTTTTTATTTAAATAAAACGAAGCTTTATAAAACCTTATAGTAAAGTTGACTAATTTTGTAGACATTTTAACATATTCTTGTTATCATATAGATGTAAACGATATTTTTAGGAGGTTAATTATGGATTTTTACCAACAAGCAAAACAATTTGCTAAAGAACACATTGAGCCTTATACTCGTAGTAGTGATGAGGAGAGCAGATTTCCAGTAGAATCATTTGAGGAAATGGGAAAAGCGGGTTATTTTAAACTTTTAATCCCCGAAGAAATGGGTGGCCTTGGAAAAACTGCAGTAGAGCACCAACAAGCAGTAATGGCCTTTGCAGAAAGCAACCCTACAGCAGGCCTATGCTATATGATGCATAACGTTGCCTTAATGACAGTTTTAAATGAAGGAAATGAAGAGATTAAAAAGCGTGTAGTAAATGATATTATAGAAAATAACGTTTTTATGGCTCTAGCTTATTCTGAATTTGGAACAGGAACTCATTTTTATATACCAGAAGTAAAAGTAGAAGAGAAGGATAACGGTCAATATGTATTTAATGGTGTTAAATCCATGGTAACCAGTGCAACTCATGCTAGTTACTATCTAATCTTAACTCCATCTACAAAGGAAGAAGGAGCTATCAACAACTGGCTAGTACCAATTGATAGTGAAGGTTTAGAATTTAAAATGGAACATTGGAAAGGCCTAGGCATGAAAGGAAATGTTTCTTGCCCTATGCAATTAAACGGAGTAACTCTACCAGAAGTCAACCGTATAGGAGCAGAAGGATCTGGAGAAGACCAAGTATTTAATATAGTTGCTCCATACTTTATTTTAGGTTTAGCAAGTGTTTACACAGGACTAAACTTAAGATTATCACAAGTAACTAATGACTATGCTATAAATAGAGAATATCCAGATGGATCAAACCTATCAAATATAGAAACAGTCCAAGTCCACCTAGCAAAAATCTACTCAGATGCTTTAAGCTCTAAGGCAGTAACAGAGCTTGCAGCAAGATCTCTAGTAGACGGAGAAGAAGATGCAGTTGCAAAAATAATTGCAGCAAGAGTTTGTGCTATAGATAGGGCAATCGAGTCATCAAACCTAGCTATGAGAGTGGGTGGAGGAAAAACTTATAACAGGATGTCTGAAATAGAAAGACTAATGAGAGATGCCTATGCAGGACAAATCATGGCTCCATCATTAGATATTTTAAATGTTTGGCTAGGAAGAGCTATTACAGGCCAACCATTACTATAGCTTCTGATTTTAGAGTATAAGAAAGGTTTATAATGAAAAAATTAAAAGTAGGAGCTGTTATTTATGCTCCAAGAGTTACTGTAATTTGGGAAATGATTGAAAAATTCTATAAGGAAAATGGGGCAGAAATAGAGCCAGTTTTCTTTAAAGACTATAAACTCCAAGTAGATGCCCTAGTTAATGGAGATATAGATGTAGCTTGGAACTCTCCTCTTGCCCACCTTGATGCCCACCTTAGAACAGATGGCAAAGAAAAAATTGGATGCATGAGAGATACAGATAGAGACCGTAAGACTTATCTAGTAGTTAAAAAAGATAAATTTAATGAGATAGCAGATCTAAAGGGCAAAACAATTGGCTTTGGAGCTATAGATTCTCCTCAAGCAAGGCTTATCCCAATTTACCACCTTCATAAAAACGGCCTAGAATTTGAAAAAGACTATGAAGAAAAAAGATTCGACCTAGGTGTAGGCCTTCACGGAGACCATGTTGGTGGAGAGCTAGATAGTATGAAAGCCTTATTAAATGATGAAGTAGATGCAAGTTTTTGCCTAGATTTAAACTATGATGCTTGGGTTGCTGATGGAACAATTGATAAAAATGAAGTGGAAGTTTTATCAAAGACAGATTATTTTGACCACTGCATCTTTACCTTTAACCCAGAAGTAGATGATGAAGACATCAAAGAATTTGATGACATCATGTTTAAAATGGACTATAACAAAGAAGAAGATAAGGAAATAATGGACCTAGAAGGCCTTACAGAGTGGATGCCAGGTAGACGCGAAGGTTTTGAACAAATTACAAAGGCCAATGAATATCTAGGAAACTTTATCGAAGGCTTTAATAGTGAAAACTAATTTATTTAAAACATCTCTAATAGGATCCATGCCTAGGGGCCATGAAATATTAATGGCCCGTAGGAAACTTAGCGCAGGATTAATAGATCAAGATACTTACGAAAAATTAGTAGATGAGAAAACCAAGGAAGTAGTGAAACTTCAAGAAGGCCTAGATATTGATATCATAACAAGTGGAGAAATAGGTCGCGATAATTATTTATCTTTTATATCTGAAAAACTGGGTGGAGTTTCTCAAATGTCTATGGCAGAGATGCTTGATTATGTGGATGATAAAAGAGAATTTGAAAATATTTTAAATACTTTAGATGTCCCAGCTTCTTCCATAAAAAATGCTATCTGTACGGGTAAGGTGGAATATACAGGAGATATAGTAGCAAGTGAGCTTGAAAAATTAAAATCTTTTACCAATAGACCAGTAAAAATCACCCTACCAGGTCCATATTTGGTAACTCGTAGTATGTGGTTACCAAATGTTAGCTCAAATTACTATGATAGTAAGGAAGACTTGGGCGAAGATATAATAAAAATCTTTAAAAAAGAGATAAAAACATTGCAGAAAATAGGTGTTGATGTCATCCAATTTGATGAGCCAGTTCTAACAGAGATAGTTTTTACAGAAGGTAGGCCAAGGACTTTTATGTGTGCTTCCCTATCCCAAAGAAAAGATCCAACAGAAGAATTAGAATTTGCAACTCATCTTATAAAAAGCGTTATGGATGGTATAGATAGAGAAAAATCTATAGCTTCTATGCACATTTGTAGGGGTAATTGGAGTAAAGATGAAAGTATTTTACTAACAGGACCTTATACACCTCTTCTTGATTTATTTGCAGATATAAATGCAGATTTACTAGCTTTAGAGTTTTCCACACCAAGGGCTGGGGAACTAAAATCTCTCTTAGCAGATGAAAGAATAAAAAACAAGCTGATTTTAGGGCTTGGAGTTCTAAATCCTAGATTTGATGAAAAAGAAAATGTAGATGTAATCTACAATAGGGCCAAGGAAGCTTTGACTTACATTGACAAAGAAAATCTATGGCTAAATCCAGATTGTGGTTTTGCAACATTTTCTAATAGACCAGTAAATGAATACGAAAATATAAGGGATAAAGTAGGCGCCATGGTAGAAGCAAGGGATAGATTGAGAGCAGACTATGCATGATGATATAAATTACTTTTCCAAATCATTTAGGGCTGTAGTTTTTGATGAAGATGTTAAAGTTTATAATGAAAAAACATCTGTTAGTATAGACCAAGCCATATCCTTTGATTCGGAAAAAGAAGAATTTACATCAATAGACTTATTTGTATCATCCATTGTTTCAGAGATTTTGCTAACCATGATGAAGGTTGCAAAAAAACGTGGGGAAATCCTTCAAGATATAGAAGCAAAGGCAAATTTAGAAATCTCAAACCCCATGTACCTACTAAATGTAATAGGCTATGAAGATCCTGGCCTTATAGAAAAACTAGATATAGATGTTTACTTTTTTTCATTTTTAGAGGGAGAAGAATTAGACCAATTTTTAGATGAAGTTTTAAAAAGGACTTTAATTTATAATACTTTTAAGGATAAGATTAAAGTTAATTTTAAAACAGTTTTATAAGAAAAAGCAGTCGTTACTGACTGCTTTTTTATCTACTAATCTCTTTTTGTTTTCTTAAGTCCTAGGGCTGCTGCACTTAGGAGGCCAAATATTCCTGTAATTGATCCAACTCCTGTTTTTGGGTTTGTTTTTGATTTTGTAGTTGTTTTTACTTGGCTTGCTTTAGGAACTTTTATAGGATCTACATTTGTTGGTTTTTCTACTAGGAGATTCCTATCAGCTAGGGAAACTTTTTTGTTATTTAAGGCATAATCTAGGAAATTTGAGTAAATTATTTCTCTAATACTATCATCAAGTGGACGGTCTTTTAATTTTTCACGATAACGCCAATAGGTATTTTGATCATAAATATATTTATCATCATAGTCTTCCCTAGTCATATTATTTTTTGCGAGATATAAGTTTAAATATTCTTCGTAATAGTCTTCAAAGGTTTTACCTTGCATTTTTAAGTTTTTATCTACTATAAAGCTTGTTGGATAAGACATGTAGTATCTTTCTGGCTCGCCTATATAATAATCTGGATCATTAAGGTCAGTTTTTAGAGAGTCTAAATCTTTTATATCAAAGTAAGAATCCCTATCTGCTACATATACCTTGCCCATTAGCCTTAGTATTTCATTATTTATTTCTTCGTTTGTTCCAAAATTTTTCCATGCTGGATTTTTTTCTTTAAATAATACAGAGATTTCTTCGTTGGTGTATTTGTCAGAATCTTTTATCATTCCTAAAATTTGCACCTTGCCTTTGCCTTCTTCTTCTAGGCGTTTGGCATATCTTTCTAAGATTTTTATCTCATGTTGGGAGTCTCTGCACCATGGAGCCCAGTTAAATAATATGGTGTGGTCCGCTTTTTTGATTTCTTGGTGAAATTCATCTATACTTGGTACTTTGATATCAGATTTATCTGAGTTTACTAAAATTTCTTCCCTATCTTCTAGGTTTTTTCTTGTTCTAAAGGCTAGCGCTTCATCGATTTTATAGGTATCGATATAGGTTTCACCATTTATTTTATAAATTGTAATAGGGATTTCTTTGCCATCAACTACTAAAAATCCTTGGTAGTGGTTTGTGAGTGTTGAATTTTCTTTATCAAGTTTGTTGTAAGCACCACCTTGGTAGTTTTTGCCCTTAGTTAGGTAGATGTATTTGCCATCCTCAATAAAGTCAAAGTTTAGCTTTGAGCCTTTTACCGCATTTGCATATTCTTTGATACAAACTACATCAAAGTTTGACCCGCATGGGATATACACTTGTAAATTTACTTTATCAATTGTTTTTGCCACACCATCAAATTTTATCCTTTGATCACTTACATATTCTACACCAGTTTCTTCCTCTTCTAAGATTTCTTCAATATCTTCTTCTGACTCTTCATCTAAAATTTTGTTAATTTCTTCTGTATTACGGTCAAGGGTTTCTATAAGTTCTTCTACATCCTTGTTTGTAATATCAGCCTTAAGGTCTGGTGCTTCTTTTACTAGTTTTTCTTCTGGAGCTTTTTCTTCCAAGTTAGCAGGAGCTATATCTTTATTTTCCGCTGCCACTGGATCTACTATCTCAGCTAATACATCTTGGTTTTCTTGGGCTGCATCAGCAGAGCTTACTGGTAAGACTAAACCAGCTGCTAAGGCTACTATTAGTGCTTTTTTCATGATCTACATATTTCCTCCATATTTGATTATGATATAAGTATAAACCCATTCCTACACATTGTCAACATAATTAGTTCATATTTTACACATATTTTACATACAATTTTTTATATTTTGCTAGCAAATGTTGACTTTTACTAATTTTCCACTATAATCTTTATGTTAATAACCACTAGTCAAAGTAGTGGATACAATCGTACTATGAAAGGAAAATTTTATGAGTGAAGCTACTATTGCAGCTATTTCTACTCCAACAGGTACTGGTGGTATATCCATTGTTAGGATGAGTGGGGATAAAAGCAAAGAAATAATTGATCAAATATTTGAGCCTATCCACGGTGGGCCAATTGATGTTAAAAAAGATAACCGCAGGATGCGCTATGGAAATATCATCGATGATGGTGAGATTATCGATGAAGTTATGGTAAATTTTATGGCAGGTCCTAGCACCTATACCAGAGAAGACATAGTAGAAGTTAACTGCCACGGGTCTTTTATATCTGTAAAAAAGATTTTAAATCTTATCCTAGATAAGGGAGCGGTTTTAGCTGAGCCTGGTGAATTTACTAAACGCGCTTTTTTAAATGGCCGTATAGATTTATCTCAGGCAGAAGCAGTTTTAGATATAATAAATTCTACTAATGACTTATCCCAAGCCCAAGGGATTAATCAACTAAATGGGTCTTTAAGAAATGAAATTGAAACTATTCGTAAGTCACTTTTAGAAGCCTTATCCCGTTTGGAATATTCTATAAACTTTACAGAAGATGGCGAAGACCTATCTCCTGATGAAATTATAAAATACATGGAAGAGGCCAAGGTAAGAATTAATAAACTCCTTAATACTTCTAATAAGGGGAAAATTATTAGAGAAGGGATTAATACGACTATTCTTGGGAAACCAAATGTGGGTAAGTCATCTTTACTAAATGCGCTTTTAAAGGAAAACCGTGCCATTGTAACTGATATTCCTGGTACAACTCGTGATTTGATCAGTGAATATATAAATTTAGGGTCCTTTACCCTTAAAATAAATGATACGGCAGGTATCCGCGATACTGATGATGTGGTAGAAAAAATTGGTGTTGATAAGTCAATCGAGCTTTCAAAATCTTCTGATTTAATCATTGCCCTTTTTGATACATCAAGAGAATTTGATAGGGAGGATCAAAAAATCCTTGACCTTATCGAAGGCAAAAATTCTATCATTATTTTAAATAAAACAGACCTTGACCAAAATTTTGATAGGACTATTTTTGATAATGTTGACCTACCTATTATAGAAACATCTATGACAGAAAATATCGGTATTGATAAGCTAGAAGAAACTATAACAGATATTTTTGATACGAGCGAAATTAATCGTGAGTCAATTTTAATTACCAATACTCGCCACGAGAGATTATTAAATGAAGCAAATAAAAAATTAAATGATTCACTAACTGATATAAAAATGGGGATTCCTCTTGATGCAGTGGAAGTAGATTTAAGAGGGTCTTATGATGATTTAGGACTTGTAATTGGTGATTCAGTTTCAGATGAAATAATGGATAAGGTCTTTAAGGAGTTTTGCGTTGGAAAATAATAATAAATATATACAAGATACTTATGATATAGTAGTCATCGGTGCAGGCCATGCTGGTTGTGAAGCAGGTCTTGCTGCAGCAAGACTTGGAATGAAAACTTTAGTTCTTACTACATCGCTAGAATCAGTAGCAGACATGCCTTGTAACCCAAATATTGGGGGAACAGGAAAAGGCCACTTGGTCCGTGAACTAGATGCCCTAGGTGGAGAAATGGCAAAAGTGATTGATAAAACATTTATCCAATCTCGTATGCTAAATACTTCCAAGGGACCAGCGGTGCATTCTTTACGTGTTCAAGCTGATAAAAGAAAATACCACGAAGAAATGAAAAAAGTTTTGGAAAATGAACCAAACTTAGATTTATTTGAACAAGAAGTAGATAAGATAAATTATGAAGATGGTAAAATTGTTTCATGTGAAACAATCGAGGGAGCAATTTTTCCTTGCAAGGCTGTTATAGTTTGTACAGGAACATATCTTAACGGAAAAATTTTGATGGGTGATTTTGAAAAAGTTTCTGGCCCTCACGGTTTGTCAGCGGCAACTTATCTTTCAGATTGCCTAGAAGAAATGGGATTTTTCTTACGTAGATTTAAAACAGGAACACCTGCAAGAGTTGACCGCAAAACAATAGATTTTAGTAAAACTGAAATTCAAGCTGGTGATGAAGAGATTGTTCCGTTTTCTTTTGCCAATGAAGGAGAAGATTTTTCTAATCACAAGCAATACGATTGTTATCTAACCTATACTACTACAGAAACCAAGCAAATTATTATGGATAATATTGACCGCTCTCCAATATACGGGGGCAAGGTAAAAGGAATTGGTCCTCGTTATTGTCCATCTATAGAAGATAAGATGATTCGTTTCCCAGACCGTGATATCCACCAAGTATTCTTAGAGCCAGAATCATTATCGACAGATGAAATATATGTCCAAGGTGTATCTTCATCCCTACCTCAAGAAGTACAAATGGACTTTTATAAAACTATTTTAGGTCTAGAAAAAGCAAAAATTATGCGTCCAGCCTACGCTATTGAATACGATATGATAGATACTCGTGAATTAAATCTTACCTTGGAATCAAAAGCTTATTCTGGTCTTTATTTTGCAGGGCAAATAAATGGCTCATCTGGTTATGAGGAAGCTGCTGGCCAAGGACTAATAGCAGGTATAAATGCAGCTTTAAAAATAAAAGGCGAAGATCCATTTATCCTAGATAGGTCAGATGCCTACATTGGAGTTTTAATAGATGACCTAGTCACAAAAGGAACTAATGAACCATACCGTATGATGACTAGTCGTTGTGAATATCGACTAACCATGCGCCAAGATAATGCTGATCAAAGGCTTACACAAAAAGCCTATGATATTGGATTGGCTAGTGAGGAACGCTACCAAAAAATGGTTCATAAATACGAAAATATTGAAAATGAGAAAAAACGTCTAAAAAATATAATCTTAACACCAACAGAGCAAACGAATAAAATTATGGAAGAACTAGGATCTACCCCTTTAGTTACTGGTGTAAGACTTTATGATTTATTAAAACGTCCTGAGCTTGATTACTTTATGGTAGAAGTACTTGATAAAGACAGACCAAAACTTCCAAAATTCCAACAAATCCAAGTGCAAACTGAAATTAAATATGAAGGTTATATAGCCAAACAAATGGCGGATATTGATAAATTTAAGAAACTAGAAGAGAAAAAATTACCAGCAGACTTTGACTACACTAGTATTGAAGGTCTTAAAAAAGAAGCTGCTGCAAAATTAAATGAAATAAAACCATCTTCAGTTGGTCAAGCAAGTAGGATTTCTGGAGTAAGTCCAGCGGATATAAATGTATTACTCATTAGATTAAAGACAGGAGAAGTAAGTGGACAAGAATAAAATGTATGAAGTTTACACTGATTATTTAATAGAAGTAAACTCTCACACCAACCTTACAACAATTACAGATCCAGCAGAAATAAAAGTAAAACACTTTGAAGACTCACTTTCTGTTTTATCCTATATAAAGGAAGGAGACAAGGTTTTAGACATTGGCGCTGGTGCAGGCTTTCCTGGCATACCACTCCGTATAGAAAAAGATTTTGACCTTACCCTAATAGATAGTGTAAATAAAAAAGTAAATTTTATGAATGAAGTAATAGAAAAGCTAGAACTAACGAATGCCCGTGCTATCCATACCAGAGCTGAAGATTTTGCCAAAGAAAATAGGGAAAGTTTTGATGTTGTAGTAAGCCGTGCAGTAGCTAATATGGCTACACTTTCTGAACTTTGCATTCCTTTTCTAAAACAAGGTGGAATTTTTATAGCTCTTAAGGGGCCGAAAGCAGATGAAGAATTAGAAAATGCTGCGAACGCTATTAAAATTTTGGGTGGTAAGGTAACAGAAATTGATCGTTTTAATATCGATGATAATGATAGAGTAAACATAGTAGTAGAAAAAGTCCACCCAACTAAAAAAATATATCCTAGAGGCAAAAACCAACCTAAAAAGAATCCGTTATAGGATTCTTTTTTATGTTTCATATGAAACATAAGGTATAATTAAAAAAGAGGTGAATATGGAAAAATTTAAATGGATTTTAAAAACAACGGGAATTTTAATCTTTATAAATGTATTTGCATTATTAATAGTTTATATTTTAACTTCGCTTGGCTTAGATGTTAATAATGAAAGAGCAACTACATATATACTATTAATATCACAGGCAGTTATAGGTCTAACTACATACCTATTAATTAGAATAAGAAAGAAAAGAACAGCCGGTCCTTATATTTATAATCAAGGGTTAAATAAAGATTCTTGGAAAATGGTTATAATCGGACTAGGTGCGGCAGGCTTTGGTAATATATTATTGTCTATAGTAATTAAAATGTTAGGCGAGAATTCTTTAGTAAAGGATAGTGTAGACTTAGTCAATACAGTATTTAATGCTTCAAATCCTTTTACCATTATTTTACAAACTTTATCAGTCGCTATAATTGCTCCTATAGTAGAAGAATATTTGTTTAGAGGATATATTTTTACTGAGAGTAGAAAGGGATTTAGTCCTGCTAGTGCTATAGTACTTAATGGTTTAGTATTTGGAATTTATCATATGAATTTACTGCAAGGAATTAATACATTTATTTTAGGAATGTTACTTGCTACTATATATTATTATAGAAGAAACATTTCTGATGTTATTCTTATACATGCAGCTAATAATACTATAGCTATCATATCTGCGTTTTTACCTCAAGCGGCAAGTATTATTGGTGTATTATTAATAATTAGTTTAATAATAGCTAGCTATATGGTTTATAAAATAATAAAAAATGGTAAAGCAGCTTATAAAAAAGTAAGTAATCAAGAAATTTAATTTTAAAATAATTCTATAAAGTTAAGGTAATTTAGAATGGAGATAGAATGAAAGCACAAATTTTTTCAATAGGAACAGAAATTTTGCTGGGAAATATTGTCGATACAAATTCTCAATATATTGCTCAAAGATTGATGGAGCATGGTATTGATCTTTATAAAATGGAAACCATAGGGGATAATCCTGATAGACTTTTTGCAGCCTTTAAAGAATGCGATGGCAAAGTTGATTATGTAATTACCAGTGGAGGACTTGGCCCTACACCAGATGATTTATCAAAAGAAATTGCAACTAGAGTTTGTGGTTTAGAAGAGGAAGTTGAAGTTGATCAAAACTCCTTTAATGCTCTAGTGAAGTTTTTTAATGGAGATCAAAAAAGTGCAAATGCTAATATTAAACAAGCTAAATTTGCAAAATCTGCAATTATATTAGAAAATTCTGTAGGCACTGCCCCAGGCTGTATATTGACCAGTCCCCAAGGGACCAAATATATTTTAATGCCTGGCCCACCTAATGAAATGAAAATTATGTTTGATAACGAGGTTGTTAAACATATAACAAGAACTGATATAATAAAATCAAAAATTGCTAAAATAGCCCTATTAGGTGAATGGGATATGGCTAGACGTGTAGACCTTGATAGAACCAATCCTACCATTAGCCCATATATAACAGATGAGGGTCCGATTTTGAGGATAACTGCTAAAGCAGATACAGAAGAAGAAGTAGAGCGCCAATTAGAAGAAGGGGTCAAGATAGTATATGAAAGTTTAGGACCTTTTGTAATCACTACCGAGGATATAAAAAAAGAAGAAGTTTTAATTAACCTACTTAAAGAGAAAAATGAAAAAGTATCAACAGCAGAATCAATAACTGGTGGATTGATAGCATCTTCTATTATAGATATACCTGGCGCATCCGATGTAATATCAGAAGCTTATGTAACTTATGCTGATGAAGTGAAAGAAAAAATATTAAATGTTTCACGTGAAACAATAAAAGAGTACAGTGTAGTTAGTGAAGAAGTCTTAAATGAAATGTTAGATGGATTGTATGAGCAAACAGGTGCAAGTTTATGCTTGGCAACCACCGGATACGCCCATACAGGTGAAGTATGGATGGGTGTACTATATAATGGTAAAAAATATACTGACCATTTACAATTAAATGGAGATAGGAATAGAGTAAGGCTTCGTACAAAAATAAATATTATAGATACAGCTATACTTGTAATGAGAGGTGAATATGAGAACAATATCGGTATTTAATCAAAAGGGTGGGGTAGGAAAAACAACTAGTGTTGTAAATCTTGCTGTGGCTTTAAATTACTTAGATAAGAAAGTCTTAGTTATAGACATAGACCCTCAAGCCAATACAACCACAGGTCTTGGTCTAGATAAATATAATATAGATAATTCTTTATATGAATTATTTTATGCGGGTGATGAGGACAGCTCTGAAGAAAAAGAAAAATTAGAAGAAAATATAAAAGAATCTACTGAAGAGGAAAATGAACAAGATGAAACATCAGAAACAGAAGTAGAAGATGAAGAAATCCAAGAAGCTTTGGAGGAAGAAATAACCACAATTAATATAGATGAGTATATTACAAAAACCCAATCTGGGGTAGATATTATCCCTTCAGAATCTGCTCTATCAGGTTTAGAAGTAGAATTAGTTGAGTTAGATGCCTTAGAACGTACCAAGCAATTAAAAAATATCATTGATCTCATAGATGATGATAAATATGATTTTGTTTTAATTGACTGTCCACCATCCCTAGGACTTTTATCTATTAATGCTTTGGTAGCTAGCAATTCAATCATTATTCCAATCCAAACTGAGTACTATGCCCTAGAAGGTGTAAGTGAGCTGATGAATACATATAATATGGTAAAAAAACAACTTAACGAAGAATTAGAAATTGAGGGTGTTTTATTATCCATGTTTGATAAAAGGGCCGTTCTTTCTTATGAAGTAGTTGAAGAAGTAAAATCATATTTTAAAACCAATGTATTTAAAGTTATGATTCCAAGAAATCCTAGACTTGCAGAAGCCCCAAGTCATGGATTATCAACTATAGAATATGATTCCACATCACAAGGATCAGTAGCTTATATAGCTCTTGCCAATGAAATAATAAAAAATCAAGAAAACAGAAAGGGAGAATAGATGTCAAGTAAAAGAACCCTAGGACGTGGCCTACATTCTTTGATTCCAGAAGTAGAGGAGAAGGAAAAACAAGCAGCAGGTAAAAACTTAAATTATTCTTTAAACACTGACTACGAACTAGCTATAAAAGATGAAGTTAAAAAAATTGACCAACAAAAACCTGGAGATAAAATAGAAAAAATTAACATCCAAAAATTAAAACCTAGAACCAACCAACCTAGAAAACACTTTGACCAAGAAGCCCTAAATGATTTGGCAGCTTCCATAAAAGAATATGGTTTACTAAATCCAATTGTGGTTTCAAAGGTAGATAATAATTATGAAATAATAGCTGGTGAAAGAAGATACCGTGCAAGTAAGATTGCAGGGCTAAAAGAAATTGATGCCATAGTTCGTGATTATTCTAATAAAGAAATTGAAATCTTATCCCTAATAGAAAATGTGCAAAGGGAAGATTTAAAAACTTTAGAGGAAGCCCGTGCCTACAAAAAATTATCAGAAAATCACAATATGACTCAAGAACAAATTGCAAAAACAATGGGTAAGTCTAGGTCTTATATTGCAAATACTTTAAGGTTACTAAACCTAACAGATGTAGAAAAAAAGGCCCTAGATGATGGCAAGATTTCTCCAAGCCAAGCTAGAACTTTATTATCAATATCTGACCAAAACCAAAGAAGTTTAACTTTAAATGATTTTATAAATGGTAGTACAAATATAAGAAATGTAGAAAAAAAAGTTACTAAGAAAAAAGAAAAAAAATCTACAGAAAAAACCAATAAACAAACTTATGGGCCAAATATTGACCAAATCTTAGTTGAAGATTTGGAAGAAAAATTTATGGACCAAGTTGGATCAAAAGTTGCTATTAATAAAGATGGCAAATCATATAAGGTAACTATTGATTGTTATAGCATAGATGATATAGAAAAATTATACGATAGGTTAAAAAATGAATCTAATTAATATGGATATTACTAAGCTTATCTACCAAACTAGACAAGCTGATGCAAATCCAGGTGGGGGAGCAATTTTAATTCTAGTTTCTAATCTTGCAATAAATCTAGCACTTATGATGGATAAAAAAGAGTTTGAAAATTTAGAAAAAGATGCAAATGTTTCACGTGAAACACTTTTGAAAATTTCAAAAGATTATGAAACTTACATGCAAGATGATGTAGATAAATTTAATCATCTGATGGATAGGATAAAAGATAAATCTGCTAGTGAAGATGATTATCTAAAGGCTGCAACACCCTTATTAAATATGGTAGAAAAAAATATAGTAGCCCTAGATAAAATAAGTTTCTTTTTAGAAAATGGAAAAAAATCTACAATAACGGATGGGGAAATAGCCAACGACTTGCTCTACCAAGCTCTAATCTCATCTTTACCTACTATAAAATTAAATCTGGATATGACTAGAGAAAGTTTTGATCTGGCCAGTAAAAAAGATGAGGCGAATAAGCTTTATATTAAAAACCAACAAATTATCGAAAGAAGGAAGCAATGACAGCAGTATATGTAATACTTGGTATCATGGCAGTTTTAGTAATAGTAGAATTTGCTATGATTCAGTCAATGAATAACAAATTAAGAAGACAAAAAAAACGCTACGACCATTTACTAAGAGGCTCTAACGAAGATGTAAATTTAGAAGAATTACTTATAACCTTAAATGACCAGATAGAATCTTCCAATAAACAGTTATTATCTGTCGATCAAAGATCTCTTGAAGCAAAAGATACAACAATGGGTGCTATTAGCAATATGGCAGTTGTTCATTTTAATGCCTTTGATGGTGATACAAATCAACTTTCATTCTGCCTATGTCTTTTAGATAGTTTCCACAATGGAGTTATTCTTACAAGTATCTATGGAAGTGATGGATCAAATGTATATTTAAAAGAAATTACTAATGGTCAAACAAGGGGAGAGATATCCCAACAAGAAGAAGCGGCCTTACAAAAGGCCCGTGGTTAAAGTGGCTTAATAATCTATAAGTTAAAAATAATTTGTAGATTTTTGGGTATATATAATCGAAGAGACTTTATTTAATTTTTAGGAGGAAAAATGAGCTCAACAATATTAGAACAAGCAACAAATGCAGTTAAAGGAAAAGACCTTAAGATAGTATTCCCAGAAGGGACTGACAAAAGAATCCTAGAAGCTGCTATCCGCCACCAAGCAGATGAACTTATTAAACCAATCGTACTTGGAAATAAAGAAGAAGTAGAAAAAACAGCTGAAGAAAACGGCTTGACATTAAATGACCTAGAAATAATCGATCCAGCAAATGATAGCCACTTTGATGAGTTTGTAGAAAAATTCGTAGAACTTAGAAAAGGTAAAAATACTAAAGAAGATGCAGAAAAAATGCTACAAAACCCTAACTACTATGGGGTTATGATGGTAAAAACTGGTCTTGCAGATGGTATGGTATCAGGTGCTGTTGGAACAACAGGTGATACAATTAGACCTGCCCTACAACTTATTAAAACAAAACCAGGTGTATCAAGAGTATCTGGTGTTATGATTATGGTAGGACCAAATGGAGAACAATATGTATTCTCTGATGTAGCTGTAAATATTACTCTAGAAGCTCAAGAAATGGCAGAAGTTGCAGTAGAATCAGCTAGAACTGCAAAACTATTTGGTATTGATCCAAAAGTTGCTTTACTATCATTCTCAACAAAAGGTTCTGCAAAACACGAACTAGTTGATAAAGTATCTGAAGCAGCAGTAAAAGCTAAAGAACTTGCTCCAGACCTTGCAATTGATGGTGAATTACAATTTGATGCTGCTATTGATGAAACAACTGCTAGCAAAAAAGCTCCAGATTCAAATGTAGCAGGAAAAGCTAATGTATTTATTTTCCCAGATCTTCAAGCAGGAAACATTGGATATAAAATAGCTCAAAGACTTGGTGGATACAAGGCAATAGGACCTATCCTTCAAGGATTAAACGCACCGGTAAATGATTTATCTCGTGGATGCTCTGCAGATGACGTTTACGAAACAGCAATTATAACTGCTAGCCAAGCAGCAGCTGAATAAGACAATACGCAACTAAACATTTAATTAAGAAAGAGACAATCGAAAGATTGCCTCTTTTTTTAAAAATATAAAGGAGGAGTCTATATTTTTAGATTATATAAAAGAGAACACTAAGGCCGTTTTGCCGATAGTGGTTTTAGTTTTTATCCTCAATTTTTTTGTAGGGATAGAGCGCTCTTTGCTTATTAAATTTGTTTTAGGATCACTGGGTGTCATCCTAGGCTTATCTATATTTTTATCAGGAATAGACCTTTCTATTTCAAAAATAGGTACCATGATGGGAGATTTTTTAGGAAGGTTTGATAAGATTATTAAGGTAGTTTTCTTTGGTATCTTTATAGGTTTTGTAATTTCTATGGCAGAACCTGACTTATTAATTTTGGCCAACCAAGTAACTTATGCTATTGGCCTTTTACCATGGACTATTGTTGCAATTATTTCTTTGGGTGTAGGTATATTAATTTCTATAGGTTTATATAGGATTTTTAAAGAGATTAGTATTTCAAAACTAATGTGGATAGTGTATGTAATTATTTTTGCACTGATGATAATTACAAATGAAACAGGCCATGCCATTGCCTTTGATGCATCAGGAGCAACAACAGGAGCTATGACAACTCCATTTATAATTGCCCTAGGTCTTGGGGTTGCAAATTTAAAGGGAGATTATAGTGAGGAAAATTCTTTTGGTTTGGTAGGAATAGCTTCAGCAGGGCCAATACTTGCTGGACTTTTGATGAGTTTATCAGTTGGTGATACTGCGCTAGAAATAGAAACTGCAGCCCATACATCAGCGCTCGCATCTGGTTTAAAAAATGCTACCTTTGCTATAGTACCTATAGCCCTAGTATTTTTCGTGATGAATTTTAAATATTTTAAACTGGACAAAGAAGAATTAACAGAAATTTTATTTGGTTTGTTTTATACTTATCTCGGACTGATTATATTTTTAACTTCAGTCGAGGCAGGATTTATGGAACTTGCCCGTGTATTGGGTGAGGGACTTAGAGATTCTAAATTCTTACCTCTAATTGGTTTTATAATGGGACTTGTAGTAGTACTTGCAGAACCTGCGGTTGCAGTTTTGGCTGAACAAGTGGAAGATGTAACAGGTGGGTCTATTCCAAGAAAAAGTATCCTAAGAGCCCTATCCATAGGGGTTGCAACAGCAGTTATGCTTGCAATCATTAGGATAAATACAGATAATTTTGCCTTATGGATGGTAATAGTGCCAGGATTTTTAATCTCTTTATTAATTTCATTAAAAATCCCACAAATATTTGTAGGAATTGCCTTTGATTCAGGTGGAGTTGCCTCAGGGCCAATGACAGCAACCTTTATCCTTGCCTTTTGCCAAGGAGTTGCAGGAAATGTTGCAGATGGGTTTGGAGTAATTTCCTTTGTGGCAATGATGCCAGTTCTTACTATAATGGTCCTAGGCTACCTTTATAAGAAAGGAAGAAGATAATGCAACTTTTAAGAGTAATATTGCCAAGAGGACTTGGTAGTGATTTTATGAAAGTTTTACAAGACAATAAAGCCCAAGCAATCACTTGCCTATATGGATATGGATCAGCAAAAGATACTCTATCAAATATGCTCCATGTAGATAAAATAAAAAAAGAAATTGTAATGGCAATCTTAGATGATGAAAGTGTTAGGAAAGTATTAGGTGATTTAAGCCAGAAACTGGATAAGACAAATACAGGTATAGCATTTACATCCCCACTTGATTATAAAGGAGAAGAAAGTTTGAATTTTGAAATAGACTATGTAGCCTTATATGTAATAGTAGATAGGCATGATGGACAAAAAGCCGTACACATTGCCCAAGATAATGGAGCAAAAGGAGCAACCTTAGTCCATGGACGAGGATCAGCTAAAGAAGTAAAATCAATTTTACTAAATATGAACATAGAGCCAGAAAAAGATATAGTAATCATGCTGGTGAAAAAAGACCTAGTAGAAAAAATCAGAAATGCTATTTATGAACAAATGAATTTAGATGAGGAAAATAAGGGTATAATATACTCGCTACCAGTTATGGAAGTTAGAGGGCTGGTTGAACAAAGCTAGCCCGTCCGGCTAAGAGAGGACCCTCCACGGAGTGGTCGCAGGGCGTTAGCCCGAGAAAGCCCCTAGGAAATTAAGATATTAATATTTTTACCATTTAATTTATAAGATGAGTAAAATATCCATAACAAATATATCAAAAATTATAAGGAGACAATTATGCGTGAATTAGATACATTAGGATTTAGAGATGAAGTTGAAGCTGGCAAAGGACTTTGCCTTGTAGATTTTAATGCTACTTGGTGTGGACCATGCAAGATGCAAGCACCAGTTTTAGAAGAATTAGCAAGTGAAGTTGATTATCCAATCTATGGGGTAGATGTAGATGAAGCAGAAGAAATTGCAATCGACTACAATGTAAATGCAGTTCCAAGTCTAATGATTTTTAAAGATGGTAAATTACAAGAAACACTTGTAGGCTTTCAATCAAAAGATGTCTTAGAAGAAGCGATGGGAAAATATTTATAATGAGATATGATTTAGCAGTTATCGGCGCAGGTCCTGCTGGACTTAGCGCTGCTGTTAATGCAAGTATTAGAAATAAAAATGTTATAATATTTGGAATGGATTCTCCAGCTATATCTAAAACCAAATGGATAAAAAATTACCTAGGCTTTGAAACTATTAGTGGTGAAGAATTAAACGAAAATTTCAAAAAAACTCTAGCAAGCCAAGATGTAGAAAGATCAACTGAAAAAGTCCAACAAATCTATGCCATGGGCGATTATTTTACAATCATCCTTAAAGGTGATCAGATGATTGAAGCCACATCTGTAATCGTAGCAACCGGTATAGAGCTTAAAAAAGATTTGATTGGTGAAGATAAATTTTTTGGTAAAGGCGTTTCGTATTGCGCAACTTGTGATGCAAGTTTTTATAAGGGTAAGGAAGTTGTATTAATTGGCTACAACGAAGAATCAGTTGAGGAAGCAAATTATACAGCAGAGGTTGTGGATAAGCTTACTTACATAAATATGTATAAGGAAAATCCTGAACTAAATGATAATATAGAAGTGATTAATGGAGAAGTACCAGTAGAATTTGTAGGTGAAGAAAATCCTACTACTTTAAAATTCAAATCTGGTAAAGAGATTAATGCAGATGGATTTTTTATCATTCGTGATTCATCAAAACCAGAAAGATTAGTCCCATCTATAAAAACTGATGAAGAACATATTATAATAGATAAAAATTGCCACACAAATATCCGTGGCCTATACGCAGCAGGAGATATAGCAGGCAGACCTTATCAAATAAATAAGGCAGCAGGTGAGGGGCAAGTAGCGGCCTTAGATGCAGCTAAATATATTACCTTAGTTAAAGAAGGTAAATTTGATAAGGAAACATGGTAAAAGTAGATAAAGCAAGAAATAAAAAATATTATTTTTAATTAAAGGATATTAAAAATAATATTTTTTTGATTGAAAAATACAAAATTATATGTAAAATAATCTAATAGACTATATATATCCAGGAGGAGTTATGGCAGCAGAACATATTGATTTTTTTGAATTTAATAATTCAATTTTCTCTATGATTAGAGAGATATCACATAAAATTGATATATTATTGCAAGATACAGCTCAAGAATTGGGCATTACTACCTTGCAATTAAAAATGTTAATTACCCTTTATGCCAACAAAGAACCAGTTTCTATAGGAAATCTAGGAAAAGCTATTGGTGTAACAGGTGGCAATATTTCAAATATTTGCAAAAAATTAGAAAAATTAGGTTTTGTCACAAGAGTTAGATCTGAAGAAGATGAGAGGGTTGTAAATGTAGAATTAACCCAAAAAGGACGTGATGCAGCTGATAAGGTAGGCACATACTTTGACCAAATCAGATCAGATATCCCAACAGATGAGATAGATGTTAATTTACAAACAATAATTGATGAACTAGGGGCTCTTGACATACTTTTAGATAATTATATCTCAAGGAGCGGACTATAAGATGAGCAATAAAAAAAATAAATCTAATAGACCTCTCTTGTATTATTGGATAATTGCAATCGTACTTTATATAGTAATTAGATTTGCAGTTAGCCCAGTAATTAGCCAAGATGGTGCAAAAGAGGTAAGCTATAGCCAATTTGTTTCTATGATAGAAAATGACCAGGTTACAGAAGTCTTTAAAGATGAAACAAAATACACATTTAAAGCTATAGTAGATGGTGATGAAAAAACATATGAAACAGGTTTATGGGCTGATACTGATCTAACAGATAGGCTTTTAGAAGCTAAGAAAAATAATGATAAGCTTACATTCAGCAGAAAAATAGAGACAACCATGAATCCATGGCTGACTATATTTTTAACATCAATCTTGCCTTTATTATTCCTATATGCAATATTCTATTTTGCATCAAGATCTCTTACAAAAACCATGGGTGGCCGTGGTGGCGCAGATTTTATGAATTTTGGTAAATCAAATGCTAAAGTTTATGTGGAAAATAAGACAGGAAAAACTTTTAAAGATGTAGCTGGTCAAGAAGAAGCTAAAGATTCTTTATTTGAAATCGTAGACTTCCTTCACAATCCAGGAAAATACAAAGAAATTGGTGCAAAAGTTCCAAAAGGTGTGCTTTTAGTAGGACCTCCAGGAACTGGTAAGACACTTCTTGCAAAAGCAGTTGCTGGTGAAGCAAGCGTACCATTTTTTACAATTTCTGGTTCAGAATTTGTGGAAATGTTTGTAGGCCTTGGTGCTAGTAAAGTACGTGATTTATTTAAACAAGCAAAAGAAAAAGCCCCATGTATAGTATTTATCGATGAGATTGATGCTATTGGTAAAAAACGTGATACAGGTGGTTTTTCTGGAAATGATGAACGTGAACAAACATTAAACCAATTATTAAATGAGATGGATGGTTTTGATGCAACAGAAGGAGTAGTACTTTTAGCTGCAACAAATAGACCAGAAATCCTAGACCCAGCTCTAACACGTCCAGGTCGTTTTGATAGACAAGTTCAAGTAGAACTTCCTGATAAACAAGGCCGTGAAGATATTTTAAAAGTTCATGCTAAAAATATAAAACGTGAAGATAATATCGACTATGAAGAAATAGCACGTAGAACAGCAGGAACTTCTGGGGCAGATCTAGCAAATATCATAAATGAAGGTGCTTTACGTGCAGTACGTGAAGGCCGTAAAAAATTAACTCAAGAGGACTTAGAAGAATCAATAGAAGTTGTAATAGCAGGTCAACAAAAGAAAAATGCAGTAATTTCTGATGACCAAAAGAAAATTATTGCCTACCACGAAGTTGGCCACGCCCTAGTAGCAGCTATTCAAACTCACAAAACTCCAGTTACAAAAATAACTATTGTACCAAGAACTGGTGGAGCTTTGGGTTATACAATGACAGTTGATAAAGATGAAAAATACATCATGACCAAGCAAGAACTCTTTGATGAAATTTGTACCTTTGCTGGTGGTCGTTCTGCAGAAGAATTAGTATTTAATACAAAAACTACCGGTGCAAGCAATGATATCGAACGAGCTACAGCTATGGCAAGATCAATGGTTACTATTTATGGTATGGATGAAGACTTTGACTTTATGCAACTAGAACAAATCCAAGGTAGATACCTAGGTGGAGAAAGAAGCTTAATTGTTTCAAGTGGAACAGGTAATAAGATTGATGAAAAAGTTCAGTCAATCATTAGCCAAGCCCACATGAGAGCAATAGATATCCTAAAAGAAAATATGGATAAGCTTCATGAAATTTCTGATTTCTTATTAAAAGAAGAAACTATTACAGGTGAACAATTTATGGAAATTTTAAACCGTAAAGAAGTAGATTCTATAGATAAGGAAGAAGTAAGGGAAAATACCAATGTAGATTTAAATGATTTAGATAATGAAGAAACTGAATTAAATGATCTACCACCTATAAATGAAGATCTAGATGATATCGCGGGCGATAACCCAGATAACAATCCAGGTGAAGATATATAAAAAAACTGCCCACATTGATGGGCAGTTTTTTAATTTGGATATAATATTACATAGATATGTAAATAGGCCAGAGGGCCTATACATTACAATTATTCTTAGTGTTAACGATAACTGTCATGCACTATAATTATACGTTTTATAATGAATAAAACAATCATTGACTATGTTATATTAATAACAATAGTTTTTTGATAAAAATTTTAAAAGGAGGAATTATGGAAAAGGGAAACAAAAAGAGGTGGCTAGCAGCAGGACTTGCTTTAGTAGTATTTTTAATATCAATGTTTTCTAACACAGGTAAGCAATTTAAAGAAAATGAACAAGCAAATTTTTATAACCAAGCTCGTGAGAAGTTTATGGGAGCTGAGGATGAAGTTTTGTATGGAACAAATCCGTCACAAAGAATTATGGTTTTAAATGTAGATGGAATGATTGCAAGTGATGACTCAAATGACTACATAGTTGAAAAACTTGATGAAGTTTTGGATGATGATACTATAAAAGGAGTTATCCTACATGTAAATTCACCAGGTGGATCTGTGTATGCGAGCGAGAAAATTGCTAAAAAAGTTGAGAAGATAAAAGAAAAAAATATCCCAGTTTACTCAGTTATGCAAGAACTAGCAGCAAGTGGTGGATATTATATATCGGCGCCATGTGATAAGATTTATGCCTCAAATGAAACATTCACAGGGTCAATTGGAGTGATTATGCAATCATACTCTCTTGAAGGACTTTTTGATGAATATGGGATAAAAGAACAAAATATTACTACAGGAAAAATGAAGGATGCAGGCTCTATGGGACGCGATATGGATAAAGAAGAAAAAGAATATTTCCAAGCTCTTGTAGATAGTGCCTTTGATAGATTTGTAAAAGTAGTAGCAGATGGTCGTCATATGTCAGAAGATGAAGTAAGAAAACTTGCAGACGGTAGAATCTATGATGGAAGCCAAGCGGTAAAAAATGGGTTAGTAGATGAAATAGGGGACTTGGATGCAGCTGTTGCAGATATAACAGAAAAAGAAAAATTATCTGATCCTATGGTTGTAGAAAAAAATGAACTAGCAAATGCCTTTGCTAAGTACCTACCAGCTTTTTCGACAAATACTAACAATCCAAAATCAGATCTTGCAATCTTAAAAGAATTTATGGAAAAAGAAGGTAATAAGCCAATGTATTTATACGGAGGTTATTATGAGTGAAGTAAGTGAAGTAATTGTAAAAGAAAAACCAGTTGTAAGAGCAGATTTTTATTATGCTGGTTTTTTTATAAGACTCTTAGCATTTGCCATAGATATGCTAGTGACAAGTTCACTTGCAAATATAATAAAAAATTTAGTAGGTAATGATTTTGCTATAACAGATTCCATAAGTTTATTTACTATAATATTTTGGCTTATAACACTAGCATATTTTACTTTGATGACTTATTTTAACCATGGTCAAACTTTAGGAAAAATGGTTACAGATATTAGAGTAATATCTACTAAGGGAGAAAAATTAACTTGGGGTCAAGTTGTTTCACGTGAAACATTTGGAAGATATGTTCAAAACAAATTAATTATCCTATATCTTTTAATTGCTTTTGCACCAAAGAAACAATCTCTAATGGATATGCTAACAGATACAGTAGTTGTAAAAAATAATGCATATGAGTACTATCTAAGTACTACAAAAACTTTATAAATATATACAAATATATATAAAAGCGGAGCCTATATTTTGCAAAAGCGCATGATATAGGCTTTTGTTTTCGTTTTATTGTGCCTTTAATTAACCTACTATATATGGTATAATACCAAAAGTATTAAAAGATATAGCACTATATATAGTGCTATATCTTTTGTGAGTCTAGATGAAATATAAATAGAAAGTGGTGTCTTATGGATATTATAAAAAGAGATGGAACGCGTGTTCCGTTTGAAAAAGAAAAAATTGAAAGAGCTATAGCAAAATCTTTTGCTTCGGTTGATAGTTTAGTTTCTAATGAAAAATTATCACAAATGAGTGATAAGATTGTAGCTACTATAAAGGAAAAATATCCTAAGGATCATACAGTAAGTGTCGAGGAAGTCCAAGATTTAGTAGAACTGACTTTAATTGATGAAAACTACTATAGAGAAGTAAAATCATTTATTCTTTACCGTGCTAAACACAACATGGACCGTAAAGTAATGAGTGACTTTGAGGAATATATTACAGATAGAGAAGTACTAGAAATACTTGCTAAAGTACAAAATGAATTTGATAACCAAAGATACCCTATTGATTCTCTATACTTTAAATTTGAATCTTTTACCAAGGCAAATATGAGTGAAGAGGAACTTTTAAGTGCCCTAACTCGTGCAGCCAGTGAGTTAACTAGCAAAGAAACTCCAGACTGGGAAATCATTGCTGCAAGATTTTTAATGTATGAGATAGACCTTGAAATAAAAAGAAACGAAGAAAGATATGATATAGTTGATTTTAAATCAAAAATTGACTATTTAACAAATGCAGGTCTTTACGGAGCATATATCAAAGAAAATTATTCATCAGCTGATATTGATGAACTAGAAAGCTATCTAAAAAAAGACCGTGATGATTTATTTACCTACTCTGGTTTAGATTTAGTTAAAAAACGCTATTTAATCCGTACATTTACAGGCGATATCATCGAAAGTGTCCAAGAAATGTTTATGGGCATTGCTATGCACCTTGCAATCCCAGAAAAAGATAGCGTTGCCTTTGCAAAAAGACTTTATGATATCCTATCAACTTTAAAAGCAACTATGGCTACCCCTACTATGACCAATGCTAGAAAGCCATTTAATCAGCTTTCATCTTGCTTTATAGATACAGTTCCAGATACCCTAAAAGGCATTTACCGTTCAATTACAAACTTTGCTGAAGTTTCAAAACACGGCGGTGGAATGGGACTATATTTTGGAAAAGTTCGTGCAAATGGATCTGATATCCGTGGTTTTGAAGGAGTTGCAGGTGGGGTTATCCGTTGGATAAGACTTGCAAACGACACTGCAGTTGCAGTAGATCAACTTGGTGTTCGCCAAGGAGCAGTTGCTTGTTACCTAGATATTTGGCATAAAGATATGCCAGAATTTTTGGGACTAAAAACAAACAACGGGGATGATAGAATGAAAGCCCACGATATTTTCCCTGGTGTTTGTGTGCCAGATTATTTCTGGGAATTATGCCGTGATGATATAAATGCTACTTGGTATATGTTTGATCCACACGAAGTTGTGAAAAAATATGGTAAGGCCTTAGAAGATACTTACGGCGATGAATGGACAGAATTCTATCTAAAACTTGTTGAAGATAAAAATATCTCAAGAAGAACAATGCCGGTAAAAGAAATGGTGCGTTTATTAATCAAATCATGGACAGAAACAGGAACACCATTTGTATTTAATAGAGATGCTGTAAATAAATTTAATCCAAACAAACACAAGGGCATGATTTACTCATCAAACCTATGTACAGAAATTGCCCAAAATATGAGTGCCTCTGAAACAATTTCAACAGAAATTGTAGATGAAAATGGCGATACAATTATAGTTAACAAAACAAAACCAGGCGACTTTGTAGAATGTAACCTAGCAAGTCTAACCCTTGGTAAATTTGATGTAACCGACCAAGCAGTACTTGAAGAAACAGTAAGGACAATAGTAAGAGCCTTAGATAATGTAATTGATTTAAATTACTATCCAACCCCATATGCAGAAGTAACCAACAAAAAATACCGTGCAATAGGACTTGGAACAAGCGGTTATCACCATATGCTAGTTAAAAATGACATCAAATGGACAAATCGCGAAGCCCACGCAGAATTTGTAGATAAGGTTTATGAAGATATAAACTACTATGCAATTCTAGAATCTATGGAAATTGCCAAAGAAAAAGGTGCTTACAAAGAGTTTGAAGGATCTGATTGGCAAACAGGCGAATACTTTGCCCTAAGAGATTATAATAGCGAGCGTTGGGAAGAATTAAAAGAAAAAGTTGCTGAAAATGGCCTAAGAAATGGCTATCTAATGGCTATTGCTCCAACAGGATCTACATCAATCATATCAGGAACATCTGCAGGAGTTGATCCAATTATGAGTAGATATTTCCTAGAAGAAAAAAAAGGAGCCATAGTACCAAGAGTAGCTCCAGGTCTAACTACAAAAACATTCTGGCTTTACGAAAATGCCCACGACATTGACCAAAATATCTCAATGGAAATGGCAGGAGTAAGACAAAGACACATAGACCAAGCCCAATCAATAAATATTTACATCACCAACGAATACACCATGCGCCAAATATTAAACGTATATATCAAAGCATGGGAATCAGGAGTAAAAAGTATTTACTACGTAAGAGGTAAAAGCCTTGAAGTAGAAGATTGCGATTCTTGTGCAAGTTAGTTAAAATTAAATAAAAATATCAAAACCCACCTAGGTGGGTTTTTTTTATTTGTAAATTTTACTATAAAACAATGATTTTATCATATGAATAAATATTCTTTTATTATTTATTGATCAAATAAAACAATCACAAAGACATTTTATTTCAAATATATTTTTATGTTTATTGGTAGCTATTTCATCATAAGTAGAAGATTTTATAATATTGAAAATATTAGTATTATTCTAAATAAATAATGAATATACTGGATAATAAGATATAAGATTGATATATAATAATGCAATCTCTGTATAATATAAGAAATTAATGGTTTTTTAGACCAAATTATACATTATAATATAAAAACTGTGAAAGTTTTATCTTGACAACGTGTCAAATATTTTATATATATTTAGTAGGATATAGGCACATCTAGAAAATTTGAGTATTTTTTATCTACTAACCCAAAATTTCTTCTTATTGCCAAACAATTAATTATCTTATAATCTTAAAAGTTTTTAAAATTCTTAAAAATGATAATGTTAAGTTTTACATGCAAGTACGAACCCACATAAAAATTTGAATAAAGGAGGCAAATATGGGGAAAAAATACAAACTTTTTTCAGTATTTACTTTAGTAACTTTTTTATTAACTTCATTACCACTTGAAAGTTATGCAAAGTCCTATGATGCAAGTACTGAACAAAGAGAGTATGAATCATCAGATATGTATTTATCTGAGATAGAGAAGATAAATGAAGACTATGACCTAAGGCTAAGTGATGATGAGCTTAGGCAAGAAAGTTCAGTTTTACAGGGAGCAAGAATTGAAGGTGACAAGGCTTATGAAATACCTTTAATGCAACAAGCCCAAAGCGACTTAGTAGAACTTTGCGAAGATAGAAATATTAACTTGCCAGGAGGCATTAATACCCAAAACCCACAACAGTTTTTCTATATAGGATCTGTTGGAGTTAGGATCCAGCTTTTAAGAAGAGTAAGTAAATTCGTAAATGAAATGACTACTGAGCACATTTATAAAATCCAAGAAGCTCACAATAAGGCTGCACAAATTGCTTTTGAGGCTGTAATGGTAGCTATAAATCCTTTCAATGGCAGAAAAGATGTGCTAAAGGCTATAGAAAAATTTGACGAAAATGCAGAAAAAATCAGAAACTACCGCGATTTAACTAGCGGTGACCAGGCAACAACCTATGTAAAAAGGTTGATGTATAAAAATATTACAGAGGCTAGAAGAGCTCAAAACAGATACTTTAGTCAAGGAGACTATGGTACTCGCGGTAAAGAAGAATATATTCAAAATATTTTTAAAAGCGAAGTAAATGATATCTATAAGCAAGTGGGACAAAAAATAACCTTTGGCCAGCTAATAGAGCTTGATGCAAGGTTAAAATCAGCATCGTCATCTGCTCTTTTATCAGCAGAAGTTATAGCAAATCCTAAGTGGATAAGTGAGACAATAAATAAAGAAATAAATAAGCAAAATAAATTAAAGGGCCAATACAGAAACCAAATCAGTAAGGATGATTATGATAGGTGGCAAGGATTTGTAAAAAAGCTTACTGATAGAAAAATAGAAAGAAATCCTAGATATGACCGTATAGCTGAAGCAAGTTATGACTTATGGGACTTTAATATCTATCTTATAAACCAATATCCAGATGTTTTTACTAAAGATTTGTTTGGAGATTTTAATCTTTTTATACCACCATCCTACATTGAACCATATCAAGTTGCTGATATTAAATGGATAGTATCTCCAACCTTTGATAAAATCCCCCAAGGCATGCAAGCACAAAGCTCAAATATTATAATCGGTTTTGGAGCCCAACAAGCTCAGTATGGAGATTATAATAGCTATGTTACAAATAGAAGCACTTTAAGAGATGAAGTCATAACAACTAATATGGATGGGTCAAGGCCAGAACTTGTGTATCCGGACTTTACCGATCCAAATTATTAGAAATATGATTTTAAAGTAAAGAAATATCACGGAGGATATGATGAAAAATAAAATATTTGCATCTTTACTAGCTATACTTATGCTAGCAAATGTAACTGCACCTGCTGTAGCAAGTGCTAGTTCAGAAAATGAACCATCATTAATTGAAGAATACCAATACACTATGCCTCAACTATCAGAAGATGAAATATTACAAGGGGCTACAATTTTAGAAGAAAACAAGGTAAAAAATATTCCTTTAATGCAAGCTTACCAAGAAGATTTAGTAACTTTAGCTGAGGATAGAGCCTTTGATTTACCACCAGCCGCACAAAAATATAATCCAGATACAATTTATGATCTAGATTCTATAGCACCTAGAATTAAATTATTAGGACTTACAGGAATCTTCATTCACAGATGTTCAACTGAATTAATATATAAAATACAAGCAGCGCACAGTAAAGCTAGCGCTGAAGTAGCTATTGCAATTGTAACAGCCCTTAATCCTTTTGCATCTGTTGATGATATAGAAGCAGCTAGTGAAAGAATTTCAAATGTTATGGATGAATTAGTTCAAATGCCAGACCTAACAGCTGATGACTTTGCTACTATTTATTTAAAAAGAGTATTTAACAAAAACGTAAGAGAAGCTAGAAAATTAATGAACAATTATTATAGAGATGACTTATCTGAAGTTGGAGTTAAAGGTAAAAGAGAGTTTGTAAGAAATTCTTTATTAAAAGAAATAAATGATGTAAGCAAGGCAGGTAATAGTCAAATCCAAGTTAAAAACCTTATAGAACTTGATGCAAGACTTAAATCAGCTTGCCAACAAGCCCTTCTTGAAAGAGATGTATACGCATCACCAAAATGGCTAAGTGGTACTATCGATAAAGAAATAAATGATATGAGATCTATTAAAAATAAAACAAGTAGATACCTATCAACAGAAGATAGAAATACCTTTGAAAAAGAAATTAGAAAAGCCCAAGATGTTAGAAGAGCAAGAGATGTTTCTTACCCTAGAGCAGCTGAGGGAGTATATATTCTAAGAGACTTTGTAAATGAATTAAGAGCAAAATATCCAAAAGAATTTGAATCTGTCTTAGCCCTAAGAGAAGGCGAAGCAATCTCTTGGAGAGAATTTAATGTTCAATCTGAAATACCAGATCCAGCAAGAATTTCAAAAATTATTTGGTTAAATAGTCCAACATTTGACTTCCTACCAGACGGATTTAACCCAAGTGATAATGAAGAAATTATAGTTGGCTATGGCAATAATGAAAACAGACTACAATACGGTTCTTATGAAGCTTATACTTATAATAGAGATAGACTAAGAGCTGCTGAAGAAGTAGTAGCACCAGACTTTGGTGATGAAAATCAAGATAATAGCCAACAAATAAATGATGGTTATCTAATTTTTAATTTTAACTAATATATTCAAAGAGTAATGTGCTTGTAAACAATAGAGGGCTTTTGCCCTCTATTGTATTAAGGGAGTAAGATATGAAAAATAAGGTCAAAATACTTTCCATAATCCTTTCTTTATCCATGGTATTACCAAGTTCTAGCAATGTTTTTGCAGCAGATTCTAGTAATCAAAACCAGTCTAAAGACCTAGTAGAATTTAAAGAAACAGAGCAAAATTTAAATCCAGATAAAGATGAGGTAGATTTATTAGAAAAATCCATATTAAATGAAAAATTTAATAATGAATTTCAAAAGGATAATCCTATAAAAAGAGATCCCTATGAAATTTACACCAACTATACACCCATAGATAAAAAAGTAAAAACTAAACCCATGCCTAGAACCTATAGTAGGTTTCCAGCATTTTTTGTCCTAAATCAAAAGTATGACTTAAGAGATGAGGGTAAGGTAACAAGTGTCAAAGACCAAGGGCCAAATGGGTCATGCTGGGCCTTTGCAACTTATGGATCAGCAGAATCAGTTTTAATGCCTGATGAAAGAATGGATTTTTCTGAAAAACACATGAGAAACACCCATGGTTTTGACTGGGGTCCAAGTGAGGGTGGAACAAGAACTGTTTCTTCTGCTTATTTAGCTCGTAGATCAGGACCAGTTTTAGAGAAAGATGATCCATACGATATATTTGCAAGTAATTCACCAGAAAACTTACCAATAGTAAAAGAACTTACCCACGCTATATTTATTCCAGATAAGCGAGAAGCTACAGATAATGAACTTTTAAAGAAAATGATTATGGAAAATGGTGGAGTTTATTCAGCAGTAATGGGAGGAGACCAATATTTAAATAAGTCTACTATGGCCCACTATTATACAGGAAATCAAGCTCCAAACCATGCTATTACAATAGTTGGATGGGATGATAACTATAGTAGGAAAAACTTTAAAACAACACCACCTGGAGATGGTGCGTGGATTTGTAAAAACTCATGGGGAACTAACTGGGGTAACCAAGGTGGCTACTACTATGTTTCCTACTATGATAAAAATATAGGGACCCAAAACTCTCAATATATATTAAAAGATTTAAATGAAAATGAAAAAATATGGCAATATGACAAATTAGGAATGACTAGTCAAGTAGGCCTTGGAGAAGAATCCTACTATGCCAATGTATTTGGACCAGTAGAAGAAGATACATATCTAACAAATGTGGGTTTATGGACATCAGCTAATAATGCTGAATATGAAGTTTTTGTAAATACAAATATTGAAAATAATGCTGGTCTTATTGATAAAACTAGCATTAGAGAAGGGAAAATGGAATTTGCTGGATATGAAAAGGTAAAAGTAGAAGATACCTTCATACCAAAAGGTTCTAAGTTTGCAGTTATTGTTAGAATGAAAACACCTGGCTATAAGTATCCTATCCCAATAGAACGCCCTATTAAAGGATTTTCATCAAAAGTTACAGCTGATCCTGGCCAATCTTTTGTAAGTAAAGAAGGCGAAAAGTGGACCGACCTAACAGATCAAATTCCAAATGCCAATGTTTCACTAAAAGCTTTTACAATAGATGCTGAGCATATTGATAAAAATGATAGCCAAAGTCAAAAAGTTGAAAGTATAAGCTTTAAGCAAAAAGAAAAGCTTATGAAGATTGGGGAAGAAGCTAGCTTAGAGCTAGAAATAAAGCCATCTGATATATCAGCAAGTAACTTAAGATGGGAAAGCTCAGATAGAACAGTTGCCGAAGTAGATAAGACTGGAAAAATTAAAGCCATAGGTTATGGAGAATGTGTTATAACAGCTAAGGCAAAGAATTCTAACAAGGCTTTTGATACCATGAGGGTAAGAGTTGATGAATCTAATGCTGAATTTAAAGCTAATATCCATTCTGATAAGCAAAATTACCTACAAGGTGAGCAAGTAGGTATAAATATTGCCTTAAGAGATCAAGATAACAATCAAATAGTAAATAAAGATATAGTTTGCGAGTTAGTAACTAGCCATAACCAATCTTTCAAATACGATTTAAAAACCAATCTTACAGGAGAAGCTAACTTTAATGTAAGGCTTGATAATAATGCAGCTATAGGAAAATACAGGATAAACATCTACTACAAAGATAAGTTAATAGGCATAAATACCTTTAATGTAGAAAGTAAAGACTTTGTTCCAACTATAGAAAATCCATTATTTGTAACAAATACCCTGGATAAAGATAAGATTAGACCAAATAATTCGGTAAAGCTTATATCCCATGTGGAAGATAAATATGGTCAAATAAAAAGATATGCCAAAGTAGACCTAACCTTAACTACACCATCCAGTAAAGAAATAAAGAATAGCCTATATACAAACAAAGATGGAGATGCTATCTTCGATTTATCAAGTGATATTTTTACAGAAGAAGGTGATTATAACATTAAAGTTGATGCTAGTCTAAGTGGCTATGATAGTTCTAATGAGAATTTAAAATTAACAGTGGATAGAAATACCGCTGAAATGGCCAAACTAGATTTTGATATAGAACTTCCAAAAAAAGAAATCATGGCAGGTGAAGATAGTGCTGTAATGAACTTTACAGTAAGCCATGAAGGAAAAGCTATTGCCGATGCAAATGTAAGACTTAGCATAACTGATCCAAATCAAAAATCTTATGAACTAGATTTAAAAACTGATGCTAATGGTAAGGCAGTATTTTCTATGGACATAACAGATAAAAATGCAACTGGTATGTATAAAATAGATGCTACAGCCTATAAAGATGGTTATTACGATATAGAAAAATCTGATACATTCTTTGTAAAAAGAGCAGGTAAATACCTAAATATTTCCTTTGAATCAGCAAAAAAAGAATACAAACTCAATGAATCAGCTTATATAAAAGTTCAAGTAAAGGATGAAAACAACAACCCAAAAAGAAATGCATCCGTAGAACTTAGCATAATAGATCCTAACCAAAAAGAAACAAAAATGAGAAAAGTAGCTGACTATAACGGCTATGTATTTATCTACATGACACCAAAGGCCTATACCTCAGCAGGTGAATATAACATTAGCGCCTATGCAACAGCCTACAATTACCCATCAGTAAGGGCAAATTATAAGATAAGATTTGGCGATCAAAATCCAAACTATAAGGAACTAGCTGTAGAAGCTAAAAACAAAAAAGATAAATATTTTGTAGATGAAAAACCAGAAGCTTTCCTAACATCTATAGATGAATTTGGAAACTCTGTAAATAATGCAGAGGTAAATGTTTCAATCAAATCACCAGATAATAAGATAATTGTAGATAGAATCAAAACAGATGATAAGGGTAAGGCTAATTGGATTTACAATTTAAACCTAATACCAGGTAAATACGAACTAACCTTTAAGGCAGAAAAATCAAACTACAAGGCTACTAGCCAAACAATAAGCTTTTTAGCAGAAGAAAGACCAAAGCTTACAAAAATAGATACAAAATTATCTACAGATAAAAAAGTTTATGAAGATGCTACTAGAACAAAGGTAAATTTAGACCTAGTAGATGAAAATGGCAAAAAAGTAGCAGATGCTAATATAAAAGTCCTTGTAAGCACCAGAGAAGGCAAAAAAGAATTTACAGGTCAAACAGACAAAAATGGTCATATCTCTTTTGATATAGATTTAGCATCAGCTGGCAAATACACGATTAATGTGGATATAAGCAAGGATGGCTATGAAAAAACTTCAGTTAGAGAAGTGATTTTTGTAACTAATCATCCTATAGCAAGAACTAATGAAAACTATCTAGGAACAATAAAGGCAAGTGAAGTTGATAATTATCTTTCAAATAATAAACCATTTATCTTAGACGTAAGGCCAAAATCAGCCTTTGATAGGGCCCATATAGAAAATTCTTACAACCTTGATTACAATGACAGCGACTTTGAAGAATTTTTAAATAATATAAGCAAGGATTCTAGCTTATTTGTTGTAAGTAATAAGGTAAGTACAGATGAAATACTTAATTTACTAAAAGAAAAAGACTTTAAATCAGTTAGACTTATAGAAGAAGGCATGGAAGCTTATATTAAATTAGCTGATATAAACAATGACTCTTATAACAAGGACTTAGACCTTAAAATTAGCAGAGATAAGGAAACTTATAATCCAAAAAATGAAGTAACTTTTAAAGTAAAAAGTACAGATACCAATAATAATTATATTGCCAATGCAAAAGTAGCTTATAAGGTCTTAGACTTAGCCAATACTGAGTTAGATAGTGGTGAAATTAAAACAAATAATATTGGTCAAACAGAGCTAAATATAAAACTAGCCGATAATACCTATCCAGGTAAGTATAAAATCTTAGCTGAAGTAAGCAAGGATGGCTATAAAAGCTCTAAGGCTCTAACAATATTTAACATAGCTAGTAAAGAGAATACAGATAATTTTATTGATTATCCTACTGCTAATAAAAATCAATATTTTGACCACCTAGCAGGCGATAGTTTCGATGAAAAAGTCCTTAAAAACCTCTATGGAAAAAACTTATTAGCAAGCAGTGTAAAAGATTTTGAGGGTAATGATAAGATGCTTGGGGATAATTTTGACCTAGATAAGGTAAGCTTAGTTTTATTTATAGATGAAAAGGACGAAAACTTAGAAAAATTTGCAAAATTATCTAACCAATCCAATAACTTTGTAAGAATAAGTCCTAAGGCAGACTTAGCCTACCTAGAAGCTAATAATCTTAGAAGATTTATTGGTTACAGCAAGGTAGATGAAAATAATTCCTTAAAAGAATCTAGGTTAAAACTAGGCAAGGGAGCAAAAATCTTAGTTTTAGACCAAGATGGTAGAGTAATTAACCTAATAGCAGAAAAAGATTTTGATAATATAAAAGAAATCTTAGCTAAACAAAATATAAATATTGTAAATACTAGTGTAGATCCTAATAGCGAAATACTAGGACAAGCTAGGGCAAATATTGCTATAAGTTCACCAAGTTCTCGAATAAAACGCAGGGACATAGTAGAAGTAAATGTTGAAATGAGAGATGCAAGCAGTGGAGAGGCCCTAGCAAATAGAAATATAAAATATACCCTAATGGATCCTTTTGGCAGAAGTGTTGCCTACAATAGGCAAACAGATAGGTTGGGTAGACACATCTTTAAGATAGGAACCAATGACAAAACTAGCCTTGGTAAATATAAGTTAAAAGTAGAACTTCTAGATGCAGAATATAAAAATAGCTTTAAGTTTTTCGAATACGAAATTATAGATGCCAACGCTCAAGACTTACTGCAAATGAAAGCAGATATTGCCACTGATAAAACTAAGTATGACTTAGGAGATACTATAAACCTAGATATAGTAGCCAAAGACTTAAATAATTCATTATTAGATAAGGCTACAGCTGAAGTTATATTAGAAGATCCAAAAGGAGATCAACTATATAATAAGAGCCAAGTATCAGATAGCAAAGGTAACATAGCATTATCTTTCCCAACATCTGATAAAAATGTTTTAGGAACCTATAAACTTATAATAAAAATTAATAGAGAAGGCTTTAAGGAATATAAAAAGGAAGTGCAGGTTCAAGTTGGAGATAAAAATCCAATCCCAAACCCAGACCCTGATATAAAACCAAATCCAGATTCTGATGAGAAAGAAAATCCAGATGACAATAAGCCAGCACCTGTTAATCCAATAGATGTAGAAATTAAAGAACAAAATACTCCACTATCATTTGAAGGAGCCTATGCTCTAGGTTTCTTTGAAACAACAGATGATTTAACTATGATAAATCTAAAAGCTAGGTATGGTAAAAATTATGATAGTCTGGTTTTATATGACAATAATAGAAAACCTGCAAAAATTGGTGAAATAATTGACCATAAACGTCCAACTATATTTTTAATGGGTGACAGGGTGGATAGTAATTCTATGGCTATGTTTGAAAACTCTTCAAAACTAGATAATAAAGCCTTTAACCTAGTGAATGTAGTTACAAATGGTAGTGCAAACGACCTTGAAAGTATCAGCCAAGGAAAACTATATAAAGATTCTTTTTACAGAGGTAATTCCTTAAACGGCCAATTTAGGTCAAACAAAAATCAGGTAATAGTCTTCGATAAAAATGGAGCAGTTATAAATGTCTTCCCATACAAGTCAAACTACGAACTATTAAGAAGATTTAATATGTCAAATGGATACTATGCTGATAATGACAATTACAAATTATTAAGCCTAGATAATTTTACAAATAACTATCCAATTTCCTTTGCCCAAAGAAAAGATAGAGGAGACTATGAGGACTTATCTGAAGAAGAAATTAAGTTTAATGGCAAATACGCTAATGATTTCTCTAAGGCTAAACTTTTAAATTCTAGCAACAGCAGGGTTGGTCTTGATGAAGTTACTAAAAATGACATAAAAATCCTTCTTTTAGGAGATTACAGAAAAGATGCTACTATAAAAATGTGGGAGGATGCTCAATATATCAAAGAGGGTCCTTATGATTTAATAAATGTTTCCTACCTAGGTAGCCAAACAGCAATCAATGCAGAAAAAGAAAGGTTTAAAAGTCTTTGGAATGTAAAAGATGATATATATGTTTCAGCTAACTATAATATTCTATTTAATGTAAGCAAACCAACAATTGTAGCCTTAGATAAAAATCAAAGATTTATATTTAGCAAAGAGTACCAGTCTAACCAAGACATAAAATATGTCATTGATAGGACCTTAAATACAAGCGCAAGCAATGAAACAATTACAGATACCTATAAGGATATTGGAGACTATGATGTTTTAGATCCTATACCAGAAAATGAAGTTGACCCAAATAAAGTTTATCCAATGTCTTATGGACAAAGAAATGAGCGTGGCGACTTTAGAATCTTTGAACCAAACGAAAAAGATGTCAACAAAAAGTATTATGGTAAAGATATGAACCTTTATCTATTGAATGATATGAATGATGATACTCGCTATATTAAAGATTTCTTAGATAAAAAGATAAATGTTATGCTAGTAGGCTCTACTCAAGATAATAAATCAAGAATCATGTGGAAAAACTCAGCTTACTTAAACAGAGAGAATATAAATCTAGTTAAGATATCAAACTACAAGGGTCTAGATGATCTAAATTATATGTTTAAGGCCTATGATATGAATGATGTAGCTGATAATTATTACTATGGTGGGGCAAAATTTGACTTTGATAGGGAAGTTTCATCACCATATGTAGTAGTGACAGATGAAGATGGTAAACTACTATTTGTCAAAAAATATATGACAAATGAAGATGTAGAAACATTAGTTAATAGGGCCTTAAAAACTAAATACTCAGCAGAAGAGGGGGCGGATGATTTCCCACCTATAGCTAGTGAAAAAATATCTTTAGACAATAAAGACCACATACCACAGTATATAGAACCAGTAGACCAAGAGGCTTTATTAAATAGTTTTCCCCTAACCTTTAGCCAAAGAGAGGAAAGGGGAGACTACACTGGTCTTAGCCCAGAAGAGCAAGCACAAAATAAAAAATACTATGGTAGAGATATAAAAAATATCAATCTTTTAAGAAACGATAGCAGCTATAAAAGAGTTTCAGATATAGGAAATGGAAAGCTTACCCTCTATATGCTAGGAAATTACAAGGAAGAGAGTTCATTTGAGATGTGGAGAAATACTTTCACATATGTAAGTGAAGATTTTTCTATAAAACCACTCAATTATGCAGGCAGTCCTAGGTTATTAAATGAACAATTGGCAGTCCATAATTTAGAGGTAGACGAGATTTTCACAAATGGCTCAGTCCTTGCATACCTAAACAATAGAGAAAATAACACCATTATAGCTGTAGATAAAAACTCTAAGGTTATCTTTATAAAAGCTTACAGGGACAATAATGATTTAAAATACGTCCTAGATAGGTCAATTAAAACAGAATACACAAATGAAATAAAATCAAACGACCTACCAGCCATTTATGATGTAAGTTTAAACTAAGATAAAACAAAAACCTCCGTAAAGATCGGAGGTTTTTTCGTTTAAAATTGGCAACAATGGGGCAAAGCTATATACTTTTATTAATAGTGGTACAGTTAAATTAAGAAAAAGTATTTAAAAAGGAGTTTACAAATGGAAGATAGCAAAAAAACCGAAGTTGAAAAACGTGGTATTTTCAATGAATATGGTGATGTGGACCTTGCCAAAAGAAAAATCATCCAAGGTAATACCACAAATCTAAATGACTTTAATAATTTAAAATATACATGGACCAGTGATTGGTACCGCCAAGCTATGAATAACTTCTGGATACCAGAAGAGATAAATTTAAACCAAGATATCAAAGATTATAGAAATCTTGATGAGCATGAAAAATTTGCCTTTGATAGAATAATTTCATTTTTAACATATCTTGACTCAATCCAAACTGCAAATTTACCAAACTTACAAACCTACGTTACAGCAAATGAAATCAACCTTTGCCTATCAATCCAAACCTACCAAGAGTCCATTCACTCCCAATCATATTCATATATTCTAGATACAATTTGTTCACCAGAAGAGAGAACAAAAATTCTTTATATGTGGAAGGATGATGAACACCTACTACGTAGAAATGAATACATAGGGGAGCAATACAATGATTTCTTAGAAGAAGATGATGAATTTAACTTTATGAAAGCCCTAGTAGCAAATTATATCCTAGAAGGTATTTACTTCTACTCAGGATTTTCTTTCTTCTACAATCTAGGCCGTAACGGAAAAATGCCAGGGACAGTCCAAGAAATTAGATACATTAACCGTGATGAAAATACTCACTTATGGCTATTTAGGTCTCTTATAAATGACCTTAAAAAAGAAAGACCAGATTTATTTACAGAAGAGCATATTAAATACTACACAGCTATGCTAAAAGAAGGTGTGGAGCAAGAAATTGCTTGGGGAAAATATGCTATTGGTGATAATATTTCAGGACTTAATGGCAAGATGATAGAAGATTATATCAAATATTTAGGAAATCTTAGAGCCAAAGGTTTAGGATTTGGAAATCTTTACGAAGGATACAACGAAGTTCCAGATTCTATGAAATGGGTTGAAGAATACGCAGATCCAAACCAAGTGAAAACAGACTTTTTTGAAGCAAAAGTTTCCGCATACTCTAAATCTTCAATTATCGAAGACGATTTATAAAATTAGAACCCTTAAGGGTTCTTTTTTTTGTGTCTAAATTTCAATAATTTTTACTAATTGATAAAATTTTTTAAAAATAGTTGAACATTGTTCATTTGAGTGTAGAATATAAACTGTAACAACAAATGAACATCGTTCATTTATTGATGGAGGAGGTTTTTATGACCACTGAAAAATTAGGTGGAAAAAAAGCAGAGATTATGGAGGCTGCTCTTAAGGTTTTTAAGAAAAAGGGACCTGATAAGGCTTCTGTTCGTGAAATTATGGCAGAGTCTGGTTTTGGTCTTGGAACTTTTTATCTATATTACACTGATAAAAATGACTTAAAAGAGAAAATAGTCCTTGATAAAGCCATGGATATTATTATTAAGGCTGAGGAAAATTGTGGGGGCGATGATCCTGTTGAAAGATATATTTCTTTTGTGGATTACATAATTGATTATTTAATTGCTAATCCTTTTGAACTTGACCTTTTAAGTAACAATATTACCTGGGCTTTATACACAAAAATCGAGCATGATGAAAGGCTGAGCGAGGCTGATTCGACCTTACAATTTATTTTAAGTAGGTATGAAAATTTATTTTCTCAATCTTACAGTGAATCTCAACAGCTTTATATCCTTGCCATGACTTTTGATATTATGATGACTACTTGTAAAAGTGCCTTGATGAAGGACTCGACCCTATCTATTGATGAAATGAAACCAGTTTTATTTGCTGTTATTAGAAAAATTTTTAATGGAACAGGAGAAATTAAATGAAAAAAATATCAAGATTTATTTCATACCATCCAAAATTAGTATTACTTATTATGACCTTATTACTTATACCTTCTTGGATTGGCTATGAAAAAACTGGTGTAAACTATGACATTCTCTCCTACTTACCGGCTGACCTTGAGTCTACCCAAGGACAAGAAATTCTAGATAAAGATTTTAAAAATGCTGCTACTGGTATGCTGATTTTAAAAGGTGATGACCATGATGCGGATGAACTTAAAAAGAAAATTCTAGAAATTGATGGTGTAGAAGATGTTATTTCAAAATCTTCTATTGTGGGAGATACAGTACCGAATGAATTTTTACCTGATCAAATAAGAGATGCTTTTTATGCTAAAGATTCTACTCTTTTGATGGTTAAATTTAGTGAATCTTCATCTTCATTTAGAACTATGGAGGCTATTGATCAGATAAAAGCAATTGAGTCTAAGGAAAAATTCTTATCTGGTATTTCTTCTTTAGTAAAAGATACCAAGGATTTAATAGACCACGAAACACCAATATATGTGGCACTGGCAGTTATACTTGCCCTTATAGTTTTAAGTTTGGCCAATGAATCTACAATCATTCCATTCTTATTTATGCTAAATATTGGTTATGCAATTTTATATAACTTTGGTACAAATATTTTCCTAGGGGAAATTTCATATATTACCAAGGCTATTGCAGCAGTACTCCAACTAGCTGTTACAACAGACTATTCAATTTTCTTATATCACAGATATGTAGAGAAAAAACAAACAAATGAAGACAATCGTGAAGCAATGTCAAAGGCTATAACAAGTACAGTTGCATCCATATTTGCATCATCACTTACTACCTTTGCAGGATTTTTAGTTTTACTTTTAATGAGACTAGGTCTTGGTAAAGACATCGGTCTTGTAATGAGTAAGGGTGTGCTTTTAGGACTTATTTCAACAGTTGTTGTACTCCCTCCAATGCTTTTACTTACTGAAAAATGGGTTAATAAATATAACCACAGAGTATTATTACCTTCATTTGAAAAAACTGCAGATTTCACTCTAAAATACAGAAAAGCTTTATTTATTGTATTTTTAGCCCTATTTATACCAGCAGTTTACGGATCAAATAATACTGAACTTTACTATAACCTAGATAGGTCTTTGCCACAAGATCTTGATTCTATAGTTGCCTTAAACAAAATGAAAAAAGATTATGATATGGCATCTACCCACTTTATAGTAGTAAAAGATGATTTGAGCAAGCAATCTATAAATGGCATGGTTGATGAGTTAGAAGATGTAGATGGAGTAAATAATGTTTTAAGTGTCAATTCTGTAACAGGACTTACCCTACCATCTAGTGTTTTACCAGATAAGTTACAAGATAATTTTGTAAAAAATGGCTACCAAATGCTAATGCTAAATTCTAAGTACCAAACAGCATCACCTGAGGTTAATAAGCAAATTGAAGAAATTAATAAAATTGTAAAGGCCCACGACCCAGATGGATATCTAACAGGGGAGGCAGTTCTTACAGATGACCTTACAGAAATATCTGACCGCGATTTTAAAATGGTAAATATAGCATCCATTGCAGTTGTATTTGTAATCATTGCAATAGTATTTAAGTCATTTGCACTGCCAATTGTACTAATTGCAGCCATAGAGCTAGCAATATTTATAAATATGGGAATTCCATTTTATATGGGACAAACAATACCATTTATCACATCAATAATTATCGGTGTAGTTCAATTAGGATCTACTATCGATTACTCAATCTTGATGACAGATAGGTTCTTATACGAATATAAACAAACAAAAGATAAAGACGAGGCCTTGATGGTTGCTACAAAAGAAACTGCAAAATCAATTGTAACATCAGCCTTATCATTCTTTGCAGCAACAATAGGTGTAGGTTTTTATTCAAAAATGGAAATAGTATCTACTATTTGTATATTTTTGGCAAGAGGAGCGATAATTTCAATGCTAGTAATTATTATCTTCCTACCTGCAATAATTAGTGTGACATTCCCATTCATAAAGAAAACAACCAAAGGATTAAACTAGGAGGGAAATATGAATAAAAAATTTGTAAAAGTTCTTGCAGCAGTAACTGTAAGCTCAGTGCTTGCTACTAATGTATCATATGCAGCTACAGAACCTGTAAGAAAAAATGAAACAATATATGTTACTGAACAAGATGGTAAAATCACAGACGAAACTGCTTCAATCTGGCTAAATAGTGATGAAAATATAAAAGTAAAAGATAAATCAAACTTAAAAGATATTAAAAACCTTGAAACAGATGAGTCAGTTAAAGCAGATAATGGATATATCAATTGGGATTCAAAAGATAAGGATATCTACTACCAAGGGAAAACAGATAGTGAACTTCCAGTAGATGTAAAAGTAACATATTACCTAGATGGTAAAGAATTAAAAGCTAGTGAGCTAGAAGGCAAATCTGGCCACTTAAAAATAGTTGCAGAAGCTAGCAATAAAAAATCAGCAAATACATTAATTGATGGCAAAGAAAGCACTGTTTATTCTCCATATGCAGTAGTTACAGCTATGGTATTTGATGGAGATAAGGTCTCAGATATCACAACAAGCGATGGAAAAATTGTAAAAGACGGTAAAAATCAAATCGTAACTGGTCTATTAACACCAGGTCTTAAAGAAAACTTCTCTGATATCTTAGAAAAAGATAAGCTAGATAAATTTAAAGAAAAATTAGAAGTAGAAATGGATGTTACAGACTATAAACCAACCGAAGTTTATACTCTAATATCAAATGAATTTTTCCAAGAAGATGCAAATTTAGCTTCCCTAGACGATTTAAACGATGGAATTGATAAGCTAGAAGATAATATGACAAAGCTTGTAGATGCCTCAGATGAACTTGCTAATGGTAGCCGCCAAATCAACGATGGTATCAACCAATTAAGCGCTGGTACTGGTAAATTATCAGATGGATCAGCACAAATTCTAGCAAACTTTGAAAAATTATCAGCAGCCTTTGCTGATTTACCAAGCAAAGTTTCAGTAATGACAAACGCTGTAAATCAATTAAGTGATGGATCAAATAACTTAAACTCTGGCATCAATAAATATACAGCAGGAGTTAGAGAAGTAAATCAAAATATGCCAGCCTTAAATGAAGGGGCTAAAAATCTTCAAGCAGGAGCAACAGAACTTGACAATGGTCTAGCACAACTTAACCAAGCAACTAGTGAATTAAAAGAAAAAACTGCTATGAGCTCTCAAAAAGGAGATGAAAAAGCAAGCTCACTTACAGACTCTCTAGGACAATTAGAAAAAGGCCTAGATGACCTAGGCAAGGGTATTAGCCCACTTGCAGATAGTGTAACAGAATTAAATGCTGGTTTAGGAGAACTTTCAGACGCTTCAAAGACTATGAATGAAAGCATAGTAGGCATTAATCAAACAGCTTCTAATATAAATGTAGATGGAAGTTTAGAAAATATTTATGCCCAAGCAAATTCTATTGATGGCGTAATTGCAAATCTTGAAGCTAGTAACGAGGATGGCTCTTTAAGTGGACAAATCGAAAATCTTGCTGCTGTTAGAGATAATCTTTATGCAGAAGCCGAAAATTTAAAAGCAAGTGCTACAGTAGCTTCTGGAGTTAGAGCAGGTTTAACTGAACTTAGTCAAGCATCAGAAAGCCTAACAACAGGTATTAATAATGCAAGTGCTGGCTCAAAAGAAATTTCTACAAAACTAGCTGCTTCAAAAGATGAACTAGCAAATGCTTCCTCAAGCCTTGGGGCAGGAGTAGAAAAAATTAGCAAAGGATTCTCAGAATCAAACCTTGCAAAATTACAAGAATCAATTGTAAAATTAGATAATGCTACAAGTCAAATAAAAGCAGGATCTAGTAAATTAAAAGAAGGTACCATCCAAAACACAGCAGGTGTTGAAAAGTTATCAGGTGCTATTAATCAATTAGACCAAAACTCTCAAGGATTAGCTGGTGGATCACAAAAACTATCAAATGGTTTAAAAGAATTTAAAAACAAATCTGCGTCATTAAATCAATTAAGCAATATTAATCAAACAGCTATAAACCCATTAGCTGATGCCTTAAGACAATTAAATACAGGCTTAACTCAACTAGATGAATCAACAGGTAAATTAAAAGCAGGTAGTGATAAATACGAAGCAGGCTACCACGAATTTGCCCAAGGTCTAAAAGATTATAAAGCAGAGGGTATTGATGAGTTATCAAATAAAACAGCTGATGTAGAAAAAGTAAGTGACATACTAGATGAAATGTCAAAACTTGCCAAAGAAAATAATTCAATCTCTGGAAGCACAGATGACTTTGAAACAAGATCAAGAATAATCCAAAAAATTAAATAACAAGTAAAAAAATGGGCCTAAATTATAACAATTAAGGCCCGTTTACATTTTTATAATAAATTTTTTATAAAAATTCTTTAATATTTTTTATATTGGGTATCAAAATATATGTGTAAAACACATAAAAAATCTAACTGCTACTACAAAAATTTAAGATAAAAATATTGATAAAAAATTAATTAGCCCTATTTTTAGAGGAAATTTTGTGGTATAATTTAGTTAATGTTAATTAGGGGGTGAAAAATGGCAGATGATATTTTACTAAAAATCAAAGAGGCTGAACAGGCTGCATCTAATGAAGTCAGTGATGCAAAAGCAAAATCACAAGAACTTATTAGAAAAGCCAAAGACGATGCTGATAGTGAGTACAAGAGAATAATCTCTGATGCAAACCAAAAAGCAAAAAGTCTCATTGATGAAGCAAACCAAAAAGCCCAAAGCGAGAAAGAACCAATTTTGCAAAAGGCCCGAGAAGCTTCAAATAATATTTTAAAAGCAGATGAAAAAAATGTTAAAGCTATTATCGATACTTTGACAGAAAGGATTGTAAGAGATGGCAATAGTTAAAATGGATAAGTTTAACTTGCTAAGCTTTGACTCTGATAGAGACAATCTTCTTAACACTTTGCAAGGTTTTAACTACGTACATTTTAACGATTTGGTAAAACAACCAGATGATGATTACTTAACTGAAGTCCGTGAAACAAAAAGACTAGCTGAAATCGATGAAGCACTTACCAAGGTAAATTATGCAATTGATGTAATCAGAGATTACACCAAAGATTTACCAGATGAATTAAGTGATAATGTGAGTGATTTATCCTTAGAGGAAGTCAATAAACGTGGATCAAACTTCACTTTTGATTTAATTTATGAGAAATTAAGAGATTTAATTACCAAACGTGAGAAACTCGTACAAAGTAGAGATAACCTAAACCAAAAATATAATGACTTATCTCCATGGCAAGATATAAATGTCAATGTAGATAAACTTTATAAATCAGATAGATTTTTCTTAGAAACAGGAACGATTTCAAGTAAGTTCTATGAAGATTTGCAAAATGCTCTCGTAGAAAGAAATCTAGATGGTACCTTGGTTTATAAAATAAGTGAAAAAGATGGCAATTATTATGTAGTTGCTATATCTACTAACAAGGAAGCAGAAGAATTTTCTGAAATCTTAAGAGAATTTGGCTTTACCAGAGTAAAAATTGCTGCAGATAATGAAGTTAATACATACTTAACCGATTTAAGTGGCCAAAAAGATGAAATAAATGATCAGATACAGGCAGTAGATAAAGAAATAACTGACTTTAAAAAATACTTGCCAGACCTTTACATTTACCAATCTTACGTTACAAACTGCAGGAAAAAAGAAGCTTCAAGCGAAAACTTCCTAAAAACTCGTCAAATGAATATCGTAGAAGGCTATGTGCCAAGCGATAGAAGCGAAGAATTTAAGGCAGACTTAGATCAAATCTTAGGGGAGAAATACATCCTTGATGTAATCCCAGCAGATAAAGATGATCCAAATGTGCCTATTATTCTAAAAAATAACAAACTAATAGAACCTTACGAAAACGTTGTTGCAACCTATGCCCTACCAAAGTATAGCGAGCTAGACCCAACAGCAATTGTCGCACCTTTTTATACAATCTTTACAGGTTTTATGATAGGTGACTTAGGTTATGGACTTTTAGGCGTTATAGCAATACTTCTTGCTCTAAAACTAAAAGACTTCCCAAAAGAAACAGAACAAACCTTAAAGCTATTCCTTAGAATATCAATATCAGCTTGTGTATTTGGGTTTATATTCGGATCAGTATTCGGCGGTATTATAGATGTACCGTTTGGATGGATAGATACAACCCAAGATATAAACCAACTTATAACTTTAAGTATAGTTATAGGGGCAATAAGTTTATTCTTTGCCCTAGGAGTAAAAGGATTTATGGCTATTAGAGATGGCCACCCAGATGGTTTATTCTTTGATGTAATAAGCTGGTATATGGCAGTAGGTGGAGCGATTGCTCTAGCACTTACAGGCAGCCCAATCGCAAAATGGGTTATGATTGCAGGAATGGTAATCATCGTTTTATTTGCAGGACGCGCTATGAAATCATGGGGGGCTAGAATTGCTAGCGGTACCTATGAACTATATGGAATCACATCTTGGATTGGGGACTTTGTATCATTCTTAAGACTTATGGCCCTAGTTTTATCTGGTGGATTCGTAGCTTATTCTGTAAACTTAATTGTAGAAATGATGGCAGGCAGTGGTATAGGCGGACTTATTGGAGGAATTATAGTATTTATAGTGTTCCAACTATTTAACATGTTCCTTTCATACTTATCAGCTTATGTACACTCACTAAGGTTAATTTATGTAGAAATGTTTAACAAGTTCTACGAAGGTGGCGGAATTAAGTTCCGTGAGATGGTTGAAGACACAAATTTTGTAAATATCATTAGAAAAGGAGAAAAATAATGAGTGAATTTTTTATTGAAAACGGTGGAACAATTTTTGCAGTACTAGCAGCAGCGATTGCAACATTATTTGGTGGAATTGGATCAGCAAAAGGTGTAGGTATGGCAGGTGAGGCAACAGCAGCACTAACAGTAGATGAGCCAGATAAATTTGGTAAGGCACTTGTACTACAACTACTACCAGGTACACAAGGTCTTTACGGATTCGTAATTGGATTCTTTATTTACCAACAAATCATTGGTGGAGATGCAATCACATTTGAAAAAGGACTTTACCTACTAATGGCAGCTCTTCCAGTAGCAATCGTTGGTTATGCTTCAGCACAAAGACAAGCTAGAGTAGCTATTGCTGGTGTAAATATCCTTTCTAAAAACGAAGATGAATTCGTTAAAGGTGTTGTTTACTCAGTAATGGTTGAGTTATACGCAATCTTAGGCTTTGTAATCTCTCTACTACTAGTACTAAACGCTTAATATTAGGAAAAGATTATGAATAATCTTGAAGTAATATTAGAATCAATAATTAGTGAAGGAAAAACTGAAAGTCAAAATATATTAGATGATGCAAAAGCAAAAGCAGAAGAAATCTTAAATGCTAAAAGAAGCGAAGCAGATAAAGAGGCTGCTGAAATAATATCAAAAGCCCAAAAAGAAGCAGAAACCATCAAAAGAAACGAAGAAGTTTCAGCAAACCGTGAATCGCGTGATATAGAGATATCAGCAAAAAATAAGGTTATAGATGATATAGTAGAAGCTTTAATAACAAATCTAAAACAAATAGATGATAAAGACTACAAATCATTTGTAGAAAATACCTTAAGAAAATCTGGTATTTCAAAGGGAGAATTAATTTTATCTGATGCCCACAAGGATGCTTTAAAAAATGCAGATTTTGGTGGCTTAAAAGTAGCAGATGAAACAGTTGAAGATGGTTTTGTAGTAAAATCTGGCAAAATAGAATACGACAACAGATTTTCTTCAATAATAAAATACAACATTGATGATATAAGAAAACAAATTTCAGATGAAATATTTAACTAAGGAGGGTTTATGAATAGAGATAACTATATAGGTGGATCTATCTCAACTAGAATACGCGAAAATAACCTCCTTACTAGAAATGACCTAGAAAGATTAAATGACTATGATTCAGTAGGTGAAGTCCTAGGCGCTTTAAATGATTCTTCTTATAGAGAATCCATTCAAGAGCTAGGGCGACCAGAAGAATATGAAAAAATCTTAGATCAAGAGCTAAAAAATTCCTATGAACTTATAGAACAAACAGCAGGAGATGATAATATTCTCCAATACTTTAGAGAAAGATATAATTTTCATAACCTTAAAGTATTAGTAAGAGAAATTGTTCAAAATGAGTCTTATGCAAATTTATATAGCGATATAGGAAATATAGACCTAGCTTATATCAAAAGACACTTATCAACTGATAATATCGAAGTAGGCTTTTTAGAAGGCCTAGATATCGATGGATATAAGCCATTAAATAAATCAGTAAATAGCAATGACATTTACGTAGATTATGGTAAAACTGCCCTAGCAAAATTTAGGGATACTAACAATCCAAAAGATATAGATATTAGCCTTGATAAGTCATATTATGAAAAACTTTTAAAAGATGCTAAGGAAATAGACCTAGAAGAGCTTACAAAATATACAAAAGAAAGAATTGATTTAATCAATATTAAAACTCTTTTACGTATCAAAGCTCAAGGCAGCCAAGCAAGTGATTTAAAAGATGCCCTAATCGATGGCGGTTTTATAGAGCCAGAAAGATTAGTAGAACTTGCACCAGCAGATGTAAACCATATTGTGGTAAAATTATCAAATGAAAATATCAATAAATATCTGGTAAGGTCTTTAGATGAGGATAAAACATTAGACCAAAACTTACTAGACCTTGAAAAAGCAATTGATGATCACCAAATGGATTACTCAAGACTTGCGAAATCTATGACCTATGGCCCTGAAGTTTTAATGAATTATATCATTTCTAAAGAAGCAGAGATAAAAAACTTAAGGATCATTCTAGTATCAAAACTAAATTCATTACCAAAAGAATTTACATTAGAAAGGTTGCGTGAGACTTATGCATAGAGTAGCAGTAATCGGGGATAAGGATTCTGTCCTTGCCTTTAAGGCACTCGGTGTAGAAGTATATACAGTTATAGATGGCAAAGAAGCAGCAGATACTATAAATAATTTAGCCAAAGAAGATGTTGGCGTAATATTTATAACAGAAAAATTTGCTAAAGAAATCCCATCTACAATTGATAAATATAGAGATCAAATGACTCCAGCTATCATTTTAATCCCTGGAAATAAGGGATCAATGGGCATAGGTCTTGCTGATATAAACAAATCAGTAGAAAAGGCTGTTGGAGCCAATATTCTAAATTAAAGGAGCTTAATTTGAAAGAAGGTAAAATTACTAAAGTATCAGGACCATTGATAGAAGCTAGCGGATTATCTGATGCGAATATCTATGACGTGGTTGAGGTATCAAAAGATAAGCTCATCGGCGAAATAATTGAGATGAGAGGAGATGTTGCAAGTATTCAGGTTTATGAAGAAACAACAGGTATAGGACCTGGAGACCCAGTAGTATCTACAGGCCGTCCTCTATCAGTTGAACTTGGACCTGGAATGCTTCGTCACATGTACGATGGTATCCAAAGACCTCTAGAAAAACTTGAAGACCTTGCAGGGTCATTCCTAGAAAGAGGAGTTACAGCACCAGCTTTAAATCGTGAAACAAAATGGGAATTTGTCCCAACAAAAAATGCAGGCGATCAAGTAGTAGCAGGTGATGTTATTGGTACAGTAGAAGAAACAAATGTACTTACACATAAAATCATGGTTCCTTATGGAATCGAAGGAAAATTAAAAGATATAAAAGCTGGAGAATTTACTGTAGACCAAACAGTTGCAGTAATTGAGACAGAAGATGGCGATAAAGAAATCAATATGATTCAAAAATGGCCAGTAAGACAAGCTCGTCCATCAAGAAGAAAACTTGATCCTAACGAACCACTTATTACAGGTCAAAGGGTTATAGATACATTCTTCCCAGTTGCGAAAGGTGGTACATCTGCAATCCCAGGACCATTTGGATCTGGTAAAACAGTAGTACAACACCAAATTGCAAAATTTGCTGATGCAGACATGGTAGTTTATGTAGGTTGTGGAGAACGTGGTAACGAAATGACTGACGTACTTAACGAATTCCCAGAACTAATAGACCCTAGAACAGGCGAATCAATAATGGAGAGAACTATCCTTATTGCAAATACATCAAACATGCCAGTAGCAGCTCGTGAGGCAAGTATTTATACAGGTATTACCCTTGGAGAATATTTCCGTGACATGGGTTATAACGTAGCTATGATGGCTGACTCAACAAGCCGCTGGGCAGAGGCTCTTCGTGAAATGTCTGGTCGTTTGGAAGAAATGCCAGGGGATGAAGGTTTCCCAGCTTATCTTGCATCTAGAATCGCAGACTTCTATGAAAGAAGTGGTAAAGTTGAAGTTTTAGGAAATAGAGATGAAGAAGGATCATTAACAGTTATAGGAGCTGTAAGCCCTCCAGGTGGGGACCTTTCAGAACCAGTTACCCAAGCTACTTTACGTATAGTAAAAGTATTCTGGGGACTTGATTATGACCTATCTTACCAACGTCACTTCCCAGCTATTAACTGGTTATCTTCTTATTCTTTATACCAAGATAAGATGGATCAATACATCGACCAAAACATAAATGAAAGCTTCTCAACTATGAGAAAACGTGCTATGAGTTTATTACAACAAGAATCTTCATTACAAGAAGTTGTAAGACTAGTAGGTCGTGATGCATTAAGTGATGATGATAAATTAAAACTAAATGTTACAAAATCAATCAGAGAAGATTACTTACAACAAAACGCATTCCATGATGTAGATACATTCTGTTCACTTAGAAAGCAAAACATCATGCTTGATTTAATTCTTTATAACTATGATAGATCTCTAGAAGCATTATCAAATGGTGTAGAGATTGAAAAACTAGAAAATCTACCTGTTCATGAAAGAATTACAAGAGCAAAATTTGTAAGCGAAGATGACATAGAAAAACTAACAGACATCAAAGCACAAGTTGACAATGAAATTAGTCAATTATCAAGGGAGGCATAATGTTAAAAGAATATAAAACAGTAACCGAAGTTGTTGGGCCTCTAATGCTTGTTGAAGGTGTTGAAGGTGTTAGCTTCGATGAACTTGTAGACATAGAAATGCAAACTGGCGAACGCCGCCGTGGTCGTGTTATAGAAATAGAAGAAGGCCGTGCTATGGTCCAACTTTTCGAAGGATCAACAGGTATCAACCTTGAATCTACTTCTGTAAGATTTTTAGGACGTCCACTAGAACTTGGCGTTTCAGAAGATATGGTTGGCCGTGCCTTTAATGGACTTGGTGAACCAATCGATGATGGTCCAGCTATAATTCCAGAAGAAAAACGTGATGTAAACGGTACAGCTATAAACCCTGTAAGCCGTGACTACCCATCAGAATTTATCCAAACAGGTATTTCTACTATTGACGGACTAAATACCCTTGTACGTGGACAAAAGCTTCCTATTTTCTCAGGAAACGGTCTGCCACACAACCAAGTAGCAGCACAAATTGCCCGTCAAGCAAGAGTACTAAACGATGATGAGGGTTTTGCGGTAGTATTTGCAGCTATCGGTATTACTTTTGAAGAAGCACAATTTTTCTTAGATGACTTTAGAAAAACTGGAGCACTTGACCGTTCAGTATTATTTATGAACCTTGCAGATGACCCAGCTATCGAACGTCTATCTACACCAAAAATGGCTTTAACTTGTGCAGAATACCTAGCATATGAAAAAGATATGCAAGTACTAGTAATCATGACAGATATGACCAACTACGCAGAAGCCTTACGTGAAGTATCAGCTGCTCGTAAAGAGGTACCAGGACGTCGTGGTTACCCAGGATATCTATATACAGACCTTTCTACAATCTATGAAAGAGCTGGAAAACTTCGTGGCAAACCAGGAACTATTACACAAATTCCTATTTTATCAATGCCAGAAGATGATATCACTCACCCAATCCCAGACCTTACAGGCTACATCACAGAAGGACAAATAATCCTTAACCGTGAATTATATAACCAAGGTGTAGAGCCACCAGTTTCTATCCTTCCATCTTTATCACGTCTAAAAGATAAGGGTATAGGTAAAGGTAAAACTCGTGAAGACCATGCTGGCACTATGAACCAAATTTATGCAGCATACGCATCAGGGGTTGATGCTCGTGAGCTACAAAAAATCTTAGGTGACTCAGCACTTTCAGAGGCAGACCTTGCATTTGCTGAATTTGCTAAACAATTTGAAGAAAGATATATTAACCAAGGATATTACACAAATAGAACCATCGAAGAAACTCTAAATCTTGGTTGGGAATTATTAAAACTAATTCCAAGATCAGAACTTAAGAGAATTGATGATGCCCTAATTGAAAAATATATGGATTAGGTGATAAAAATGGCAAGACTAAAAGTAACGCCAACTAGGATGAATCTTAACACCTTAAAAGAAAGGCTTGGCACAAGTAAACGTGGTTATAAATTATTAAAAGACAAACAAGATGAACTTATGCGTCAATTTATGATTTTAATCCGCGAAAATAAAACTTTAAGAGAAGAAGTAGAAAAAGAACTTTCTGATTCTTTTTCTGACTTCCTTATCGCAAGTGCCTTTATGAGCCCAGAATCAATGGAGGCAGCAGTTAGCTTTCCTACACAAAAAGTTGGTGTTGATATAGGTGTTAAAAATGTCATGAGTGTTAGAATTCCTGAAATGGAGTTTCAGGTAGAACAAAATAAGGATGCAAGTATGTATTCATATGGTTATGCTGAAACATCAGCAGGCCTAGATCAAGCAATTGCAGGACTAAATGAAGTTACAGAAAAACTTTTAAAACTTGCAGAGCTAGAAAAAACTACCCAGCTTATGGCAGATGAAATTGAATCTACACGTAGACGTGTAAATGCTCTAGAATACCGTACTATCCCAGACTTGGAAGAAACTATTAAGTATATTAGAGCAAAACTAGAAGAAAATGAAAGGGCAACTATCGCAAGACTGATGAAAGTAAAAGATATTATCTCAGATCCTGATGTAACAGATACTTTAGATGAACCAGGATTTAGAGAAAATCAAGATGGATTAAGTCCAACAGGCGATAGCAGACCTACTTTATCTAAGGAGTAATAAGTCTCTATATTAGTATATAAATGTAATTACGATAGCTTTTTAAATGTCAAAATCTATCGTAGTTGCTATACATAAGGGAAAGATTACCCTTAATGTAGAAAAGTAGAATAAATGGAAGAAGAGGACCGTAGGTCTTCTTTTTTTGTGCCTAATTATAATGTTTTAAAAGCTACAAAATTTTTAGAATACTTTTATATATAAAAAAATTAAGTATAATGTAAGACATACGTCAAAATATTTGAGTTTAATTATATAAAATACGTTTTTATAAATATTTAAAACTCATAGAGAGGTTTTTTATGGATACTAAAAAATTAAAACCAGCCCTTGGGGTCGCATTGTTGTCTTTAGGGCTAGCTATATATATTGCAATGACAGGAGAAGCTACTGAGGCTAGTGTTTGGTCACTTTTTCCACCTTTAGTAGCTATTTTTGTGGCATTATTTACTAAAGAAGTATTTTCATCTTTATTTTTAGGGATTGTTACAGGTGCTATTTTAGCATCAGGAGGCTCATTTGGAGTTTTTCTAAATAATTTAGTAGAAGAAGGATTTATTGCTTCTATTTCAGGAAGTTCAGGAATTTTTATATTTTTAGTAGTTCTTGGAATAATGGTTGTACTTATAAATTATTCAGGAGGATCCAAAGCATTTGGAAATTGGGCGAATTCCAAAATAAAGACTAGAAAAGGCTCACAGCTTGCTACATTTTGTATGTGTATAATGTTATTTATTGACGATTATTTTAATTGTTTAACAAGTGGCTCTGTTATGAAACCTATAACTGATTCTCATAAGGTATCAAGAGCAAAGCTTGCCTACATAATAGACGCAACTGCTGCACCTGTTTGCATGATAGCTCCTATTTCTTCATGGGCGGCTGCTGTTTCAGGATATGCCGAAAGTAGTCATATGTCAGGAATAGAATTGTTTATAAGAGCCATTCCTTTTAACTTTTATTCACTTTTGACCTTGGTTTTTGTAATAAATATTATAGCCTTTGATAATGATTTTGGGCCAATGAAAAAATATGAACAAAGGGCTATAGAGGAAGGATATCTAGGTATTAGCAAAGATTCTACAACTATTGTTTCAGATCAAAATGCAAATGGGTCTGTAATTGACTTAGTTTTTCCTGTTTTAATTTTGATTATATCTTGTGTTACAAGCTTAATTAATGTAGGTGGATTTTTCGATTTAGAAAGTCCTTTTTATCACGATTTTGTAAATGCTTTTGCCAACACAGATTCATCAATAGCTCTAGCTATGGGATCTATTATTGCGCTAATAATCACTATAATATTTTTTGTAGTGAAAAAATCCATAACTTTTGAAAAATCAATGGATGCTATTTCTGAAGGTTTTTCTTCTATGGTAGCAGCTATTTTGATTTTGACAATGGCTACAAGTTTAAAGAATATATCAAACGATTTATTGGGTTCAACTCAATATGTAGGTGGACTTATGGAAAATGTAGCAGGAAGTTTAAATTCATTTTTACCAGTTGTAATTTTTATAGTTGCAATATTTCTTGCCTTTGCTACTGGAACAAGCTGGGGAACTTTTGGAATTTTGATACCAATTGTAATATCTATGTTTGAGCCGACAGATCCATTATTTTTTATAGGAATATCAGCTACTCTTTCGGGAGCAGTTTGTGGAGACCACTTATCTCCAATATCCGATACAACTATAATGTCATCCACAGGAGCAGGTTGTATTCATATAGACCATGTTAAAACTCAGTTACCATATGGTATTAGTGTTGCGGCTATATCTGCAGTAGCATATATCATAGCAGGATTTACTCATTCCGCTCTTATATCTTTATCTTTTGGTGTGATAGTAATTTTTGTGTTAATGTACGTACTAAAATTAAAAAATAAAAAAGAGTTCAGCTTATAATGGGAGTTGAACTCTTTTTATAATAAAAATGTTTTGACAATGGGTAAAATAATGTATATACTCATTCTAAGATAGAAAAGAACGGAGAGAATATAAATGGACCAAGGCCCCTACCACAGCTTAATTACAAGTCTTGTTGTAATTTTACTTTTAATTATTAACGGTACTTTTACAGCTATTCATACAGGATTAATTACATTAAACCCTATGAGATTAGAAGAAGATAAAGAAAATGATGCAAAAACAAGGGTTATTCTAAAGATTATATCTGATCAAGATAGACTCAATCAATCTTTTGGCATAGTAAATATAATATTTTCCCTATTAACAATCGCTTATTTTACAAAAAGATTAAGTGATTTAACTTCTAATGGATTTTTCTTTGGCGGTATGCTTTCTTTAGGGTGGATGACTTTTATTGTCATAGTTATATATACAATTATAAAAGTTATATTTGTAGATAAGATTCCTCAAAGAATCGGCGTAAGATTTCCTATGAAAATAACCAGATATACTGTTGGTATTACTAGGTTTGTAATGTTTTTAACCAAACCTTTAGTTTCTATAACTACATCTGTAACAAATTTCTTAATGAAAATCTTTAGCATAGAAGCCAAGGGAATAGAAAAAGCAGTAACCAGTGAGCAGATTAAATCAATAGTTCAAGTTGGGGAAAACCAAGGGATAATCCGCCCTATGGAATCAAAAATGATTCATTCCATCATGGGCTTTGATGATCTCATTGCCGAAGAGATAATGACAGCAAGAACTGATGTTTTTATGATAGATGTAAATGATGATGAAAAAACTTGGTTAGATGAATTTACAAAGATAAAACATTCCCGTATTCCAGTCTATGAAGATGAGGTAGATAATATCTTAGGTATTCTTTATACCAAAGATTATCTATTAGAAGCAACTAGGGTTGGAATAAAAAATGTCCATCTAAGAAGTCTAATAAAACCTGCATATTTTGCACCAGATAAAATTGAAACAGATAAATTATTTGCCGATATGCAGATAAAACATATTCATATGGCAGTTTTAATTGATGAATATGGTGGATTTGCAGGAGTAGTAACCATAGATGACCTCCTAGAAGAGATTGTAGGAGACTTAGATGAGGGTATGAATCTTTCTAGCGAATTTAGAGAAAATCGCAAAGGGGTCTACGTTGTAAAAGCTTCAATGAATATCAAAGACTTAAACGAAAAAATCCCTATCGAGATAGATGAGGATAATGAAAACTTTGATTCTCTAGGTGGATTTATAATTGATTCCCTAGGTTATATTCCAGAAGAAGGAGTCAATGAGACTATTATTTACAATGGTTACGAAATAAAAATCCTATATATCGAGGATAATAGGATAAAGGCATGCAGGATAAGAAAATTAAAAGAAGAAACAAACGCCAATGATAATGAAGTAATAATTGGTGAAGATTCTAAAAATTAAAATCACCCGATTTGGGTGATTTTTCTTATATCAATATAAAAATTTTAAAAAACAAAACTGACTTCAAAAATTGATAAATTCATAATTTCAAAATTCTAAAAATTGCAAACTCGCGTACACTCAAACAGTGCAATTTTTTATCGAATTTCTTCAATTAGAATTTATGGCAATTTTTTACGAACAGAAGACTTTTTAAAATTTTATTTCTATTCATCCCCATCACAAAGCATACCCAGCTTAAAGTACTCATCATACTTTCTAAAATAAAGCAGGCCACCATCTAACATATATATATTATAAAAGTCTAGGTTATGGAGCATTTTTATCATATTGGAGCTTTGGACTCCTGTTTCATCATAAAATAAAATTTTCTTATCTTTAGGAAGTTTTTCGTATTCATCTCGTAATTTTTTGCCTTCAAAAAGTTTTGCCCCCTTTATGTGGCATTCTTCATAGGCTGTTTCATTTCTGATATCAATTATCTCATACTCATCTTTTGTAGTACAAAAATCAGAAAATTTGACGTGAGGTAAACGACCGCTACAAATATTTATTGCCTGGCTGGCTATGACATTATTTATATCTTCGGTTGTAGAATAATATGGCTGATATCCCAGTTCTAGGTTGTATAAATCAGAAAGCGTTCCACCCATTTTTATAAGGGTGCCTATGACATCTATTCTTTTATCCACAACTCCCTTACCTAGAGCTTGGGCTCCGTAAATTTTTCCAGTTTCTTTTTCAAAAAGCAATTTCATATAAACCATTTCTGAGCTAGGCATAATACCAACCTTATCAGAGTGGGAAATGAGGGTTACATCATAGTCATAACCTAATTTTTGCAAGGATTTTTCATTTAGTCCTGTCATACCGATATTTAAATCAAAAGACTTAATTAAAAATGTACCTATATATTTTAAAGGCTCTTCATCCTTACCTAATAAGTGTTTTGCTAAAAATTTAGCTTGTCTATGAGCTGGCCAGGCTAGTTTTAGGTTTTGCTTTTCATTTGTAATAAAGTTTGTAATATCAATGGCATCACCTATGGCATAGATACTTGGATCGGTAGTTTGATAATTTTCATCAGTTACTATTGATCCCTTATCTGTGATTTCTAACCCTGCATCTACTGCAAGTTTGTTATTGGCAGCCATACCAAGGGCAAGGATTACCATATCAGCTTTTACTTTTTTACCAGAAGCAAAGGCAACTTCATCATCACGGATTTCTACTAACTCTTTTTCGTGGATGATGTTTACATCATTTTCTTTTATATTTTCTTCGATAAAAGGTGCTAGTTCATCATCTATCATGCCTAAAATCTTGCTTCTGACAAACATGGATACATTGGTATCATCAAGCTCATTTAAGGCATGAGCAGCTTCAAGAGCTATAAAACCACCACCAGCTACTAAAATATTTTTGGCATTATGATTTTCATAATAGGCTCTGATATTTTCCACATCTACTACATTGCGGATAGTAAAAACATGGTCCTTGTCAGTACCCTTTATAGATTTTGGTATATTTGGATGAGCACCTGGGGCGAGAACTAGGTAGTCATAAGTTTCTTTAAATTCTTTGCCGCATCTTTTGTCTAAAACTGTGACATACTTTTCTTCGCGGTTGATACCTATAACTTCATGGTAGTTGTAAGCATCGATATTGTAACCCTTTTTAAATTTTTCACTATCTCTGTGGACTAAAAGGGTACTATCTTTTATTTCGTATGACAAATAATAGGGCAGCTCACAGTTACCAAAGCTCATATCCCTATCTTTTTCAAACATAACTATTTCAACATTTTCATCTAAACGGCGTAGAGCAGCTGCAAAAGTTGCTCCAGCTGCTACCGCCCCTACAATTACTACTTTCATATGTATATCCTTTGCTATTTACTAAACACTTTTTAAATATTTACCCAATTATCATTTGCAAAAAAAATTTATCGTGGTAAACTAAAAATATAATATATAACTATGACAGGAAAAGTAGTAATTATAAGTATCCACAGAGAGAGGCAACTGCTGAGAAGCCTTATGCGAGTTTTTATGAAAAACCACCCTGGAGTTTTTTAAGAGATTAAAACGTTGGTCGCGTTAAGACCTTAATGAGCACAAATATTAGGTGGAACCACGGATATAACCCGTCCTTTTATCGGTAACGATAAGGGCGGTTTTTTTGTGGATTAAAAAGGAGAGATTATGATAAAAATTACATTACCAGATAATTCTGTAAAAGAATATGAAGCTGGCGTAAGTGTTGGCCAAGTTACAAAAGATATTTCTGAAGGACTATATAGACAAGCCCTTGGTGCAGTTGTAAATGGTGTAACACGCGGCTATATGGAACCAATCAATGAAGACAGTGACTTTAGAGTAGTAAAATTTGATGATCCAGAAGGTAAAGAAATATTCTGGCATACATCAAGCCACGTTATGGCAGCAGCAATACAAGCTTTATGGCCAGATACAAAATTTGCCATAGGACCAGCAATTGCTGATGGTTTCTATTATGATATGGAACTAGACCACAGATTTGTTCCAGAAGACTTTGAAAAAATTGAGAAAAAAATGCTAGAAATAGCTAAAGCTGACCACAAAATGGAAAGAATCGAAATTTCCCGTGAGGAAGCTTTAAAAATGTTTGAAGAAATGGGTCAAGATTACAAAATTGAACTAATCAACGACCTACCAGAAGATGAGCTAATTACTCTTTATAAAATGGGAGATGCCTTCATAGACCTATGTCGTGGACCACACTTAGAATCTACAAAAAAAATCAAGGCAGTAAAACTAAAAACTATAGCAGGTGCCTACTGGAGAGGTGACTCTGATAGACAAATGCTTCAAAGACTTTATGGAATTTCTTTTGAAAAAGCAAAACAACTTGAAGAATGGCAAGAGCTACAAAAAGAAATCGAACGCCGTGACCACAGAAAAATCGGTAAAGAAATGGATTTATTTGCCTTCCATGAAGAAGGACCAGGATTCCCATTCTTCCATCCAAACGGCATGATTCTTATGAATGAATTGCTAGGCTGGTGGAGAGAAGTTTTAGAAGAACGTGGTTATGGAGAAATCAAAACTCCTCTAATCATGAACGAAGAACTATGGCACAGATCAGGACACTGGGACCACTACAAAGAAAACATGTACTTTACAAAAATAGATGATGAAGATTATGCTATAAAACCAATGAACTGCCCAGGATCAGTTTTAACATACGCATCAAACCAACACTCATACAGAGATTTACCAATTAGACTTGCAGAATTTGGTCAAGTACACAGACACGAACTATCAGGTACACTTCACGGATTATTTAGAGTAAGAACATTTACCCAAGATGATGCCCATGTTTATTGCTTACCAAGCCAAATCAAAGATGAAGTTTACAAAATGATAGATTTAGCAGACCTTCTTTACTCAACATTTGGTTTTAAATATTCACTAGAGTTATCAACAAGACCAGATGACTTTATGGGAGATATCAAAGATTGGGACTTTGCAGAAGAACAATTAAAAGCAGCCCTAGAAGAACGTGGTATGGAATATGAACTAAACCCTGGTGATGGTGCATTTTACGGTCCAAAAATCGACTTCCACTTAGAAGATGCAGCAAAAAGAACATGGCAATGTGGTACTATCCAACTAGACTTCCAACTACCACAAAACTTTGATTTAACATACATTGATGAAAATGGTGAAAAACAAAGACCAGTTATGCTTCACAGAGCATTATTAGGATCAGTAGAAAGATTTATCGGTGTACTTACAGAGCACTTTGCAGGGAGATTCCCATTATGGTTAAACCCAGAACAAGTAGTAATCATTCCAGTATCAGACAAATTCCTAGATACAGCAGAAGATTTAGAAAAACAAATCAAAGATGCTGGATTTAGAGTATCTGTTGATAAAAGAAGCGAGGGAGTAGGATATAAAATCAGACAAGCCCAACTAATGCGTGCAAATTACATGCTAGTAGTAGGGGAAAAAGAAGAAGAATCAAAACTACTAACAGTTAGAAACAGAGATGGTGAAGAAACACCAGAAGTTTCAGTAGAAAACTTAATCGAAAAATTAAGTGAAGAAAGAGATAGCAAATCAGTAAATCCTGCTTTCTAAACAAAAAATTATAAAAAAAGTCTGGGAAAACATTCCTAGGCTTTTTTACTTTACCTAGCCACTATTGACAGAAAATTGCAAGTCGGGTTTACTGTATAAGCTTAAATATAATGTATAATTATTTTTTAGGGAGATTTTATGGAAGAAATACAAGTAACAGAAAATAAACTAGGGACTTTAGCCATTGATAAATTATTGCTAGAAATGGCAATACCTATGGTTATATCAATGTTAGTCCAATCAATCTACAATATAGTAGACTCTATGTTTGTAGCAAGAGTATCAGAGGATGCGCTAACAGCAGTTTCACTTGCCTTTCCAGTGCAAAATATATTGATTGCTTTTGCAGTGGGGATAGGAGTAGGGGCTTCAGCCCTTTTATCGAGGTTTCTAGGAGAAAATAACCGTGACAGGGTAGGATCAGTAGCCATCCACGGTATCGTAATTTCAGCAATAACCTATGTTGTTTTTGCCCTATTAGGCTTACTATTTACAGGTGCCTTTGCTGATGCCCAAGGCCAAAGTGCTACAGTTACAGCGTATACTAAAGAATACACCTACATAGTAACCATATTTAGTATAGGAATATTTTACCAAGTACTAGCAGAAAAACTATTACAAGCCACATCCCTTACAAAATACACAATGATAACTCAAATGTCAGGGGCAATTATAAACTTAATCCTTGATCCAATCTTAATATTTGGTCTATTTGGTTTTCCAAGATTAGAAGTAAAGGGAGCTGCCATTGCCACAGTAATAGGACAGTTAGGTGGAGCACTAATAGGTTTTTATTTTAATAAAACAAAAAATAAAGATATTAACTTTAAATCAAAAAAATTTAGATTCCATGGGGATATAGTAAAGCAAATCTTTATGATAGGCTTACCAACCACCGTTATGAATACTATAGGATCTATAGTAGTTTTTGTTATAAACTTAATCCTAAGAGACTTTGGAGCAAGTGCTATCGCAGCCTTTGGAGTAATGTTTAAATTTCAATCATTTGCCTTTTTGCCAGTATTTGGTATATCAAATGCTCTTACAACCATAGTATCCTACAATTATGGGGCTAGGAAAAAAGATAGAATAAAAGGATCCATAGGGCTATCTATGAAAAGCTCATTTGTACTAATGGCCATAGCAGTACTTATAATGTGGATATTCCCAAGGCAACTATTAGGATTTTTTAATGCAACCGAATCCATGATAGAAATAGGAGTGCCAATGATGAGAATAGTTTCCATCTCCTATCTCGTAGCAGTCCCAGCAATAGTATCAGTAGGAGGAGTTTTCCAATCCTTAGGAAACTGGCAAATAGCTATTTTCCAGTCATTTTTAAGACAATTAATAATCCTAATCCCAATATTTTATGCCCTAAGCCGCACAGGTAATCTAAATATAGCGTGGTGGGCATTTGTAATAGCAGAATCCCTAAACTCAGTCCTTTGTACATGGATGCTAAGAAAAGAAGTTAAAAATAAGATAGACACCCTAGAACCAGTAAAGACAGTAGCATAAACTACTGTCTTTTTTTTTCGGGAAAAATATTGGGTTTTTTCTATATATAGGTAGTGGATGATTTCTTACTCATTTCTTCTAATTGAAGAACTCATCTGATAAATTTGCCATCTTATTCCTCTAATGGCAACTCCCATAGTGTATATATTTTCTGGTAATGAAATACCATTCATGGCATCGCCTATGTGTTGGAGGTGGGCTCCGTTTGCTTTTGCTGCTAGGGCTATTTGTCTTATGGTATCTTTGTCGGCGGTTTCTTGGCTGGTGCCTATGGCTGACATTATCAGAACTTTTTTATCTATTTCTTTGCCTTTATTATAATCTCTAATGTAGTCAGCTATTTCTCTTAGGTCATTTTCATTAAAGTGGGGGATAGTGTAAGGGGCTGGGACTAGGAGGATGTCGCATCCTGCATTTACAAATTCTTTGGCAATTTCTAAGTCCATTACTGTCCCATCTGTGCCTGCTGCATGCATTTTGCCGGCTATAATTAAGCCATTAAAGTTTTCTTTGGCCTCTTTAATTGCTTGTAAAATAGCTTGGTTGGTTACTCCTGTGGCTGGATTACCTGTTAGGCATATTAAATCAAGGCCATACTCATTGGCTTTTTTGTAGTTTTCTATACTGGCTTTGCGACCTTTTGCTATTTCTTCCTTACCTTGGGTCATAGGTGCATTTTCATCTACTGGCTCTAGGTTTACTCCAAGTGGTCTTGATGTAGCTTTTTTAAGCCAGGCAATATGATTTTCTTCTTCTTTTGGCACTCCTTCTATCTTTGGATTATCTAAGTCAAGGATATTTAGTAATAATATATCAGCTCCAAAGGCTTTTTCTATCTCAGCATTTGTCACTCCGTTTACATAGGGTTGGTAGGTTACTACGGATTCTGAAACTATAACCCTGCCTTCACTGGCTAGGATTGCTTGTTTTAATTCTAGGGGACTTGTATTTAAAAAGTCTGATCCTTGAAAGTTTAATAGTCTTTTCATTCTTTACTCCTTTTAGTGTTTTTTACCCATATTTACTTATTGATAGATAATTGAAAAGTCACTCATTGTGACATATAATATATGTAAGAGAAGCCACCTCTATCAAAGCCCTTGGTAACAAGGATGAGAATCGAAACAGAGTATATACTCACCAAAAAAGACAGTAGCTGCAACTACTGTCTTTTGATTTACTTGCATTTTTGATCTAATTTTCGTTCTATTAAAACTAGTATTAAACCAACTAGCAAGGGAAAAATAAAATTTTCCATTATGAATCGAAACATTTCTAAAACTCACCTCCTTTCACCCCTTAGGTGAGAGGCTTTTTTATTATAACATATTGTTTATTACTTTCTAGAAATAGATATATATTCTACAAAAAAATCAGCAAGCACTGCCTGCTGATTTATCTTTCATTGCTGATTTTATTTACCTAATAGTTTTACAAATTCATCATGGACTGCCTGAACTTGTGGGCCTATTATTACTTGGACTGCTTTTGGTCCTGGTTTGATTAGTCCTGCTACTCCTGCTGCTTTGATTTTTTCTTCATCAACTTTTGCTGGATCTTTTACTGTTAGGCGTAATCTTGTTGTACAATAGCTAGTTGTATCAACATTTTCTGGGCCTCCTAGGCCTTCCAGGATTGTTCTTGCTGTATCAGAGTATGAACCTTTTACGCTTGCATTTTGCTCTGCACGCTCTTCTGCTTCTGATTTATCAGCTGTTGATACTCTTCCCTTATCTTCTGTTTCTATAATTGTTGATTTATGAGATTTTGAACTTCTACCTGGGGTAGCTATATCCCATTTATCGATTAATGTTCTAAAGATTAGATAGTAAAGAACAAAGAATACTATGCCCATTATAACTAGAAGTAGCATATTATTTCTCATTGGGTTTTGTGATGATAGGAAAAAGTCTATTAGTCCTGCTGAGAATCCAAAACCTGCATATGCTTGTAGTTTTGCTGCTACAAACACTGAAATACCTGTTAGTACTGCGTGTATAAAATATAATTGTGGTGCTGCAAACATAAAGGCAAACTCAAGTGGTTCTGTAACTCCTGTTAAAAATGATGCAAGTGCACCTGCAATCATAAGGGCTTTGATAGTTTTTTTATTTTTTTCATCTGCTCTTTGAGCCATAGCAAGAGCTGCTCCTGGTAAACCAAACATCATTATTGGGAAAAATCCTGCTTGATACATACCTGGGTGGTAGGTTGCTGTGATTGTATCTTTTGCGTTATTTAAGAAGTTTGGTATATCATTTACTCCAACAAGGTCAAACCAGAATACTTGGTTTAAAGCATGGTGAAGGCCTGTTGGGATTAAAAGTCTGTTTGCAAAACCATAAATACCTGCACCTGCTGCACCAAGACCTAGTAAAAATTCACCAAATGTAGCTAGTGCTGAATAAATAACTGGCCATAAGAACATTAAAATAAGTGAGCAAACTAAGGCATAAATGGAAGCCATGATTGGTACAAGTCTTCTACCTGAGAAGAAGGCTAAGAAATCTGGCAAGCGTGTTCCGTGGAATCTATCATAGGCCTTTCCACCTAAAATACCAGATAAAATACCAATTAATACATTTCCATTTCCAATTTTACTAAAGGCTGAATATTGGAAAGGATCAGCTGTTTGCCAAGCCTCAATATCAAGACTTCTAAGTTGGGCAACTGTCTCTGGCGCTAACATTTTTGAAAGTGTTAAAAATGCTACCAAACCTGCAAGAGCACTAGCCCCATGGTTTTCTTTGGCAATACCAAATGCAACACCGACTGCAAAAAGTATGCCTAGGTTATCTAATACTGCACCACCAGCAGAAATTAAAAATGCTGCAATAGGTGATGAAGCTCCCCAACCTTCTGGGTCAATTAAATAACCAAGACCTAGTAGCAAGGCTGCCAGAGGCATAACTGCTACCGGTTGCATTAGGGATTGACCTAATCTTTGTAGTTTTTCTTTCATAAACTACCCTCCTATAATTATTAATATACATTAACTAGATAAACAAAATCGTTTACATATTTATATTAACACAATTAATGCAATTATAAAACAATTTTTTGCATGCAAATTAGTGTATACCAACAAAAATATGGTCCAAAAATTTAATCCTAAGCTTATATAAAAACTCTCCTATAATAAAAGAAATAAGTACACTTATTAAAGTGATCACTAGAGGGCTTGCATTTATTACGGCTTTTAGCAAAACATAGTTTACCTTATATGGATAAAGGTAGGTGAAAAAGAGATATCTTTCTTGACTTACATATTGAACATCAGGACTTTGCTTTAAAATTAGATAGGTTAGGATTATTGTTGAAAAGTAAAATCCTGGATAATAGTCTAGGTACATATATAAATAGATTTCTCCTGCTAAAAATATGAGGGCTAGAACTATTAAAAAATTATTAAATTGAAAGGCAGGTTTTATCCTGCTTGCCATTATGTAAAAGAAGAAATATACCAATAAATCTTTGTAATAAAAATCAAAGGGCAAGATATTACTATTTTGCATAACAAGGTAGAGAATGAAACTTACTATCCCAAAACCTAAAGTAGCCCTCGCACCGACTATGCGTGTAAGGACAATTTCTACTAGAAAAAAGCAAAAAACTACAAATATTACATCATATAAATTTGTAATTACATAAACTAAATCCTCAAGCCTTTGCCTTTCAAAAACTAGCTTAAAATTTCTCATAAAAAATATTAAAAAAATACTATAAAGGATGAGAGGGATAGCCATGAGTAAAACTTTTTTTGTATCCATAAAGGAAATTACATAGGCCAAGTAGCCTATCAAATAACAGTTGATAAGCATAAGCAAAACATTCCCATTTATTCCTAGATGTTGCCCTAAAAAAGGTAGGAAATAGGAAAAAGTTAAAAGTATTAAGGCTAGTAGATCCATCAAATTAATTTTAAAACTTTTCATAACCCTATCTTATCACATTTATTAAAATTGTATAATAGATGGTATAATTAATGGTAAAGAGGAAATTATGGCAAAAAAAGCAAGAAAAGTACATCAAAGAAAACAAAAAAGACGCAGCCTTTTCATATTTCCCTATGTGATTATGGCTTTACTTATAGTGGGCATACCATTTTTAATCTACCAATTTTTTGTATCAAATGTAGATAGGTCAGTAGAAAGTTTAGAAACAGCAATCAAGACCTATGATACAGAGTACATAGACAAAAAGACAGATAGACTACCAATTATCCTAGAGGTTTTAAGGACTTCCTATTCAGATGATAGCAAAAAGCAAGAAGAATTTTATGACAATGCCTTTACCAACTTAGAAATCGAAGTAGAAAACCAAGAGAAAAAATCTGGTGGTAAGGAAGTAAAACTAAAAATAAGCAATGTAAACTATATAGATGTCTACGAAAAAATAGATGATAGTGAAGACGATCAGAAAATTCATGATGACTACATGGCAGCCCTATCAGATTCTAACCAGGAGAAAAATACTAGGGAAGCTACAATCTTTCTAAAACGAAAGATAAATGGTTATGACATCAACGAATCAAGAGATTTTGTAAATGCAATTTTAGGTGGAGCATTGGAATATGCCAGCGACTTTTATAAGGATGATAGCCCAGAGTCTTCCACAGATACTATGGATGGAGCAATAAATAATAACTAACACAGTAAATTTCCGTGTTTTCTTATTAGCATAAAATCAAAATAAAGTTATAATCAATGTATAAAATATAACGGAGATTATAATGTTTGAAGATAATTTAACTATTAAGGAGACTAAAAGAGTTCAGAAAAATAGAAATCCAGTACTAGTTGTACTAGCAATCATTTTTCTATTAATCTTTCCTAAACTATGGTTGGGGGATATTTTCATCCTTAAATCAATAAATAATATAAATGCTATCAAAAATCTAGCACCTAATGATAGATTTATTTTAAGTATGCTTTATGGAACAGTTATTTCCAGCCTTTTAATGTACATATTTGCCCAAAAATACCTAAACAGAAATAATTTATCCTTGGGACTTTCTAGTCCTAACAAAATCAAAAATTACTTAAAAGGCGCTCTTTTAGGTTTTGTAATGATAAGTGGGGTATTTTTGCAGTTAAAAATATACAGGCAATCTCAGGTAAGTTTAAATAAATCAAATGTACCGGTAGAGATTTTCCTAGTTTTTTTTATTGGCTGGGTAATACAAGGGTTTAACGAAGAGCTAATGTGTAGGTCCATTTTAATGAATTATTTTGCAGCCTTTAATGGAGTAAGATCTGCAATTATTACCAATAGCTTGATATTTGCTATTCTACACCTTGGCAATGACGGTTTTGGTATATTTCCCTTTGTAAACATTTTTCTAATGGGTGTAATATTTTCCCTATTATTTTACTTATCAGATGATATATTTTTACCAGCAGCAGTCCACACTTTTTGGAATTTTGCCCAAGCAAATATATATGGTATCAACGTTTCAGGCATTACCCAATCAAATATAAGTTTAATAAAAACCCAACTAACAGGTAATCCATTTTTAACAGGAGGTGCCTTTGGAGTAGAAGGTGGCTTTATAACCTTTTGGATAGAAGCAATAATAGTTGGAGTTTTGCTAATAGGAGCCAAAAATAAGTCGAAGGAAAAAGAGAATAAGCTAATAAATAAAAAAACTGGTCTATAGAAAAATCTATAAACCAGTTTTTATTTTTCTTTAAAGTAAATTTTATTCCAAGTTAGACCAACCAGCTTTTTTTATCAGATAAATCATGAGTGACAAAATAACGGCCACAACAGAAGAAAGCACCATTCCGCTTAGCTCTATTGATCCAAATTGAATGGATAATCCACTAAGACCTGTTATAAATATTACAGAGGTTAAAATTAAATTATCACTTTTTGAGTAATCTACTTGTTGGTCAACCAAAAGTCTTATCCCACTTGTACCAATCATTCCATATAGTAAAAATGTTACCCCACCAATTACATTGCCCGGGATGGTAGAAATAAGGGCAGATAGAGGTCCTATAAAGGCCATAAGGATTGAAATTACAGCTGCAGTAGCAATTACTTTTACAGAATAAACTCCAGTTATAGCCATAACACCAATATTTTCCCCATAGGTTGTAGTTGGAACACCTCCAATTAATCCAGAAAGTGCAGTTGAAAAGTTATCTGCAAATATAGAACGGTGTAAGCCTGGATCTTTTATCAAATCCTCACCGATGATATTGCTTGTAACAACTTGATGGCTGATATGCTCAGCTGCAATTACAAGTAGTACCGGCAGCATAGCAAAAATTGCCTCTGGAGAAAATTTCGCCAGCTGAAATTGTGGAAGGGTGAAAAAACTCGCTTCACGCACAGGAGTTAAATCTACTTGACCATTAAAATAAGCTACGATATAGCCGACAATAATTGCAATCAAAATAGGAATAGTAGACATAAAACCTTTAAACATTATAGATCCTAAAATTGCGGTTAAAAGTGTGACCAAAAACACTAGCCAATCCCTAGATGCTGCAGTATCAGTCATAAGATTTGCCCCAATAGTTCCACCAGAAACAGTATTAGCAGCAAGTTCAAAACCAATTAAAGCAACAACTGCGCCCATAGCAGCAGGTGGGAGCACTACATCTATCCAAGATGTTCCAAACTTATAAATAATATAGGAAAGCAAACACCCTAAAACTCCTACAGCCACAAAAGCACCCTGAGCATATTCAAACCCTTGGGACTCTATGATAGCTATCCCTGGAGCTAGAAAGGCAAACGAAGATCCAAGATAGGCTGGAGCCTTGCCCTTAGTTATCAAAATAAAAAGTAAAGTACCTATACCATTCATAAGTAAAACAATCCCTGGATTAATTCCAAATAATATAGGAACCAAAACAGATGCACCAAACATAGCAAAGGTATGCTGCAAACCCAGTGGAACCAATAACTTTTTAGGTACATCGTCATTTACTTTATAAATTCTTTTATTGTCCATTAAAACCTCCTTATTTTATTCCAAATCTTCAATATTTTAAATTATATAAAAAAATTTGTCAAATATTTTTAATATATCTTTACAAACTAATTAATAGAAAGTAACATATATATAATTTGAGAATTTTTTGAAAAGATAAGGAGATAATTATGGAAACACAACCTAAAAAGAAATCACACCTAACTAGGAACATCTTTATTGCCCTAGTTTTGGCCATTATTTTTGGTTTGCTACTGCAAAGTCAAGCTGAAATTTTAAATACTTATGTAAAACCTATTGGGGATATATTCCTAAACCTACTTAAATTTATTGTTACACCTATTGTTTTATTTTCTATTATGGGCGGAATTATCTCTATGAGAGATATCAAAAAAGTAGGGGAAGTTGGAGTATTTACTGTAATTTACTACTTTTTTACAACTGCTTTTGCAATCTTAATCGGTCTTATTTTTGCTAATATTGCTAAAAGATTTTTCCCACTTATTGCTACTACGAATCTTGAGTATGCTCTAGAAAATGAAGTATCTTTGATGGATACTTTTGTAAATATCTTTCCTAAAAACTTTTTGGCTCCTATAGTTGAAGCAAACATGCTACAAATTATAGTTATGGCTATTATTCTTGGATTTTCTATCCTATTAATTGATAAAGAAAAACAATATAAGGCAATAGATGCTATAGATATCTTAAATGATATTAATATGAAAGCTATGGAGCTTATCTTAAAGCTATCACCTATCGGTGTATTTACTTTACTAATGCCAGTTATAGCTGAAAATGGTCCTATGATTATAGGTTCTCTTGCAAGTGTACTTTTAGTTGCATATCTTGCTTATGCCTTCCATATATTAGTTGTTTACTCATTTACAGTAAAAACTATGGCAGGTATTAGCCCAGTTGAATTTTTTAAGGGTATAGCACCGGCTATGATGTTTGCTTTCTCTTCTGCATCAAGTATGGGAACTCTTCCTATAAACTTAAAATGTTGTGAGGAACTTGGAGCAGACCATGATGTTACAAGCTTCGTACTTCCACTTGGAGCTACTATAAACATGGATGGTACTGCAATTTACCAAGGTGTTTGTGCAGTATTTATTGCATCTTGCTATGGTATTGACCTAACTTTAGGACAAATTGTTACTATAGTGTTAACATCAACTCTTGCATCAATCGGTACTGCAGGTGTACCAGGATCTGGTATGATTATGCTTGCTATGGTACTTCAATCAGTTGGGCTACCAGTTGAAGGTATTGCCCTTGTTGCAGGTATCGATAGAATATTTGATATGGGTAGGACTACTTTAAATATCACAGGTGATGCTACTGCAGCTCTTATAAACTCAGCTAGACTTAGAAAAAAAGGTAAAATTGCATAAAATTAATTTAAAAAAGACAAGTCATTTTTCGACTTGTCTTTTTTACTTACTAAGCTTAATTTGGCCTTGTGTTTTTAATGGTTTCTACTGAGTGATCCCATTTTTCTTGTTCTTTTTCATTTAATTCTAGGTGGATATCTCTAATGATTCCATTGCGACCCACTGCAGCTGGGTGACCAATATAGCAACCTGCTTCGCTTGAGTAGGAAGATACTGGTAGGATTGTTTTGGCATCTGTAAATATAGTTTCTACTATGATTGCAGTTGCATTTGCAATGCCGTAGGATGTATAGCCCTTGCCTTTGATAATTTCAAAACCTTTCATTCTAGCTGCTTCTTCTATTTGGTCGAAGGTTTTTTCATCAAGGCTTTCTCTAATTGGTTTTGCTGCTATAGAAACTTTTGACCAAGCTACAAATTGGCTATTTCCATGTTCTCCAATTACATATCCATCTATAGAATTTGGGTCAAGACCTACATATTTTGCTACTGCATTTTTCATTCTAGCAGTATCGATAATTGTACCAGTTCCTATAACTCTTTCTTTTGGTAGGTCTGTTAGTTTTTGCATGTATTCTGCAATCACATCGCATGGATTTGTTATAGAAACAATAATACCTTTAAACCCAGAATCTTTAATAATAGGTGCCCATTCTTCTACACAGGTTTTTGTGTATTTGAATTCTTCTAGTCTATCACTATTATTTTGTAAAATACTAATATCTCCTGGAGCGAAAATTATAATATCACTTGATGCAAGATCGGATTTTTTTCCTGCGATTATTTCTATATTACCATCTCTTCTTACCATTCCATCTCTAAGATCGGTGGTTTCGGCATTGACTAGACCCTCTTTTTTGTCAAATAGGGCAATTTCATCGCACAATTTTCTTTCTACAAGGGTATGTGCTACTGTTGCTCCAACATTTCCTAAACCAATAATTGATACTTTTTTCAAAACTTCCTTCTTTCCTATTTATTAAAATGAATTTCTAGTGTTAATAATAAAATATATTTTAAAATATTATAGCTTATTTGTTTTCGTAACCTGGTTTACCAAGTAGTTTGAACATTTGAGTCTTGTATTCTTCAACTCCAGGTTGGTTAAATGGATTGATGCCTATCATATATCCACTTACTCCTACTGTAATTTCAAAGAAATAGAAAAGTTCTGCAAGTGTTTTTGCACTTACATTTTCAATAAGTAAACGAATATTTGGTACATCTCCCTTTACGTGGGCAATAGTTGTACCTTCCATGGCTTGTTTATTTACATAATTTAAGGATTTACCTGCTAGATAATTTAGTCCATCTAAATTATCGCTATCTTCTTTTATTTCGATATCACGATCATAATTTTCAATTTCTAATACTGTTTCAAATAAATTTCTTCTACCATCTTGAATCATTTGTCCTAGGGAGTGGAGGTCTGTTGAGTTATTTACTGAAACTGGGAATAGCCCTTGGCCATCTTTTCCTTCTGATTCTGCAAATAATTGCTTCCACCATTCTGCTATATACTGAAGTTTTGGTTCGTAATTTACTAAAACCTCGATAGCCTTATCATCTTCGTAAAGCATATTTCTAATTGCAGCATATTTTATAGCATCATTATTAAAATCACGTTTAGTATATTTTTCACGGCCAGCTTCAAAACCTGCCATAAAATCATCTATATCAACTCCGCTTGCTGCAAGTGGTAAAAGTCCTACTGCAGATATTACTGAAAATCTACCACCAATATCATCTGGCACTACAAATGTTTGATAGCCTTCTTTGGTTGCAAGATCTTTTAACGCACCATTCTGCCTATCAGTTGTAGCATAGATACGAGTTTTGGCTTCTTCTTTGCCGTATTTTTCTTCTAAGGCTTCTTTTAAAAATCTAAAGGCAATAGCTGGCTCTGTTGTTGTTCCTGATTTTGAGATTACATTTAAAGAGTAATCCTTATCTTTTAAATAATCTAAAAGCTCTGCCATATATTGGCCGGATAATTGGTGGCCAGCATAGATTAGCTTTACTTTTTTATTTGTTCCAAAATAATTATCTAGGGCGTAGTCTACTGCTTTTATTCCTAGATAAGATCCACCTATACCTATAGAAACTAAGACATCGCTGTCAGATTGGATTTTTTCTGCAGCTTTTTTTATTCTTTCAAATTCTTCTTTATCATAGTCAACTGGTCTATCAACCCAGCCTAAAAAGTCAGCTCCTTCTCCTGATCCATCCATAAGAGTATCAAAAGATTTTAATGCTTTTTCTTTGTATTTATCAAGGTTTTCTAATTTTATATTTGTATAATCAACTCTCATTATTATTCCTCCGTAAAAACTTCATTCCTTTTAATTATATACCCATAGTTTTTATTGTTAAAATATTTATAATCGCTTTATGATACTAAGAAAAGCTAGTTTTTAGCTTTGTTGACATAAATTTTTATAATACCTATAATAGTGATAAGTTAGGCAAATTTTGCAAGATATGGAAGGATTTATGAAAAAACGCGTTTTATTAACTGGAGGAGCAGGATATATAGGAAGTCATACTGCCCTAGAACTTTTAGAAAATAATTATGATGTAATTATTTATGATAATTTATCCAATTCTTCAAGGGTGGCTATTGACAGAGTAGAGGAAATAACTGGCAAAAAAACTACTTTTTATGAGGCAGATATCCTAGATACTGAGTTTCTAAAAAAAGTATTAGCAGAAGAAAAAGTAGATATAGTAATTCACTTTGCAGCCCTAAAAGCAGTTGGAGAATCAGTACAAAATCCTCTAAAATACTACCACAACAACCTTACTGGAACTCTAAGCTTATTAAATGCTATGGAAGAAGTAGGGTGTAAAAATATTATTTTTAGCTCATCTGCAACAGTCTATGGAGATGCTGCAACAACACCAATTACAGAGGATGAGCCAAAAGGATTTTGCACCAATCCATACGGATGGAGCAAGTCTTTTATGGAGCAAATAATGACAGATTTGCATACTGCAGATCCAGATTTTAAAGTGGTTTTACTAAGGTATTTTAACCCAATAGGGGCTCATAAGTCAGGATTAATCGGCGAAGACCCACAAGGGATTCCAAATAATTTACTGCCTTATATTTCAAAAGTAGCAGTTGGAGAATTAGAATACGTCCACATTTTTGGAGATGACTACAAAACCCACGATGGAACAGGAGTGCGCGATTATATCCATGTAGTTGACCTTGCCCTTGGCCATGTTAAAGCTGTAGAAAATATTGAAAAGCTAGATGGGGTTGAGATTATAAATCTTGCAACAGGTAAGGGATATTCTGTTTTTGATGTTATAAAAGCCTTTGAAGAAGTAATCGGTAAAAAAATCCCTTATAAAATAGAAGAAAGGCGTGAAGGAGATATAGATATGTCCTTTGCGGATGCGTCAAAAGCTAAAAAAGTTTTAGGTTGGCAAGCTAAATACGATATAAAAAGAATGTGCGAAGATGCATGGAGATGGCAAAAAATGAATCCTCAGGGCTATGAGGGAAAGGAAAAAATATGAAAACTACATTAGTAGTTATGGCAGCAGGTATAGGATCAAGGTATGGGGCAGGCATTAAACAGCTTGCAAAAATGGATGACAATGGATATACCATCATTGATTATTCTATTTATGATGCAAAAAAGGCTGGTTTTGACAAAGTTATCTTTATCATCAGACCAGATATAGAAAAAGATTTTAAAGAGATTATAGGAGATAGGATATCAAAAATAATTGATGTTGACTATGCCTACCAAACCCTTGACCTGCCAGAAGAATACCAAGTACCAAAAGAGCGTAAAAAACCATGGGGGACAGTCCATGCAGTTTTAGCAGCCAAAGACCTTGTAGATGAACCATTTTTAATAATAAATGCAGATGATTATTATGGTAAAAATGTATTTAAAGACTTTTATGAGTTTTTAAATAAACCAGCCAATAAAGAAGCTGATAAATTACAAATTGCTATGGCAGGTTATAAATTAAAAAATACTCTCTCAGACAATGGTTCGGTAACCCGTGGAGTTTCTGTTGGTAATGATGAAAATAAATTAGTAAAAATAATTGAAACCCACGAGATTACCCTAAATGATGATGGAAAAATATCTAGTAGAGAAAATTTATCTAGCGACCTATTAAATTTAGAAACCATAGTTTCTATGAATATGTGGGCAACCTTCCCGGAATTTATTGACCTTTGTGAAAAATATTTTAACAAATATTTAGAAAAAAATAAGGAAAATCTAGAAACTGCTGAATACGTTTTACCAGAAATGATAGCTAAGATGCTAGAAGAAGAAAAAGCGGATGTGACAATTCTTCCAACTAATGATAAGTGGATAGGTATTACTTATAAAGAAGACTTAACAAAGGCCCAAGAAGAATTTAAAAAAATGCTTGATAACAAAGATTATCCAGAAAATATATGGAATTAAGCTCTCAGCTCTGGGAGTTTTCTTAGTTTAGCAGACGAAACTAAATAGTAATGATAATCATTATTTACTAAAGTAAAATATTTAGAATAAAGTTTGACAAAGAGTTTTTCTAATTATATAATCATTATAGAAAGTACATAAGAAAATTCCAGGAGGATATACATATGACCTTAAAAGGCACAAAAACAGCACAAAACTTAATCACATCATTTGTTGGTGAAAGCCAAGCAAACATGAGATATACATTAGCAGCAAAAGTAGCTAAAGACGAAGGATATGTTCAAATTTCAAGAATTTTTGAAGAAACAGCAATGAATGAAAGAGAACACGCTGCAAGATTCTTTAAATTCTTAAGAGAAGAATACAAATTAGAAGATATCGAAATAAACGAAAACTACACAAAATGGCCAGTAGTTTGGCATGACACTGTTACAAATCTTCAAGGTGCAATCGATGGAGAAAACGACGAAGCAGAACATATGTATCCATCATTTGCAGATGTTGCTGAAGAAGAAGGTTTTCCAGAAATTGCAAGAGCATTTAGACACATTGCAAAAGTAGAAGAAGCTCACAGAGAAAGATACAAAGCATTAAAAGCTAATATCGAAAACGATAGAGTATTCAAAAAAGACGAAGAAGTTATCTGGATGTGCGGTAACTGTGGATACCTATACGAAGGAAAAGAAGCACCAAAAATCTGTCCAGCATGTGCTCACCCACAAGATTACTTCGAATTAGCAAGATTTAACTACTAAAAATAGACAATAGCAGGGTTATGATGACCCTGCTATTTTAATTTGTAAAATACTAAGTAAAATATAAATAGATAACAAGCTCTAAATCCAATTTTAATTGATTATTAATAAATTGGGTAAAATTTATTAGATTTATAATTTAAAGATGGAGGGAAAAATGAGAGTAATAGTAAGCAAAGATTACGATGAAATGAGTAGAAAAGCAGCAGATTTAGTAATAAGTCTTATGCAAGATAAACCTCAATTAAAATTTGGTTTAGCAACAGGATCAACACCAGAAGGTTTGTACAAAAATTTAATAAAAGCAAATAAAGAAGGTGAAATTGGTTTTAAATATGCAAGTTCAGTAAACCTTGATGAGTATGTAGGCATTGATAAAGAAAATGATCAATCATATCAATATTTTATGAACGATAGATTATTTAACCATGTTGATATAGATAAAAGCAAAACCCACCTACCATTTGCTCCAGAAGCAGATGAAAAATATGCTAAAGAATACGACCAATTACTAGATGATTTTGGACCAAGAGATATTCAAGTTTTAGGTTTAGGTCCAAATGGTCACGTGGCATTTAACGAGCCAGATCAAAAACTAAACCAAAGAACATCTATTATCAAACTTACAGATGAAACAATCAAAGCAAATTCACGATTCTTTGAAAGTGAAGATGATGTGCCAAAATACGCAATATCAATGGGAATGGCAGATGCTTTTAATGCACATACTTTAATAGTAATGGCAAGTGGTAAAAATAAACACGATGCAGTAAAAAGATTACTAGAAGAAGATAAAATCTACCCAGAATTCCCAGCAAGTTTCTTACACCTACATCCAAATGTATATTTATTTGTAGATGAAGAAGCTTATAATGGCTAGAATATAAAAATAAAACCAGCCCTCAACTAGGGCTGGTTTTTTGTTATTCTTATAAGTATTAGTTAGTTTTTAGTTTAAATAGCTGATCTAATAATTCTTTATTATTTTCAAACTTTGCTAAGTTTATATAAAACTTATATTTTTCTTTATCTAAAGTTTCAATCCACAAATAAGTTTCAACATCTATGGAATACTGTTTTAGGTAGAATTTTTTAATATTTTTATAGTCAAAGCCAATTAGCTTGTTTTTAGAATAAAATTCTATATTATTTTCCTTAAAGCATATTTTATAGGGGTGTTTTTTTCCTATAATTCTATTATAAAAATTATAAATTGAAGCAATAAAAGCCAGGGCAGCTATTACTATATAGATGCGGTTGATAATTAAAAATGATGCAATTACAGCAAAAGCTAGGTAGATATAACCCATTATATAAATGTCAAAGTTATAATTTTTGGATTTATAGCTAAAGCACATAATTAATTATTTTCTAACAAGCTAGCTTCTTTTATAATTCTTTTTCTATTCCAAAGAGCAAGGATTATGGCTAATACAGAAGCAATTGCTATACCAAGCACACCAAAGGTATTGATATTAACTAATATCCATGTCAGAGGACCTGCACCATCACTGATGCATGATATCATATTAGCTCCTTCTGGCATTTGAAAACCAACATTCATAGCAGCCTTTGTAATAAGTGGAGCAAGGTCTGTTGAAATGTATAAGCCAAAAATTAGAAAAATTATACCAATTAATAGGGTCCTAAAACCATTATTATTTACAATTGGTGCTATTAAAAGAATCATAAATGGTAGTACGGATAAGTCTGTAAATGGCATTACTTTATTGCCCGGTAAAATTATTGCAAGTATTAGGGCAAGAGGCATTAATAAATAAGCAACAGTTAAAGTTACTGGGTGGCCGACACCGATTGCTGAGTCAAGACCTATATAAATTTTTCCTCTGTTTGAAAAACGTTTTTTAATAAATTCCCCAGCAGCCTCACTGATTGGTTCAAGTCCTTCCATAAGCATGGCTGCCATTTTTGGAATAAGAACTAAAACTGCACCTAGGGATACACCAAGGCCTAAGATACCAGCAAGGTCATAGCCTGCAACTATTCCGATGGCTACACCAATTATAGTACCTATCATCATTGGCTCTCCCAGGATACCAATTTTTTCTCTTAAATTTTCAAAATTAAAATCAATATCACGAACTCCTGGAATTTTATCTATTAGCCAGTTAAAAGCCATAGCAATTGGTGCATAAGATGTTGAAAAACCATGGGGTAAGGAAACACCAGGAATTCCTAGTGATTCTTCAACCTTTCCTGATGTAATATCTGCTAAAACCATGATAATAATCATATTTATAATTGCAGCAACCATACCAACAGCAAAACTTCCTGTATAAATAGCTGTCAATGCTCCAGTAAAGGCAAAGTGCCAGTAGTTCCAGATATCTACATTTAAAGTTTGGGTTGTATTTGTTAAAAGCATTACAAAATTAACAAGCACTCCTACAGGAATTATTAAAACTCCAATTTGAGATCCTAGGGCAATGGCAGCAGCAGCTGGCCAACCAACATCTATTACTGATAAAGCTAGGTCATATTTATCAACCATGGTTTGCACAGCTGGCGATAAAGATGTGCCTAGTAATTCGTTGATAACGAGATTTAACCCCACAAAACCAATCCCAACTGTAAGTCCTGCCTTTAAACTTTTAGAAAATCCTAATCCAAATATAAGCCCTAAAACAAGGATTACCAAGGGCATAAATACTGATACACCTAAACTTTGTAGCCAGTCAAAAAATCCAACTATATAGGTCATATTTTCTTCCTTATTTTTCCATTAAATCTAGGATTTCTTTTTCCACCGTTTCTTTTCCCATTCCCGTTAAGAATGGCACTCCTGATACAAAGTCACAATTTAAATTGCCTGGCTTAGCTGTAGTTGAAACTAAGAAATCAGCACTATCAGATAATCCTGGAGCTTCACTTACTTTAATTTGCTTAATTGAATATTGGTTTTGATAACCATTTGAGTCCAAGAGATTTTTAATTTTTGAGATTACAGTTGTTGAAGTTGCAATTCCTGCTCCACAAGCCACTAAGATTTTTTTCATTTTACATACTCTCCTTTATATAATTTTTAAATGTTTTCTCTATTATATCATTATTTTGACATTTTAATAACATGTTAACCTTTTCCTCGTCTTGGAATATTTCTATAAGTGCTTTAAGATATGGGACTTGCTTTTCTTTATTTTTTATAGCAAGCATAACAATTATATTTACATCAGTATATAAATCTTCTGCTCCCATTTGCCCAAATTTTACTGGCCTTTCTAAAATATTGATCACCATAGCTTCTGAATTTACATGCTCTGAATCAGTATGGGGTATGGCTATTGCATAATTTTCAAATTGTAAGCCAGTTGGAAAAGTTTTTTCTCTTTTCTTTATAGCTTCTATATAAGAATCTTTTACCAATCCCTCATTTAGTAATAATTGGGCGGTGAAATCTAAAGCTTCATTAGTATCTTTGTATTTATTTTCAGTTCTTTGTCCTATTATTTTTATTTCGTTATCATTTAACAAAACATAACCCCCTTAAAACAAGATTCTATAAGTAAGTATAACAAATGCGGGGAGATATTCATAAAAAAATAAAAAATGGCTTAGAGTAATCTAAACCATTAATATAAAAATTATTAAATTGCCCAGTTTCCATTTTCAAATATAGGAAACTCTTCGTCGTTTTTATAGCCAGTGATTTTTAAATCGCTTGTTCCAACCATAAAGTCTTCGTGGATTAGGGAATCATTTATGCCGCGGTTTTTTAATTCGTTTTCTTCTAAGTCTGATCCACCTACTACATTTGTTGGGTAAGCCTTACCTAGAGCAAAGTGGCAGGATGCGTTTTCGTCAAATAATGTGTTGTAGAAAAGAATATTTGAATTGCTAATTGGGCTATCATAAGGCACTAGGGCGATTTCTCCTAAATATTTACTTCCTTCATCACTATCTAACATTTTTGCTAGTGTGTCTTTACCTTTTTTAGCATCAAAGTCGATTACTTTTCCATTTTCAAATGTAAAATTAAATTCATCTATGACTACACCATTGTAAACTAAAGGTTTGCTAGCAAAAAGTGTGCCATCTACTCCGTCATATTGAGGGGCAGTGAATACTTCTTCTGTTGGCATATTTGGAATAAATGAATCGCCTTTTTCATTTTTGGACCCTGCTGATGTCCAAATGTGATCTTTTGGAAGTTTGACCCATAGGTCTGTACCATTTGCTGATTCGTAGTGGACTTTGTCAAATTGGTGGTCGTTTAAATAAGTTGCCTTTTCATTTAAAGTTTCGATGTGCTTTGTCCAATTTTCTTTTGTTTCTTCCCAGGAATCTTCTACTCGGCTGACATCTAGGATAGTTTCCCAAAGTTTTTCGTAAGCCTCATCTTCATTTAAATCTGGAAATACTTTTGTAGCCCATTTTTTAGTTGGTACTGAGATTACTAGCCAGCTTACGATATCATTCATGGAGTATTTTACAAATTCTTTGGTTTTTTTAGAATTTTCTTTTATAGCTTCTGAAATTTTTGCTTCATCTAGGCCGTTTAATAGGTCTGGGTCTTCGGCATAGATTGAAATTCTGTTTGATTTTTTATTTGCTATTTGATATCTTAATTTTTCTATTTTCCAATCAGGAACTTCATTTAAAGTTTCTTGGGTCTGGTTTTCGTATGTTAATCTTGTGATAGCATCATCGCGCCAATCAATTGATACATTTCTTGCACCCTTTTCATAGGCTGCTTTTGTTATAAGTCTTGCTAAATCTGGGTTTTCTACTGGGGCATTGATTACTACATCTTCGCCATTTTGCACGTTTACACCAAATTCTACAGCAAGTTTTGCAAAATTTTCTATTCTTTTATCCATAAATTCCTCCTCATGTTATTATACCTTTAGGATATTTAGGGTAAAATAAAATACATATAAATGTATAAATAATTATTTAAGAAAGGTAATCATGAAAAATAGACATGAAGTTGATATAAATGAAATATGGGCGATAGAAGAACTTTTCGAAAATGATGAAGTTTTCTTAGCTGCTCTTGAAGATTTAAAAAAATCATCAGATGATTTTGTAAATAAATACAAATCTTTAGATTCATCTGAAAAAATATATGAAGCTCTTGAAGCTTATAGTGAAATTGCGGCTTTAACTGATAGACTAAGTACATTTGCAAGTATTACAACAGAAGTTGATACAACTGATGGAAAAGTTATGAAAAGATTTGCAAACTTTGTAAATGAAATGAGCAAAATCGATGCAAATTTAAGCTTTTTTGAATCTATGCTTGCTAAAACAGATACAAATTTATTAGAAGAAGCTAAAAAAGAACATCCAGAATATAAATATTACCTAGAAAGAGTAATTTCTAATTCAAAATATTTACTTTCTGATGAAACAGAAAAAGTTTTGGCAAATCTTGTGCCAACCTTTGATGCTCCATATAAATCTTATGCTGATATCCGCTATGGAGATATGGCCTTTGAAGATTTTGAATATGATGGTGAAAAAATAATTTTAAACCACAATACTTTTGAAGAGTTTTTAGAAGCTGACCCTAGGGATGATTTGCGCCGTGATGCTTTTAAAAGATACCACGATGTTTTAAGAAAATACCAAAACTCAGATGCATCTGTTTATGTAACTCACGTGGAAAATGAAAAACGCCTATCAGATATTAGAGGTTATGATTCAGTTTTTGACTATTTATTATCACGCCAAGATGTAGATAAAGAAATTTATGAAAACCACATCGATACAATAATGGCAGAACTTGCTCCTCATATGAGAAAGTATGCAAAAATCATCCAAAAAATTTATAATCTTGATGAGATGACTTATGCTGATTTAAAACTTTCTATAGATCCAGAATATGAGCCAGAAGTCTCTATTGACCAAGCTCGTGAATATATTGTAGAAGGGCTTTCAAATCTCGGCGAAGAATACGTAGAAGTTTTAAACCGTGCCTTTGATGAAAGATGGATAGACTATGCGCAAAATATTGGAAAAAGAACTGGAGCCTTTGCAGCAGGACCTTATGGATCACATCCATTTATCATGACAACTTACAATAATAAAATGAGTCAAGTAATGACTTTAGCTCACGAATTAGGCCATGCTGGACAATTTTACTATTCAAATAATACTCAAAATGCCTTAAACAACGATATGTCCATGTACTTTGTAGAAGCACCATCAACTGCTAATGAAATCACTATGGAAAGATTTTTATTAAATAAAGCCAAAGATGACCGTGAAAAACTTTGGGTTTTATCAACCATGATTTCAAAAACTTACTACCACAACTTTGTAACTCACTTTATAGAAGCAGCTTTCCAACGTGAAGTTTATAGAAAAGTAGAAGCTGGTGAAAATCTAAGTACAGATGATTTAAACCAATTATTTACAGAAAAATTAGAAGAATTTTGGGGAGATTCTGTAAAATTAGTAGAGGGAGCAGAGCTAACTTGGATGCGCCAACCACACTATTACATGGGACTTTATCCTTACACATATTCAGCTGGACTTTCTGTAGGAACAATCATTTCAGATAAAATTGTAAATGGAACTGACAAAGACCGTGAAAATTGGATAAAAGTTCTAAAACTTGGTGGATCAGTAAGCCCGATAGAACTTGCAAATGCTGCTGGAGTTGATATGACAACTACAAAACCAATTTCTGAAACAGTTGCCTTTATAGGTTCACTAATTGATCAAATAGATGAATTAGCAGAAAAATTAGGAATGTATAAATAATGTATAAAAAGAAAGCCGAAGAACTTTTTGATTATACAGTAAATATCAGACGTAGGATGCACGAAAATCCCGAGTTATCTAGCCTAGAAGACCAAACAGTAAAACTTGTAGAAAATGAACTAGAAAAAATTGGTATCGACTATGTAGAAATAGAAAATGGTGGCATCCTAGGATTTATAGAAGGAAATAAAGAGTCTGATGATCCAAAAACTATTATAATCAGGGCAGATTTAGATGCTTTACCATTTATAGAGCCTGACAAAAATTTAAAAAACGAACGTCTTGTAAAAAGTAAAAATTTTGGTGTTATGCATGCTTGCGGCCATGATGGACATACATCTATGGCCCTTACATCGGCTAGAATTTTATATGAAAACAGGGATGATTTTGCAGGAAGAGTTATATTTTGCTTTGAACGTGGTGAAGAAACAGGAGCTAATTATAAATATTTAATGGCATATTTGGGTAAAAATGAAATAGACATAGATACTAGCTTTGCCATCCACGTTGCTCCAGATTATGATTCTGGAGTAATGGCCATCAAATCTGGCGGGATAAATGCTGGATCAATGATGTTTGATATAACAATTAAGGGAGAAAGTGGCCACGGGTCTCGCCCTTATAAGGCGAACAATCCCCTAGATTGTTTTGTAGACATTTATAACGAGTTAAAATCACTTCGTATGAATAAATTTTCCCCATTTGAACCTATGACCTATTCTATAGGAGTAGTGGAAATGGGTAATCAATTTAACCAAATCCCTGACAAACTTAGGTTTAAGGGAAGTGTGAGGTTTTTTGATAGAAAAGAAGTTGGCTATAAATTTTATAGAGAATTTCAACAACTAATAATTAATAAAGTAAAAGCCCATAATTGCAGGGTAGTTTTTAATTCTTATACAAGACCACATTTTCCAATTATAAATGATGAAAAATTAGCAGATTTTGCTAAAGAGGTAATGAAAGATGAGCTGGGCGATGAATTCGTTGTAACCGCACAACCTTCCATGGGATCAGATTCATTTGCAGTTTACACTGCCCAATGGCCAGGACTTTATTTAATGCTTGGAATAAAAAATGAAGAGTTAGGTTCAGGTGCAGCCTTGCATAGTACCATGTTTGATTTAGATGAAAACGCGCTTAAAAATGGGGTGGCAGCTACAGTTAGATATGTAGTAGAATGTTTAAATAGTAATATAAAAGTAGAAGACGGCCCTTATAAAAATAATATAAAAGGCTTATTTATAGAAGAAAATAGGTCGCAAGAAGAAATAGAGGAAGTATATGAGCACATCTCGTAAAAGAAATTATGACCACAAATCAATAATTTATGCCATCATGGGTGGTGTAATGGTTGGTTTTGGTGGAACAGTTTTATTATCTGTAGATAACCCTTACTTAGGAGCGTTTTTATTTGCTGGAGCTCTTTTTATAATTTTAAGTTTACAATATAGTTTATTTACAGGTATGGTAGGATATCTTTTCTACTATGATAAAAAAGAATACACTAAAAAATTATTTATAGTTTTAATAGGAAACTTGATAGGAACCTTTGCAATAGCTATGCTTATGCGTCAAACAAGGTTTGGACCAGCTTTGATTCAACAAGCCCAGCTAAAAACAGGTGTAAAATTAAATGACACTCCTAAATCATTATTTATACTGGCATTTTTCTGCAATATGTTTGTTACAAATGCAGTTCACCAGTTTAAATACAACCGCTATCAAGTAGGTAAATACTTAGCAATATTTATTTCAATTATGACATTCGTATTGTCAGGATTTGAACATAGTATCGCGGATAGTTTTTTCTTCTTTTTAGCAGGTGAATTTAACCTACTAGCACTTAGAAATTTCTTTTTAATTTTAGTTGCAAATATCCTAGGTGGCCTAGTAATCCCATCTCTATCATTAATGTATGATGATACTTTTAGTATAGCAGGTTAGTAAAAAAGAATAATAATTAAAATAGACCCATACTATCTTATAAAAGATATATGGGTTTTTTATTTTCATAATTACAAAAAAGATTAGTAAAAGGTTGTAATATCAACGAAAAACTATTTTTAAAATAATAATTAAATTTTATTTGTATTTTTTCTAAAAAAGTTGGTATAATATTAGCTAAATAAAAATTTAAAAATATTAATAATATACCGTGACAGAGTGTATTATTACAGTAGGAGAGAATTATGGAAGCTTTTGAAAAACTAACTAGTGTCCTAAGTGATGTCATTTACACTTGGATGCTTATCCCGCTCCTTTTAGGTCTAGGCTTATATTTTACAATTAAAATAAAAGCAGGACAGATTTCAAATATTGGCCATGCTATGGATCTTATTACGGCTAAACCTAAAGATGAAAATGCTATTTCACCCTTTAAGGCCTTTACAATTTCTGCAGCTAGCCACATAGGAACAGGAAATGTAGTTGGCGTTGCAGCAGCAATTTCAGTTGGAGGTCCTGGAGCAGTATTTTGGATGTGGATTACCGCTTTAATAGGAGGAGCATCTGCCTTTGTAGAAAATACACTAGGGCAAATATTTAAAGAAAAAAATGATGATGGTAGTTTTAAGGGCGGTCCAGCTTTTTACATAAATAAAACTATAAAAAAGCCGGGACTTGCAAATTTATTTTCTATTATTGTTTGTATTGTTTACGGATTTATGTTTAATGCCATGCAGTCAAATACGATAGCATCAGGTTTTTCAAACTCTTTTGATAGTACACCTTGGGTTATAGGACTAATAGTAGTTGTAGTTTCTGGTTTTGTTATCTTTGGTGGTTTAAAAAGAATTTCTGATATCACATCACTTTTGGTGCCAGTGATGGCTATAGCCTACATTGGTCTTGTAATTTTTATCTTAATTACAAATATAACTAAGGTGCCTTACATGTTTGGGCTAATTTTTAAGGATGCTTTTAATTTACAAGCGGGCCTTGGTGGTTTATTTGGAACAGCTGTTTTAAACGGAGTAAAACGTGGATTGTTTTCAAATGAAGCTGGTATGGGAGCTGTACCAAACGCATCAGCTGTAGCAGATGTTTCTCACCCAGCTAAACAAGGACTTATCCAAGCCCTTGGAGTATACTTAGATACTATTTTAATTTGTTCAGCAACTGCTTTTGTAATTATAATTGGTGGTGAAGAAATTTATCTAAATCCAAACCTAAAGGGTCTAGACATTACCCAAGCAGCCCTAGCCGCTGAAATAGGCCCATGGGCCCAACACTTTTTAACCATTTGCGTTTTAATGTTTGCTTTTTCTTCTATAATAGGTAATTATTATTATGGAGAAAACAACATTTTAGTTATGGGTCTTGGTAATACTGGTTTAATTATTTATAGAATATTAGTTTTAGTTTTTGTATTTTTTGGATCAGTAGGAGATTTTTCTACAGTTTGGAACACAGGTGATATCTTTATGGGTATCATGGCTATAATAAACTTATTTATCCTTATGATAATCGGTAAGTGTGCAGTTGCTACTTATTATGACTACAAAAGGCAATTAAAAGAGGGAAAAGATCCAGTATTTAATCCAAGAAATATCACAGAACTTAGCCCATATTTAGATGACATAACAGCTTGGGATGACTAAGTAGCATTTAACAATAGAATATAAACTTATTTTAAAAAAACTTATTGACAAAGTTGATTTTTAGAGTATACCGTGTTATACTTAAATAAGTTAAGTAGGGAAGGGAGTGTTTTGCACTCCCTTTCATTATCTAAAATAAATAAGAAAATTTATAAATTTTGAGAAAAGAAGGAGTTAACATGAGTGATGTTAGAGTAAGATTTGCTCCATCTCCAACCGGTTACCTACACATCGGTGGACTTAGAACTGCATTATTTAATTATTTATATGCAAGACATACAGATGGAACAATGATTTTAAGAATAGAAGATACCGATAGAACTAGATTTGTAGAAGGGGCTTTAGAAAATTTATTAAAGGCTCTTGACTGGTCAGGTGTCGAAATTGATGAAGGTGTAATGCTTGATGAAAATGGAAAAGTAACTGAAAAAGGTGAATACGGTCCATATATCCAATCTGATAGGGTAAAAGCAGGCATTTACAACGAATATATTGAAAAATTAATCGAAGAAGATAAGGCTTATTACTGCTTCTGCTCTCAAGAAAGAATCGATAAAGTACGTGACCAACAAAAAGCTGATGGTCTTACACCAAAATATGATGGACTTTGCAGATCTATCCCACTAGAAGAAGCAAAACAAAGAGTAGCAAATGGTGAAGAATACACAGTTAGATTAAAACTACCAAAAAATCGTGATATCTCATTTGAAGATAAAATTAAAGGAAAAATTACTTTCAATACAGATGATATGGATGACCAAGTTTTAATCAAACGTGATGGCTTCCCAACATATCACTTTGCAGTAGTTGTGGATGATCATTTAATGAAAATAACTCACGTAGTTCGTGGTGATGAATGGATATCATCAACTCCAAAACACGTTTACCTATACGAAGCCTTTGGCTGGGATGCTCCAGAATATATCCACCTACCAACCGTACTAAACGAAGATCACAAAAAATATTCAAAACGTAATGGCGATGGTATGGTAGAAGACTTTATAGAAGAAGGATATACACCAGAAGGACTTATAAACTTCTTAGCCCTCCTAGGTTGGTCACCAGATAGTGAAGAAGAAATCTTTACTATGGAAGAACTAGCAAAACAATTTGATTTTGATAGGGTAAATAAAACTGGTGCAGTTTTTGATAAGAGAAAACTAGACTGGGTAAATGGCCACTATGTTCGTGACCTATCAGTAGAAGAATTAGCTGAAAAAATCAAACCATTTATGGTAAAATCTGGGTTAATCGATGAAAATTATTCAGATGAAGACTTAAACTTACTTGCAGAAACATGGCAATCAGCAATTGATAAATTCTCTGATGCACCAAGTTTATCTCAAAATTACTTCCTAGCTGATAGTGAAATAAACTGGCAAGAAGAAGCAAGAGAAGTATTAAAAGAAGAAGATAGCAAAAAATTAGTAGATGCTTATTTAGAAAAATTAGCAGAAGTAGATGAAATTGATGCTGATTTTGCAAAATCAATTATGAAAACTCTACAAAAAGAAACAGGTATCAAAGGCAAAAATCTTTGGTTCCCAGTTAGAGCGGCAATCACAGGATCAGTACACGGCCCAGACTTATCATCTGTTATGGTATTAATGGGTAAAGAGAAAATAGCACAAAGACTTAATTACGTAAAGGAAAATTTTTAAATGAAAATTCATAACACGCTCACAAGAAAAACAGAAGAATTTGTACCAATAGAAAAAAACAAAATTAAAATGTATGTCTGTGGGCCCACTGTTTATGATTATATGCATATAGGAAATGCAAGGCCTCTAGTAGTATTTGATACATTTAGAAGATATGTAAGATACAGAGGCTATGACATTACCTATGTAGTAAACTTTACAGATGTTGATGATAAGATAATTAAAAAATCTATAGAAGAAAATATCTCTACAAAAGAAGTTACAGACAGATATATAGCTGCATTTATGGAAGATGCTCATGATTTAAACTTAGATGAAGCAAATACTATCCACCCACGTGCTACAGAAGTAATGGATGATATTATAGAATTTGTAAGTGAGCTTATCAAAAAAGGTGCAGCTTATGAAGTAGATGGAGATGTTTATTTTAGAGTATCAAAAGCAGATAATTATGGAAAATTATCAGGCAAAAATATAGAAGAATTAGTTCATGGAGCAAGCAACAGATTAGATAATAATCAGGCGAGCAAAAAAGAAAGTCCAGCAGACTTTGCCCTTTGGAAGAAAACGAAAATAGAAGGCGAAGTTTCTTGGGATTCTCCATGGGGATTTGGTCGTCCAGGTTGGCATATCGAATGCTCAACTATGAATAAAAAAATATTGGGAGAAACAATCGACATTCATGCTGGTGGAGAAGACTTAGAATTCCCTCACCACGAAAATGAAATTGCCCAATCAGAAACACTAAATGAAAAAACTTTTGCAAACTATTGGATGCACAACGGGATGATTCAAGTAGACGGAACAAAAATGAGTAAGTCTCTTGGAAACTTCTTTACCCTTCACGATATTAAAAAAGAATATGACCTAATGGTTATACGTTTTTGGCTTTTAACAACCAATTACCGTCAACCAATTAATTTTACTCGTGAAATCATAGAAGGTGCTAAAAATTCCCTAGATAGAATCAATAATGCAGTATTTAGATTAGAAGATTTAGCAACAAATGCTAGCGAAAACGAATTATTTGATGATGAGCAAAGTCTATTAAATGAGCTTGCTGAATTTGAAAATAAATTTATTGAAGTAATGGATAATGATTTAAATACAGCAGATGGTATTACAGTATTATTTGATCTAGTAAAATTTGCCAATACCAAGGTTTCATCTGAAAATAGCAAGCAACTTATAAAAGCAGTTTTAGATAGAATTTTAGAACTTGAAGAAGTTTTAGGTATAGAAAACCGCCAAAAAGTGAATGCAGAAGTAGATGAAGCAAAAATTTTAGATTTAATTGAACAAAGAAACGCTGCCAAAAAAGAAAAAGACTTTGAAAAAGCAGACGCCATCCGTGATGAGCTATCAGCTATGGGAGTAGCAATTAAAGATACCCGTGAGGGTGTAAAATGGGAGCTTATCTAATGGATAAAATTTATGGTAGAAAACCAGTTTTAGAAACCATTGATGCGGGCCTTAATATTCACAAGGCCTACATCATGGATCAAAAAACTCCAATAGTAGGCAAAATTGTTGATAAGCTTACTAAAAACAATGTGCCAATCAAATACGTTGACAAAAATTTTTTTGAAAATGTAGATATGAATCATCAGGGCGTAATGATTGAGGTAGATAGCTACAAATACGCAAGCCTTGATGATTTAAATGATGCCAAAAGACTGATACTTTTAGATAAAATTGAAGATCCACACAACCTTGGAGCGATAATTCGCTCTGCAGAAAGTTTTGGTTTTGATGGGGTAATCATCCCAGAACACCGCTCAGCTAAGGTAAATCCAACAGTTTATAAAACAAGTGCTGGAGCTATTAATAATATAAAAGTCGCTATGGTAACAAATTTAAACCAAACCATAGAAGCTTTAAAAGAAAATGGTTTTTGGGTTTATGGCCTAGCAGGTGAAGCTAGTGAAACAATTGCAGATACAAATTTATCAGGCAAAGTTGCTTTAGTTGTAGGCAATGAAGGCGATGGTCTAAGTAGACTTGTCCGCGAAAATTGTGATGTTTTAGTAAAAATCCCAATGCTAGGGAAGGTAAATTCACTAAATGCATCAGTAGCATCAGCTTTAAGTATATATGAGGTTTTAAGGCAAAATGGCTTTAATTAGAAGAAATATCACAATAATAGATGGCTATAATGTTATAAACTCTTGGCCAAACTTAAGTGATATTTCAAAAACATCCCTAGAAACTGCCCGAGAAAATTTAATAGATGAGCTAGCAGAATATAAGTCCTTGTCTGGGGAAGAGATTGTAATAGTTTTTGATGCCTATAACCTTGATAGGCCAAAAGAAACTATTACAGAAAAATATGGGATGAAAATTGTATATACAAAAAGATACCAGACAGCTGATACCTATATAGAAAAGCAAATTTTAAAAATTGGGCGCAAGCATAATCTAAAAGTAGTAACAGATGATGGGCAAATTCAAGTTCTAGCTTCAAACAAGGGAGCTACAAGGATGACATCAACTGAACTAAGGGCAGAATTGTTTAACAATAGGAGAAAAATAAGTCGTAACAAAAAGCGAGATTTTAATAGAAATTTCAATTCATTTCCCTTATCCAAAGAAATGATAGAAAAAATTGACCAAATCAGAAAAGATTTGGATAACGATTAAGATTTAAAGGTAAAATAAATTCAAATAAGGGTGACATATGGATAAAATAAATTTAAAAGATGAAAGGATAGTTGATAAGATACGTGATTTCTTTAACGCCGAGGATATGGGCGTAGAAGAAATAGATAGTGTCTTAGAAGAACTATCTGATGAAGAAAAGGAAGAATTAGTAGACTTTATCGAGGAAGAAGTAATCGAAGAAGATGAAGTTTATGAAGAAAAAGACGATATCGAAGAAACAGAAGATATTGATGAAGATGATGATGAGGAAGAAAGCAAAGTAAAAAGAAGCGAATCCACAGCCATCACACCAATAACTCGTAGCGATATGATGAAAATGTCTGATCTAACTAATGAAGAAATTGTAGAACAATTTCAATTAGGTAACCAAAATGCTTTAGCAGCTCTTGTCGAAAAAAACCAAGGGTTAGTTAGAAGTAGAGCTTCATACTTTTATAGATCCCACGGTAATGATCTTGACTTAGAAGATTTAGTTCAATCAGGAATGCTTGGTATGATTCGTGCAGCAGAAAAATTTGACCTAACCCTAGGCTACAAATTTACAACCTATGCTTACAAATGGATTGATAAGGCAATAAGAAAAGCTATCAATAAAGAAGGCCACACAATAAGGATACCAGCAGGAAAATATCTAAAGCTTAATAAGTTAAAACAGATTTTAAAGGCCAATCCAGAAGCAAGTGATGAAGAAATATACAAAATTCTAGAAAAAGAAGGTATAGATAAAAAACAAGCAGACGATTTGTTTTTAATAAACCGCAACCAAGTAAACTCTACATCATTAAATATCAACCTAGACAGTGAAGACTCCACAGGAGATGAGCTAATGGATATGGTAGGGGATGAATCAACTCCTGTTGATATGCTTATTTTAGAGCGTGATATGGAAAATTTCCTAATGCAAGCTCTAAACCAGCTTACAGAACGTGAGCGCCAAATAATTATCTACCGCTACGGCCTAGATAACGAAAAACCAAAAACCCTAGAAGAAATAGGATCTATCTATGACTTATCCAGAGAAAGGATAAGGCAAATAGAAAACCAAGCCTTAGGAAAACTAAAAGAATATTCAGATGCTGAAAACTAAAAAAGATGCGAGTTGCTTCGCATCTTTTTTTATAAAGAAAGGATGAGAATGAATAAAAATCGTAAAATAATGTTGATAATTTCTTTAGTTTATCTAGCGATATACGTATCATTCGAATTCTTAGTAGAAGATTCTTATAAGTACTATAGATACTTTATGCTAGGATTTGCCCTTATCTATTTAATAGATATGATAGTAAATTCAAAAAATGAAAATAAATAGCACCACTAGAAATTTATCCTGTGGTGCTTTTTTAATGGACTATTTAGTTTTAGAAATGTATTTGTAAACGTATATTGGAGCAATTATTATTCTTATATACTATTAAATCTAAACAAAATCCTTTTTTTAAATCTTTTTTCTAAATTAGAACTACCAGATTTGGAAATACATAAGAAGTACTATTAACGATAATATTTTTTATCTCTTATAAAACTGGTTAAAATAATATACAATATATAAAGAAAATGGTAAATTTTTATGGTCTTAGTATAGTAGAAAAAAGTGAGGAATTATGGAATACGAAAAACCTTTTTTATATATAGATACAAATTTTGCAAAAGATGAGGCTCTTATGACTTATATGGCCTTTAAATCTTTTAATTTTGAAATTCTTGGTATGTCTACATCTGATGGCGAAATGAACCCAGTTTTAGCAGCAGAAAATATTGTAGGCCTTTCTACTGAAGAAGGTCTATTTTTACCAGTTGCTGCTGGCAAACCTTTTAGTGATTACCATCATTTGGATAAGGAAATTTTTTCTACAACTAAGGATTATATAGAAAAAATGCCAGCTTATGAAAATATAATTGATAAGGCAGAAGATTGCGGGAGGCTTGATATAATCGCTACATCAGGGCTAACAAATATTGCTAAAGCTTTGGAAGAAGCTCCAGAGATAGAAGATCTTATTTCTCATATTTTTATCCTAGGCGGTGAAACAGATGGCAGTGTATCAGGAACTTTTATCGACGATCCTGAAGCTGCTGACAAAATATTAAATACCAGCATAGATTTATTTTTATTGCCATTTGAGATTGCAAATGGGCTACTTCTTTCAGATGATTTAATTGCTAAACTTTATGGTAAAGATAAAAATCTAGACATTATTTTAAATGAATTTAAAAACAAACCTTTAGAAAATAGACTATTAAGAGCGCCACTCCTTTTATACCTAACCCAGGCTCCAGAAGCCTTTATCTTTGAAGAATCAGGCTTTGGTGTTATTACCAGCGACCTTGAAGGGGAAGCGGGTAGCCTTTATAGGACTAATAGCAGAAAGAAAAATTATAGAGTTACTAGGGTAAATGAAGAAGCCTTTTATGATTTTCTTCTAGGCAGCCTATGAAAATCAAACCTCCAGGATTAAGAATAATTAAAACTTTTGTTGCAGTTATCCTTGCTATGTTTATATCAGCCTATAGGCCAGGAGAGGGCTTACCATTTTATAGTGCGATTGCTGCAATTATTTGTTTAAAATCTGATGTAGAAGGTAGTCGAGAAATAGGTATAAATAGAATAATAGGTACTATGCTAGGTGGTATTTGTGGCTTAGCCTATCTTTTAATAGTTCCTGCAAATTACCTACCAGAGCCTATTGAACTAATTTTAATCAGCTTTATATCTTCCCTAATAATTTGGATTATGGCCATGGCAAATAAACCGAAAGCAGTTTCTATTATGGCCATAGTTTTTTTATCCATAACTATAAATCATGGCAAAGAAGTAAATCTTCCATTTCTTTTTGCCTTTAATAGGACTTTTGATACTATGATAGGGGTTATATCTGCAATTGTAGTAAATAGAACTGACTTTGATCTAAGGGAAAAGTATAACCTGACCCATAAAAAATAAAAAATGGAAATTTAGATAAGTTTTGCTAAAAATATGGTATATAATAATATATATGAAATAAATATTTTAGGAGAATCTTATGAAAAATTGTAAAAAAATAGCCCTATCTCTTGCTCTTTCCTTTACTCTTTTAGGAGCAAGCCCAGCCTTTGCGGCACCTAGATTAGATTTAGTAGAAAATACAGGAAATATTAACTTTAGTGAAGGAACTTTTAATTTAAAGCAAGATGAAAATCTTAAAAATCAAGTTTTAGATGAAGTACGAGCTATTAGATCAAGATTATGGGATGAAAATATTTTATATACCCTAGATGCCGATGCAAACATTAAAGGTGAGCGCTTACAAGATGTAGCTAGAGCAAATGGTTATACCAGCAAAGAAGCTTATGTAAATGGCTTAACCTGGTCAACAGAACTAGAAAAAATTGCTATTCAAAGAGCTTATGAACAAACCTTAACAGGACTATCCCATCAAAGACCAGATGGAAGTGATAATTACACAGTTATTTCTCTAAATGGCATCCAACCAAGTGCAGAAATTTTGGCATCAAGCACAGATAGTCAAAGTCCAAAAAAATCTTTTGGCCAATGGTCTTACGAACCATCCAAAAGAAAAAATAATAAGTCAGAATATGATTTATTAAAAGAAACTAAGGGTGTATCAAATTCTGACAATGGTCACTTACACATAATACTTGACCCAGAATTAAGACACATCGGTTTTGCAGCTCTAAATACAAATGCTAAGTGGAACTATGGAGTTGGAATATTTGATTTTGCTATTGCAGGCAATAACCAAGCATCATCAAACTTAGTAGGGAATTTTAATATTTATGCAGGAGATATTAAAAATGCTCCAAAAGCAGATAATAAAACAGTAGCACCAGCAAAAACAACAGAATTATCTGCAGCTAGTATTGAAAAATTAAAAAATTCAGTAATTAATGCCAAAAGAACCATAGCAGGGGCAGAACTATTAATGAAAACCATGCCACAATTTGCCAAAGAAAACGGGGCAAAACTCAACCAATTAATAGAAAATTCACAAAAAATAATTGACCAAGCTGAAAAGATTTTAGCAAAATATTAATACCAAAGAAAAAGACAGAGTATATCTGTCTTTTTTTTTATATAAATATGTTTTTTTATTAATTAATATGCTAAAATATTATTAATAATAAATATTTAAAGGAGAAGATATGAAAATAAAAAAAATATTACCAAAAACTTTAGCCCTTACTATTTTAACCAGTACCTTAATAAATCCAAGCTTTGCAAGTGGTGTAAATACAAACTCTGGATTTTATAGATCTAGTAGAACAAGACAAGCCTACGTAAATCTAACTAATGAACAAAGATTAGAACTTGATGCCATGAACAAAAATAATAATGGTTGGCTTACAATAAAAGAAGTAAAAGATTACGGCAGACATTCTCTACCAGTTGTAAAAGGTCAAAGCTATCTTTATCCATTTATGGATGATAGAAATAATAATGGCATGGTAGGAGAAAATGAAACAGAAGGATCAGAAAATTCAACAAGCAGAGAAGATATCGACCAAGAAAATAATCAAGAAGCCTTAGAAGAAATATTTGATGAAGAAATAGAAAACTCAGAAAAAGTAGAGGAAGAAAACTTAGAAGAAAATCTAGATTCTCCACAAACCCCTATCCCTAATGAAGAAATAGAAGAAAAGCCAGTAGAAAATCAAATACCTAGTGCTTACCTAGATAGGCTAGAAGAATCCTTGGAAAATGCAAAAACCTCCATAGGAGGAGCAGAATTATTAATTCAAATCATGCCAAAGTTCTCAACAATCAACAGAGAATTAATCCAAAATTTAATAGAAAAACAATACCAAATTATAGCAAGAGCGGAAAAGATATTAATAGCTAACGGTAGAGAAATTGTAAATGATTAACACTTTATTTTTAAAAAAGTAAATAAATATAAAATTATAAGTCATAATTATGTTATTTTATAGATTAATTGATTATTATATTAATATAATAAATTGATATAAGGAGACATTATGAAAAATTTCAAAAAAGTTACTGCAGCAGCCCTAGCTATTTCGTTCTCTTTTTTAGGAGGTAGCATAGTAAATGCCAACAATGTAAGTTTTGCATCAAGTCAGGTAAAGGAATTAGACTTAGGAGTTACTTTACCATGTGGTCCATACAGAGAGGATATAGTAACTTTAAACCAAAGTAAAGCTACAAGAGAAGAAGTTATGAGCTATATCAGAGCTATAAGAAAAAGAGCTTGGGATGAAAATGCTCCATATTCTGCTGATGGGTACACAAGCATGAATGTCCAAGATTTATACGATCCTGATAGTGATGAAGGATGGCAAACTTCTAACAAAGGTTATGAATATAGATTTATATATAATGAGGAACTAGAAAAATTAGCTATCCAAAGAGCCTATGAGTACACTTTAACTAATGGTGACTCTCAAAGACCTGATGGATCCTCAATAAGTACATTAAAATCAGAGAATATAGGATATGATGCTGTATTTGATATATGGGTTTCTGATGTAAATGAAATAACTCCTAAGAAAGCATTTGATGCATGGTTACACAATAAAGATGAATTTGGAAAAACATCTTACGACTATCTTATAGAATCTAATGGTATTTATAATCAAAATAATTTTGCTGCTCATATTCTAATTCAAGATTATCCACAAGAAATTGGATATGGGGAAGTTTATAATCCTAATACAGGAAAATCTTATGCAGTCTTATTAATGCAACCAGTAGATATACAACCATATGAAGTTGATAAAGATACCGAATATGTTGGACAATATAAAATGCATATCGGTAATAAAAATAATAAAAAACTTTCAAAAGAAACTTTGGATAAACTAGAAGTCTCTGTTAAAGAAGCTAAAAGAACTATAGCTGGAGCTGAAATTTTAACTAATAGTATGCCAAACTTTGGAAAAAAATATGGATACGAACTTGGTAGGTTAATTGAAAATCAGAAAGCTATTATCAGCAAGGCAGAAGCTTTTTTAAGAGCAAATGGCAGATAATATTATTTTTAAAAGCGGGATATTTTCTCGCTTTTTTGTGTTTAAAAAAAACTCTATGGGGCATTAATATAGTGAAGTATCATCTATAAGGAGGAATTATGAAAAAGGTTCTTAAAATTGCAGCCCTGGCCCTTACCTTTAGCTTTTTAGGGGCAAATCCTAGTTTTGCAAGTAGTAGCGCTCCTATCTTGGATTTAAATGTAAATATGCCAAATAGTACATATATAGAAGATGAAGTACAACTTAGGCAAGATGAGGTGTTAAAAAATGATTTTTTAGAAGGTGTTAGAAGAATTAGAAAAGAAGCTTGGGAAGGTAATTTTTACTTTACCTATGATGGAACGTGGAGCCCTACATCGACCATTCAGACCGTAGCAGCACAAGAAGGTTTTACAAAAGAAGAATACATAAATAATGTATATTGGAACACAGAATACGAAAAAATTGCTATCCAGAGAGCCTATGAAAATCTTATGGAAGATACAGAAAATGGAAGACCAGATAATTCATCCTTTGTTTATGCTGGTACATCTAAAATAGACCACCCAGGTATGGAGTTTAGATATTACTCGGATGGTTACAGTATAGCTACCAGGCAAATCTTTGATATCATTAGAGATATGACTATTCCTTATTATAAAACTATTGAACTTAAAAATGAATTAAGACTTTTAATAGATCCTAGTAAAGTAGAATTTGGCTTTGCTGAGGTTAAACCGGTGGGAGAAGAAGTTTATTCTTATGCAATCATTGCTGGAGAAAAAACAAATTTAAACCAGGCGGTAACAAACTATTATGGAAATTACACCATGTTTTTTGGTAATAAAAATTATGGCAATGAAAAAATAGAAAAACTTAAAGCATCTATCAAAAAAGCAGAGCAATCTATAGAAGGTGCGAAAATTTTAATGAGAACTATGCCTAAATTTGCCAAACAGCGTGGTAAAGAAATTAATAGGCTAATTCAAATTCAAAAAGATACTATAAAAAAAGCACAAGCTATTTTAAAGAATAGTGGCATATAAAAAACGAGCCTAGGCTCGTTTTTATTTGTTTAAATATATTTATTCGATTTTCAAATACTCATCTATTTCTAGAGCATCTTTTGCATCTATCAAGACAGTTATTTTATCACCTAGTAAAATTTTATCTTCTGCATTTGGAACGAATTCATGGTTATCTCTTTCAATAGATATTATTAGAATATGCCTTGGGAATTTTATTTCCTTAAGCTTTTTATTTATTACATCAAGCCCATCCGTTATAGTGTACTCAAGTACAGAGTAATTAGATAAATCTCTTTCATGAGTTACTAGTAGGTTTTTATTTCTTAATTGTCTTTCAAAAAGTGTATCATAAATTGGTTCAACTTTTAAGGCTTCTGCTACATAATAAGAAACAATAACTACTACTGCTATGCCTAATAAGTGCTCAAAGCTTGATATCATTTCTGAAACTAAGATTACAGATAGTATTGGACTTCTTACCACTGACGCTAGGATGCCTGACATTCCTAAAACTATAAAATTTATATAATATTGGTCTAGATTTATTCCTTTTTCAAGCATTGCAAAAACTAAAGCACCACACGATCCTCCGATTACAAGAACTGGGAGGAAGATACCTCCTTGCACACCTGATCCATAGCAAAATGTAGTATAAAAGAGTTTTGCTATAAGGATTGCTAGTATATAATTTACAGAAAATCTGGTTTCGGACATTTTTTCTAAAAGGCTGTGGCCGCCGCCAGTTGCTTCAAAAAATAAAAAGCCAAGGATAATTGTAACACCCATTAGTAGGGAATATTTTAAAATGTCTGAATTAATTTTTTTAAATAAGTCTTGAAATTTGACTATCATTAGATTATAAAAACTGCCTACTAGCCCAGTCAGGATTCCCACTAATATTGCAACCCATATAAGGCTCATAGGAAGTGATTTTATAACTGCAAATGTAAATGAAGATTCAGCACCCATTATTACAAAAGATACATAATTTGCTACTATAGATGCTATAAATGCAGGAAGAAGAACAAATTTTGAATACGATTTATGTAATTCTTCTATTGCGAAAATACAACCTGCCATTGGAGCATTAAAGGCAGCAGCAAGGCCTGCTGCTGCTCCTGCTGTTATCATATACTTTATTTCATCGGGTGGTCTTTTTAAAACTTTACCTACAAATTTTGCACTTGCTCCACCCATTTGTATAGATGGGCCCTCTCTACCAAGGGAAAAACCCATAAGATTGCCAAGGCTGCCACCAACAATTTTCGAAATAATAGTTGGCCACTCATCCATCTTAAATTTCCCTAGGATTTCTCCACGGATTTGAGGAATACCACTTCCGCCAGAAAGGGGAGCCCACTTTAATAATCGGTTTATGATAAATGAAATAATTATAGCCATAATTATTAAAATAAGTACAGATTTAAAATTAAAATTAGTATACAAAGACTCCCTATAAGGGCCTATTCTTGAAATGATAAACCTATAAAGTACAGAGAAGAGGCCGGCTATGGCCCCTACTATTATAGAATCAGTTAGCATTCTAAATATTAATTTTCTATTGTTGTTAAAATCGTTTCTCATTTTTTACCAATAATTAATTTTTGGGATAAATACGATAATTTATACCATTTACCATTTCTACACCATATGGACTAGCAGAAAAATATCCCTTTAAAAACTCATACCTATAGTCATGATAGCTAGAATTTTCTTTTTTTAAATCTATATTATCATTGCTGGATACTTCAAAGCTTTCGTGGTGGTCATGGTCATGGCCTCCAGCACAGGTATTGTCCCTTGCATCTTCTGGATTTATATTTTGATTTTCATATTTACTATGAAGATTGGTGTTAGTTATTAAATATAAATCTCCCTTATCATCTATTTGGGCAGATAAACCCCTATCACAAGGCATACCGTCTAATAAAAGCATATTTAAATCACTAAATACGCTATTAAAATCATCAAAATTTTTGCCTTTAGCATTTTCTTTACCAAATTCATACATTTTTTCTTTGGTATTTTCGCTATTGTTTAAAGCATAGTTTAACCTATTTTCAACTACATCTATTTTTGAATCTAACCACCCATGGATATTAGCTTGGTCAATTAGATTTTCTAAAGGTTCTTTTGATACTGGTTTATTTAATTTATCAACCTCACTGGTATCACCTTCTAATAAATAATTTGTAATCTCATCTTGAAATTTTATTTTCTCATACATCATGTAATGTATTGGTCCTAAATTTTCGCTCATTATATCACCTCATTTTAATTTTACCGGAAGTTTATGTGTTATACTATTAACTTAGGAGGCTTTATGAAAAAATTAACAACAAAAAAACTTACCTACGTAGGGCTTTTTGCTGCCCTTACCTTTGTTTCTAATTACTTGCAAATTCCCTTGGTAACTCCTTTTGGAAATACTCGTTTTCATTTGGGAAATGTATTTTGTCTTTTATCCGGTATTATTTTAGGACCGCTTTATGGTGGACTTGCGGCAGGAATTGGGCCAACTTTATTTGATTTATTTGATCCAGTTTATTTTACATCCGCTCCAACTACTTTTATAAATAAATTTGCCATGGCAGCTGTGGCAGGCTTTGTTTTTAATAAAAGATCCAATAGAGAAAGTAAAGCAAATATCGTCCTTGCATCTATCTTGGGCCAATTAACCTATATTGTGCTTTATTTAGCAAAAACATTCATCAAAAATTATTACATCCTTAACCTAACTTACGAAGCTAGCATGGTAGAGCTTGTTCAAAAAGCTGGTGTTTCTTTTACAAATGGGATAATATCTGTAATTTTTGCATCAATAATTGCGATTCCACTCTTAAAAGCAGTCAAATTTGAGTAGTTAACCCATTATTGGGTATCTATCTTTTTAAGAGGTGACTTTATGGATTATAAGAGATTTGATAATAAAATTGTACTTAGGCTTAAAAAAGGTGAAAAGATTATAGAATCACTTGAAAAACTTGCCAATGAAGCAAATATCTCGGCAGCTCACTTTCAAGGAATAGGAGCTGTAAATGAATTAAAAATTGGTTTAATGAAGCCAGGTGATGATGACTATACTTGGGATATTCACAAGGAAAATTTAGAAATAACTTCATTAATAGGCAATATAACAACTTTTGAAGATAAAAAGGTGGTTCACACCCACATTACTTGTGCAAATGAGAATTCAAAAGTCATAGGTGGTCACCTGGGAGAGGCTATCTGCTCCTTTACAGTAGAAATATTTATAGACTTAATAGATGGTAAATTAGAAAAACAAACAGATCCTGAACTAGGAATACAAATTATAGAATTTTAGGTGGAATATGCAAACTAGAGAAAAAATATTTGGAATAACTTGCCCAGCTTGTGGCCAATCTTTTGAAAGCGAATTAAACACAGCAGTATTTTCTGCTACAACTGATAGAGAACTGATACTAGCTAATCAATTTGGCATCCAACATTGCCCAAATTGTGGACATGAATTTATATTAAATTATAGATTTGCCTATACAGATGATGAAATTAAATTTATGCTAGTAAATGACCCACAATTTGTAGATAAAAAAGCTAGACTTGCCTTTGTATCAAGTTTATCTTTACTTGATAGATATCATAAACAAGAGCAAGAAAAGTACCTTACAAGGATGACAAGTGATATCGAAGAATTACGTGAAAAAATTGTAATTTTTGAAAACTACTTATCTGATAAAGCCGTTGAAATTATGAAATACATCCTACTAGAAAGTGAAGAACTCGCCTTTAATCACGATGATGTGCTTTCATTTAGACTAGTAGATGGCAATACATTTTTAATTAAAACCACTGATGGTAGAGAGTACACCCTAGCTTTTGTAAGGGAAGTATATGATAAGATAGTAGGTCAGTACGAGGGACTTTTTTCAAGCGAAAGGGCTGAGAAAATCGACAAAAATTGGGCCTATCAATTTTTAAAATAAAAATTATTTTTTAACTAGCATTATGCTAGTTTTTTTATAGCTTTATCACTTTACTAATTTAATGAAGAAAATATAATTGCTTATTATTTGACTTATCTAATAAAGGAATAAAATATAAATATATTTTTATATAAATTCATTGATTAGGAGGAATTATGGATAATAAAAAAACTAAAATCCAAGCTAAAGAATCAAAAGGATTCTTAGCGTGGGTTGAAAGAGTGGGTAATGCCCTGCCGCACCCGGCAATGATTTTTGTAATAATGATTGTAATTCTAGCAGTGGTTGCCCAAATTTGTTATATGAACGGAGTTTCTGTAGACTTTTTTTGATGCCAGAGAAGGAAAAGTTGTAGAAATATCGGCTGTTCCATTGTTAAATGCTGAGGGTATTAGACATATTTTCCAAACTACTGTTACAAACTTTACAGGTTTTGCACCTTTAGGAACAGTATTAGTTGCAATGTTAGGTGTAGGAGTTGCTGAGTATGCGGGATTTTTTGATGCAGGACTTAAAAAACTTTTATCAAATGTACCATCGGTAGTTCTTACAGCTACAGTGGTTTTTGTAGGTATTATTTCAAATATAGCATCTGATGCAGGTTATGTAGTTGTTATTCCTCTTGGTGCTATGATTTTTCTTTCAGCTGGCAAACACCCAATAGCAGGTCTTGCTGCTGCCTTTGCAGGAGTTTCTGGAGGATTTTCAGCTAACTTAATTTTTGGACCAACTGATGCACTTTTATCAGGACTTACCAACGAGGCCTTAAGGGCAGCAAATATCGATGCAACAATTGATGTTACAGGAAACTGGTTTTTCTTAATTGCCTCTACAGTTTGGCTAACTATAATAGGAACTCTTATAACTGAGCTTGTAGTTATACCAAACCTTGGTGAGTATAAAAATATTAGTGCCCATGATACCGGATCTGAGGTTACAGATATAGAGAAAAAAGGGCTTAGAAGAGCATTAATTGCTTTAGTTACTTATTTAATTGTTTTAGGATTTTTAATGTTCCCTGAAAATGCAATTTTAAAAGAGCCAGATAAATATGGTGATGTGAATATAAATAATTTCTTAGCTCATGGTCTTATCCCAGCCTTACTTTTACTTTTCTTAATTCCGGGAGCAGTATATGGTAAAACCGTAGGTACTATTAAAGATTCAAACGATTTAGTAAAGGCTATGACAAAATCTATGGAGTCAATGGGTGGATATTTAGTATTAGCATTTTTTGCTGCACAGTTTGTGGCGCTATTTGCCTACTCAAACCTTGGTACTATATTGTCTGTAAATGGAGCAAACTTCTTAAATAATATTGGTTTAAAAGGTATCCCACTTATAGTATTGTTTATTTTGCTAACAGCATTCTTAAATTTATTTATGGGATCTGCCTCCGCAAAATGGGCTATTATGGCACCGATTTTTGTACCTATGTTCTTTGAGTTAGGTCTTTCACCAGAATTAACTCAAATGGCTTATAGAATTGCTGATTCATCTACAAATATCATCAGTCCACTTATGAGCTACTTTGCAATGATAGTAGTATTTATGCAAAAATATGATAAAAAAAGCGGGCTTGGAACTCTTATTTCCACCATGCTTCCATATTCAATTGCGTTTTTGATATTCTGGACAATATTAATAATAGCTTGGATGATATTTAAATTACCTCTAGGGCCAGGCGCAGGTTTATATGTTTAAATAGTAGACAGGTTTTCCCTATGAAAGCCTGTTTTTATTTACCAACAATAAGTATAATCATCCCATGAAAATTTACTTAGCTAATGAAAATAAAAGAAAAATTGTATATGATATTTTAAATATATTTTATGATGATAGGGAAATTATTTTTGCCGATGATGGTGAGCTTATTATTTTAGATGATGAGCTTAAATATGGTGGACAAGTTTATTCTTATAAGGATAATTATCAGCTTAAGGGTACATTGTATAACATATTAGTGGAAGTAAATGATTATAAATCTCCATGGGGCTTGCTCACCGGGTCTAAACCATCCAAACTCTTGCAAAAACAAAGTCCAAATCAGATAAAAGAAAAATATTTTGTTTCTGATGAGAAAATAAAGTTATTGGTAGATGTAGAAAATCAGCAAGAAAAATTAGAATTTGATAAAGATAATTTTAATTTATATATCAATATTCCTTTTTGCCCAACTAGATGCGAATATTGCTCCTATCCAACTATAATAGGACCCAACCACGATAAGAGCGAGTATGTTTCGTATTTAATAAAAGAAATTAACGAGACAAATCTGCCAGAAAATTTAGATACTATTTATATCGGTGGTGGGACTCCCTCTTATATTAGCCATGTGGATTTAAAAAAACTTTTAACTGCTATAAATAATAAGTTTACCTATAAAGAATTTACTTTTGAGGCAGGTCGTGAAGATACACTTGATAGAAAAAAATTAGAAATACTGAAGGCAAATGGTGTGAACAGGATATCTTTAAATCCCCAAACCTTTAATGAAAAAATTATAAAATCTGTGGGTAGGATCCAAGATATGGATCATTTTCTAAAAATGTATGACCTAGCCTCTGATTTAGGATTTATAATTAATATGGATTTTATAGTAGGGTTGGTAGGAGAAACTAGCAGAGACTTTATAAAAAACTTTGATATTCTAGAAAAATTGACTCCCGATAATATTACCTTCCATGCCTTGGCTACAAAATCTGGCAGTAAGTATAAGGAAAAAAACAAAAAGGGATCTATTGATGATGCCCTTGCTATAAATGAAGCTATAAAAAGATTTACAGAAAAAAATTCTTATAAACCCTACTATCTCTATCGCCAAAAAAATATTATCAGCAACCTAGAAAATGTTGGCTATCAAAAGGCAAATACTGCCCAAAGATACAATATAATTATCAATGAAGAAATAGAGAATGTTATAGGCTTGGGTATGAATGCTAATAGCAAGCTTATGAATGGTAAAAAATACAGGAACGCTCGCAATATGAAAGACTATAGGGAAAATATTGAGAAAATAATTAGGGATAAAAATCAAATTATAAATGAATATATAAGGCAAAAGTGAACCTAAGATTGGGTTCACTTTTACTTTATCAGCCAAATTTTAGCGATTTGATTAGAAATCTCATCATAAGACCAAGATTTTTGACTCTTGCGTATACTGTTTGGGTCGTTTATGACAAATTTTCCATTCCTATATGAGTCTATGACCATAATATGACCAAAAAGGGTGAAATACCCGCGGTTTACAGAGACGATCAGAGGTCCCTGGTCTAAGGCATAGATCAATTCATATTCATCTAGGGGGATTTCACTAATAGTATAACCATATCGCTTGGCCTCATCTGAGAAAAAATCCCATGAAATTCCTCCGTAGGTCATGTAGGCTTCTGCATCTTTGGCAACTATATCTGGAGTTATGGAAATATCTCCATTTAACCTAGCCAGGACCATGGCCATAGCTGTAGGGCCACAACCATACAAACCTATATTTTTATCATCTAAGGCATTATAAGCCCACCTATTGTCCCATTGTAAAAAGTAGGGAGTCTTACGATCTAGTAAAACTGACTCGCCAGGGAAAAACTCGAAATTAGTAATGCCGTTTTGATAGTTGTAAACAAAATCAATTGTATCGGAGTCATTGCCAGCAAGATAAATCAAAGCATCATCTAAATTATCAAAATTATCTACAATCCAACTTGCTTTATCATTACCACTATTTGCTTCTTTTTTTAAATTATTTTTAAGAATTCTCTTATCATCTGTTTTATATCCATCTGGGTCAAATCCTAGACCAAAATTAAATAATTCACTTATTAGATCTAGTGGGGAATCTGTGTAATAAGAAACCTCATTGTATCTTGTTTTTAAGAAATTAAAAATGATTATTAAAAAAACTATTATTACCAAAGTGGATAAGCAGCCAAATTTTTTTCTTTTATGTACTTTCATATCTACTCCTACACTTATGTTTAAATATATTATATCATGATTCGAATTAATGAACAATATTAGTTATAAAAATAAATATATGTAACTAAGTAATTAAATTTATTAAATATCGACAGTTATTATCTTTTGTCTATAAAATAGTAGTGATAATAAATTAAGGACTAAGGCCTATTATTAAAATTAAAGCAAACCCTTTGCCCCAAGGTCGATCAAACTTGGGGTTAATATACAAAAGTTTAAAATAAATTGGGTATTAAATAATATAGGACTTAGTTAAATAGAAAAAGGAGATATAAATGGAAATTAAAGATTTAAAACCTGAACTAGTTTGGAAATTTTTTAGTGAATTAAGTGAAATTCCAAGAGGTTCTGGAAATGAACAAGCCGTTTCTGATTATTTGGTAAATTTTGCCAAAGAAAGAAACCTAGAAGTACGCCAAGATGATGCTTTAAACGTAGTATTTAAAAAAGATGCGACAGAAGGTTACGAAGATAAACCAACCATTGCCCTTCAAGGACATATGGATATGGTTTGTGTAAAAGAAGATGATTCTGACCATGACTTTAGCAAAGACCCTATCAAATTATTAATCGAAGATGGCTGGGTAACAGCTGATGGTACAACTTTAGGTGCTGATGATGGTATGGGAGTTGCTTACATTTTAGCAATTTTTGATGATGAAGATGTAGTTCACGGGCCACTTGAAGCAATCATTACAACTGGTGAAGAAGTTTCAATGATTGGTGCAAATGAACTTGATACTTCAGATATCAAGGCTGATTATTTAATTAACATCGATACAGAAGATGATGGTATACTTACAATCGGCTGTGCTGGTGGTTGTGATTTAGAAATTAGCTTTAAAAAAGAAAAAGAAGCTGCCCAAGGCGAATTTTTAAAACTTGACCTAAGAGGTTTTGAAGGTGGCCACTCTGGTATGGAAATTGACAGAGGACGCCTAAATGCAATCAAAACTGTTGGTAGACTTTTAGCTGGTATTGATGGAGTACAAATTGCATCAATCAACGGTGGAGTAAAAAGAAATGCAATTGCCTCCACAGCCCAAGTTACTTTTGCAGTAGCTGATAAAGACGCTGCTAAAAAAGAATTAGAACAAAGAATAGCTGATATATTAAACGAATCAAAAGATACAGATCCAAATGGAAAAATTACTCTTGAAGATGCAAGTTTTGATGGGGAAGTATTGACAAAACAACTTTCAGATAATATTGTAAATACTCTTTACACCCTACCAGATGGATTAATTAAAAAACATGAAGGTGAAGTTATTTCTTCTTCAAACTTAGGTATTCTAGAAGAAGACGAAAATGAAGTGAGGATAGTATCTATGATTAGATCACAATTGACTCTGCTAAATTTAACAGAGCAGCAATTTCTCAAAAAATTGCTGAACAATTTGGTGCTCACTGCGAAGTAAACAATCCTTACACAGGATGGCAAAGAGAAGAAACAAAATTAATAGATATTGCCAATGATATTTGGAAAGAACAAACTGGATCAGAAATGATAGTAGAAACAACTCACGGTGGTCTAGAATGTGGATTATTTAAAGGTGTTATGCCAAATGTAGAAATGCTATCATTTGGACCAACAATAGAGGGCGCACACTCACCATCTGAAAGAGTAAATATAGAATCAACAGAGAAAAATTATAAATTCTTAGTTGAATTATTAAAAAGAGCCTAGTTAAAAAGTCCACCCAGCTAGGGTGGTCTTTTTATATGCTTTTATTAAAAATATTAACAAAAAAATCACGGAAAATGTTTGCATTTTCATAGATTATATTGTAATATAATTACATAAGAAAAAACCTAAAAAAGGAGGTACTATGTACGAGCAAAAAGTTATACTAACTAATGAAATTGGCTTGCATGCAAGGCCTGCATCAATTTTTATAAGAGCAGCGGTGAAATTTCCTTGTGACATCACAGTTGAGAAAAATGGAAGAAGTTATAATGCAAAGTCAATCATGTCAGTTCTTAGCATGAGTGCTTCTAATGGTGATGAGTTAATTGTAAGAGCTAGTGGAGATAACGAACAAGAAGCTGTAAAAACTCTTGTTGATGTTATAGAAAATAAGATAAATAACCAATAAAAAAATTTACGAGCCTAGGCTCGTTTTTTTATTGCATAAATAAAGGTACAATGTGTAAAGGATTATAATTGATAATTCCTAGTAAAGTAGTATATTTTAATTGAAGATTTATTACTAAATTTAAAAGAAGAGGTAAAAATGTCTGAGTTATTAAAAATAGAAAATCTACATGTATCAGTTGAAGATACTGAGATTTTAAAAGGTATAGATTTAACAGTAAACAAAGGTGAAGTCCATGTTGTAATGGGATCAAATGGATCTGGTAAGTCAACACTTATGAATACAATCATGGCAAATCCTGTTTATGAAGTAACAGAAGGAAAAATTTATTTTGAGGGCGATGATATCACAGAAGAATCTGTAGATAAAAGAGCTCGTCGTGGAATCTTTATGAGTTTCCAACACCCTGATGAAATTCCAGGAGTAAAACTAAATGATTTCCTAAGAATTTCTGAAGAACAAATTACAGGCGAAAAACCACAAATGCTTGCATTTACAAAACAACTTACAAAAGAAATGGATAGCCTAAACTTATCTGAAGATTATGCAGGTAGATATGTAAACGTTGGTTTTTCAGGTGGTGAACGTAAAAAATCTGAAATATTACAAATGAAAATGCTACAACCAAAACTTGCTATGCTAGATGAAACAGACTCAGGTCTTGACGTTGATGCTGTAAGAATAGTAAGTAAGGGTATCGAAGATTATTTATCAGAAGATAATGCAGTAATTATTATCACTCATCACAGAGAATTGCTTGAAAATATCAAAGCTGATTATGTTCATGTTATCAAAGATGGTAAGATTGCACACGAAGGTGATGCAAGCCTTATGGATGAAATCGAAAAACGCGGATACGAATGGGTGTAAATTATGCCAAGTAACAATATAGAAGAAAAATTAAAAGAACTTGATCGTGGGTTCTATGATTTTATAGATGAATTTACCTACGATAAGATAACAGAAAAAGGTATCAATGCTGATATCGTAAACGAAATATCTCGTGAAAAAGGCGAACCAGATTGGATGAGAATTAGAAGATTAAAATCTCTAGAACTCTTTAACCAAATGGAAAATCCAACTTGGGGACCAGATTTATCAGAGCTAGATGTTAATGACATTACAGCATATGTAAAACCAAAAACAGATAAAAAATCAAACTGGGAAGCTCTTCCTGAAGAAATCAAAGCAACCTTTGATAGACTAGGTATCCCACAAGCTGAACAAGAATCTCTAGCAGGTGTTGGTGCCCAATACGATAGTGAAGAAGTATATTTCTCTATCCAAAAACACTTAGAAGACCAAGGTGTAATCTTTATGGACTTTGCAACAGCCCTAAAAGAACACGAAGACCTTGTTAAAGAATATTTCCAAAGAGCAATCCCACCAACACTTCACAAATACGCAGCCTTACACGGTGCAGTATGGTCAGGTGGATCATTAATCTATGTCCCAGAAGGAGTAAAAGTAGATATTCCACTTCAATCATATTATAGATTAAATGCTCCAGGAGCAGGACAATTTGAACACACAATGATTATTGCAGAAGACAATGCAAAAGTTCACTTTATCGAAGGATGTTCTGCACCTAGATATAACGTAGTAAACCTACACGCAGGATCAGTAGAAATTTTTGTTGGGAAAAATGCAGAAGTAAGATTTTCTACCATAGAAAACTGGTCAAGAAATATGTATAACCTAAATACCAAACGTGCTATCGTTGATGAAGGCGGAAAAGTAATTTGGGTATCAGGTTCTTTTGGATCAAAAGTTTCTATGCTTTACCCAACATCAGTTTTAGCTGGGGAAGGTGCAAGCGCAGAATACACAGGAATTACTTTTGCATCTGATGGTCAATACATTGACAATGGATGCTCAATGATTCACCTAGCTCCAAACACATATTCAACAGCCCTTACAAAATCAATCACAGCTGGAACTGGTAAATCAATGACTAGATCATTAGTTCAAATGAAGAAAAATGCTAAAGGCAGCCGTTCTACAGTAGACTGTGAAAACCTAATGTTAGGTGAGAATGCTCAATCAGATACAATTCCAGTATTAGACATTAGAAACGATGATGTAGACTGTGGTCATGAAGCAAAAATTGGATCACTAAACCAATCACAAATATTTTATCTAATGAGCCGTGGTATTCCAGAAGATGAAGCGAAATCAATGATTGTTCGTGGATTTGCAGAGCCAGTTAGCCGCGAGCTACCATTAGAATATGCAGTTGAAATGAACCACCTAATAGATATGGAACTAGAAGGAGCAAACGGTTAATGAGTAGACTAAATGAAATGAGAATGTACACTTGGAATTCTCAAGGGCTAAACTACGTTGATACAAATCTTACCCTAAAAGAAAAACAAGAGTACTTTAAAAATAGCGAAGGCCAAGCCATAAAAGAATTAGACGATGCTTTTAAGGCTTATGAATATGGTCTTTCAGAAGAAACTAAAAACGAAAACCAAGAATTTAGAAACTTTAGCATCTACCGTGATGTAGAAGGTAAAAAAGATTTTGAATCTATTGAGTTAAAACTTGATGATGAAAATAATATTTTAGTAGCAGGCATTGATATCAATGCCCGCGAAAATTCTGAATCTTCATTTTTAATATCAGCCCTAGGGGAGGGAGAAAATTTATATTTAAACTCTCAATTAAGGGTAAATGTAGCTGATAAAGCAAAAGTAAAATTAGTTGTAGTGACAAACTTTGGTGAAAGCTCAACTAACTTACAATCTATAACTACAATTGTAGGAGAAGATGCACTTTTAGATATTTCATATATTGAAATTGGAGCTGACTATTCAATAGTAAATATTAAAAATATCTTAAAAGGAGATAGAGCTCATGTTATTGAGGATGGAATCTACTTTAAAGAAAAAGAGCAATTCCTAGATATCCTTGCCAACAATGACCATTACGGCAATGAAACTGATTCCGATGCTATGTTTAATGGTGCATTAAAGGATAATGCTCATAAAAACTGGAAGGGTGTTGTTGATTTAAAACACGGTTGCTTTGAAGCAGATGGTAAAATTGGCGATTACTCAATGATGTTTTCAGATAATGTAAAAAATAAAACTGCCCCAATCCTTCTTTGTGCAGAAAAAGAAGTAGCAGGAAACCATGCTGCTAGTGTGGGTAGATTAAATAAAGATATGTTATTTTACATCATGAGTCGTGGTTTTGATAAAAAACAAGCAGAGTCAATGATGCTAGAAGCAACATTCTCAAAAGCCCTTGATAAAATTGAAGATGAATCTTTAAGGGGCGAACTAAAAGAAATAGTTCGTCAAATGAATACAAGGAATTAAAATGGATATACAAAAAATCAGAGCTGATTTTCCTTACCTAGATAGTAAAAATCTAGGTAAGGAAGTCATTTATTTAGATACAGCAGCAACCAGCCAAAAACCAATCCAAGTTCTTGAGGCTGTTGACAAATATTATAAATACCAAAATGCTAACCCTCACAGAGGAGCCCATTATTTAAGCTATGTGGCAACAGAGGCTTATGAAAATTCTCGTGATTATATTAAAGAATACATAGGAGCAGCTCATCGTGAAGAAGTGATCTTTACAAGAAATGCTACAGAAGCATTAAATTTAATTGCTTATTCCTATGCCTTGAACAATTTAAAAGCTGGTGATGAGATTCTAATTACAATCTTAGAACACCATGCAAACATAGTTCCTTGGCAAATAGTAGCAAAAAAAACTGGGGCTAACCTAGTTTATGCCTACTTAAATGATGACTACTCCCTAGACTATGATGATTTAAAAGCAAAAATAAATGAAAATACAAAAATAGTTTCCTTTACAGGTGCAAGCAATGTAAATAGTGAAATCATCGATGTTAAAAAAATTACAGGCTGGGCCCATGAAGTAGGAGCTATTGCAATTGTAGATGGCGCTCAATTAATCCCACACTTAAAAACTGATGTAGCAGACCTTGACTGTGACTTTTTAGTATTTTCAGGCCATAAACTTCTTGCACCAATGGGAACTGGAGTTTTATATGGTAAAAAAGAAATACTAGAAGACATGGTTCCATTTAATACTGGTGGGGACATGATAGAATATGTTTACGAACAAGAAGCAACCTTTGCAGAACTTCCTTACAAGTTTGAAGCTGGAACCCAAGATGTAGGTGGAGTAGTAGGGCTTGCAGAAGCAATAAAATATATGGAAAACATTGGTGTAGATGAGATTTATGAATACGAATCAGACCTAGCTCGCTATGCCTACGGTTTAATAAAAGATATTCCAAATATCAAAATATTCTATCCAGAAAATGTAAAAACTGGAGCAGTTTTATCATTTACCTTTGAAGACATCCACCCACACGATATTGCATCTATCCTTGATAGTAAAGGAGTTGCAGTAAGAAGTGGCCACCACTGTGCTATGCCTCTTCACAAATATTTTGGAGTAAGTGCTACAGCGCGTGCAAGCTTTGCATTTTATAATACCAAAGAAGAAGCAGAAATATTTGCAAAAGAACTTTTAAATGTTAGAAAGGTAATGGGTTTATAATATGAATATGGAAGAAATTTATAGCCAAATAATCCTAGATCATTCCAGAAACCAAGCCAATAAGCACGAACTAGCAGACGCTGATATCACAGAGCCTGGCCACAACCCATCTTGTGGAGATGAAATAGTTTTAGAACTTAAAACAGATGGAGAAAAAATTGTGGATGCAGCCTTTACAGGTGATGGTTGTGCTATCAGCCAAGCAGCTACAAGTGTAATGTGTGATACAATCATTGGTAAAAGCAAAGAAGAAGCCAAAGAAATGGCTGATATTTATATAAGAATGATCAAAAGAGAAGAAGTAAGCGATGAAGAACTAGAAAAATTGGGAGATGCAGTAGCTTTTATAAACATTCAAAATATGCCACAAAGAGTAAAATGCGCCCTACTTTCTTGGAAAACCCTAGATCAAGTTATCTAATATGAATAAAAATAACTTAGAGTATATGGAGTTTATAACAAGTGCTGTCACGGCAGCATTACTATACTTGTTAACATACTTACAATATCAAAAATCTCGTTCATATTGGTGGATAATACTCATAGTATCTATCTTTATGACGGCAAATGCTTATTTAAAGTATAAAAATATAAATAAAAACTAAGGCTTGAAACCAAAGAGGTTTCAAGCTTTTTATTTACATCCTTAATTTAGAAATATATTATATTTTTAATTTTGATAAAAAATAGACTAAATACTTAGCTTATATAATAAAATAAACAAAAAATATTGGAAATCGTTTTTGGTTGTGTTATACTACATATAGGCAAAAGCCAAACATAATGTTAGAAGAAGTGGTAATATTAGTAAGTTTAGAACCTATATCCTAAAAATCTATAAGCTAAATATGTTATTAACGTTATAAGAGTACATACTAAATAAACTTAATAACGTACTTACTAGCTTAGTAAATATTTAGAATATCAGTTTTAACACTTAAGGATTTGGTTTCTGCCATGGCAAGATGTTTCTATACCTGGGGAATATTTCTATTTTTGGGTAAAAATTTATATAGGTTAGATAAATATTTATCTAACATTAAATTTTAACGCAAAAAAATATTGATGTTTTTCATGGCATTTGGAGGTAATTAACTTAATGGATATTAAAAAGTTTTCGCAAGCATCTGTGGATGTTATAAATCATGCAAATAAGATTGCAATTAGGTATGCAAATTCTGAGGTGACAGACTTACATTTACTTTATGCAATTTTGCAAAATCCTAACAATCAAATAGAAGAGTTTTTAAAAGAATCTTCAGTTAATTTCCAACAATTAAAAGATGACGTAGAAAATGCTTTAACTAGGATAAGAAGTGCTAAGGGTGTTACAAAGCTTTATGTAAGTAGGTCTTACCAAAAAGTTTTGCTAGTAGCTGAAGAATTGTCTCGTAATTTATTTGAAGAAAAAGTAAACCTTGACCATATTTTTCTAGCTTTACTAAAGGAAACAGAAACTACAAGTTCAAAAATTTTAAACCAACATGAGCTTAACTATGATGACTTTATGCAATTTGTATCTAGGAAATTTAATGAACAATTCCTAAATGGTGTTGCAAAAGAAACTATAGCTAGCCTTGAAAAATATGGGAGAAATCTAACCAAAGAAGCTATTGAGGGTAAGCTTGATCCAGTTATTGGTAGGGAAGAGGAAACTCGTAGTTCAATCCGTGTTTTATCTCGTAGGATAAAAAATAACCCTATCCTAATTGGTGAAGCTGGAGTTGGTAAGACAGCAATTGTTGAAGGGATTGTCCAAAGAATTGTAAAAGGCGATGTGCCTGACAATTTGAAAAATAGGATAGTTTTTTCCCTAGATATGACATCGTTAGTTGCAGGTACAAAATTTAGGGGAGATTTTGAGGATAGACTTAAAAAAATCCTTGAAACTGTAAGAGACTCAGATGGCAAAATAATCCTATTTATCGATGAGATTCACAATATCATCGGTGCAGGAAATACATCTGGAACTATGGATACAGCAAATATTTTAAAACCAATGCTTGCCCGTGGTGAAATTTTTATAATAGGTGCAACCACAACTGAGGAATACAAAAAGTATATTGAACAAGATGGGGCCCTAGATAGAAGATTTCAAAAAATTATGGTAGCAGAACCAAGCGTTGAGACATCTATTGCTATCCTTAGAGGTATAAAGGCAAAATATGAAAAACACCATATGGTAAAAATATCAGATACTGCTCTTGTAGATGCAGTAAAACTTTCAAAAAGATTTTTATCTTACAGAAAATTACCTGATGTTGCCATAGATGTAATCGATGAAGCAGCTGCATTAACGCGAATGACCAAAGATCAGAAACCAGTCGAAATAGACAACTTAAACCGCGCATTAATCCAGCTTGAGATGGAAAAAATTGCCCTAGACGACCAAACAGATAATATATCAAAAGATAGGATCCTAGATAAAGAGAATGAAATAGAGGATTTGAAAAAGACTCTAGAAGAAAAGACCCAGTTATATAACAAAGAAAAAGAAAGACAAGAGCAAATTTTACTATACGAAAAAGAACTTGAAGGCATTTTAAGTGATATAGAAATAGCTCAAAATGAGCATGATATTAACCAATTAGACGAAAAGATGAAGTCTAAAAAATTGGTAGAAGCTAAACTTGATAAGTTAAATAGTCAAGAAGCTTACTATCCACTATCAACTAGCGTAACAAGTTCTGAAGTAAAAGAGATTATTTCTAAATTATCTGGCATGCCAAAGATAAAACTACAACTAAACAAAATCGAAAACCTAGATGATATTAGGCAAAAGATGAAAAGTGAGTTTGTAGGTAATGATCAAATGATTGATAAAATCATAGATACCTATTTAATTTCTGAAGGTGGCTTATTTAATAGGAGCAAACCTATCGGAAGTTTCCTAATTGGCGGTACTGGCGCAGGCAAAAGTTATATAGCAGAGCTAACTTCAAAATATTTATTTGATGGAGATACTAGCTTACTAAGATTTGATATGGGTGAGTTTACCGAAAAATCATCTGTAACAAAACTGATAGGAGCTCCTCCAGGATATGTTGGCTATGAAGTAGGTGGAGTGCTTACTGAGGCTATAAGAACAAAACCATATAGCGTTGTAGTATTTAATAATATCGAAAAAGCTAATATTGAAATCCAAAGTTTAATCTCACAAATCTTAAGTGAAGGTAAGCTAAAGGATAATAAAGGACGCAGTATCGATTTAAAAAATACTATGATTTTCTTAACCACTTCTGAAAATATTAAAGATAATAATTTAGAAAACAATATCTCGGGTATAAGTAATGTAGTGGATTATGTTTTTTATCTAAACGAACTAGAAAAAGATTCTATCGATAAACTAATAACTATCAACTTAGACAAGTTAGAAGATGATCTTGAAGAAAACCGTATTGAATTAGTATATGATGATAATTTTATAAAAAATCTAACCGCTTATGCTATAAAAATGGATATGGATATTAGAGATATCAAAAAATTTATCGAACAAGAAGTTTATCTAGAGATAAGTAAAGAAATTTTAGCAACGAAGTCAGATAATCCATTGCAAATAAATCTAAAATTTGAAGATGAAAAACTAAATCTGACAGCAAAAGAAAAAAATTGGAGGTAAAAATGGCTTTTCAAGTACCAGAATATGTTAGTCCAAACTTTTCAGATGAAAAGTATCAAAATGCTCAGGATGTAAAACTAGGTAAAGTTGAAAAAGATGGTGTAGCACCAGATGAATTTTATCTAACAACTTACATGCCAACTTACTACAAAGTAGATGGCGAATGGGTATTACCAGAACACACATCAATTAACTGTGTAGCAGTTGTTGAAGGTAGTGATGTAGTTATCAAAGAAATTAGAGATTTAAAAGCAGGCGAAGAAGTTGTACTTAGAGGCGATGATGAAGCAGAAAGCGGAATTGTTGTTAATGCTGAAGGTTTCCCAGAAGAAGTTTACTCAAGACCAGGAAAATCAGTAGAAACATCTTTCTCAACCGATTATGACAAATTATTTGATTTAATGGAACATGAACGTGACAGTGAAGATGGATACATAGTTTGGGTTCTAGGACCAAGTGTTGTATTTGACTATGATACAAGAAATGCTTTAAATAAACTTGCAGAAAATGGATACATCAACTGCTTACTTGCAGGAAACGCTATGTGTACTCACGACCTTGAAGGTGGATTCCTACAAACAGCTCTAGGACAAAATATCTACACACAAGTAAACCAACCAATGGGTCACTACAACCACTTAGACTTACTAAATGAAGTAAGAGATGCAGGTTCTATAAAAGAATTTATCGCAGGTGGTAACGTAAAAGATGGTATCATCAAAACACTTTCTGATATGGATATCCCATTTGTACTATCAGGATCAATCAGAGATGACGGTCCACTTCCAGAAGTACACGGAGATACAGATGATGCTTTAAACGCTACTAAAAAAGAACTTGACAAAGCAACATTAGTTATCTGTATTGCTACAATGCTTCACAGTGTATCAGTTGCAAACTTAGCTTCAAGTTACAAAAAAAGAGCAGACGGAACAGTTTCACCAGTATACTTATACTCAATAGACGTTACAGAAAACGTAGTACACAAAGTAGGTGCAGCTAGAGAATACATGGGATTTGTACCAATGGTAACAAACGTACAAGACTTTGTAGTTAACTGTGAAAAAGCATTAGTTTCTCCAGCACAAGGAGTACTTTCTGAAGATATGGAAATTCCAGCAACTGAAACTGTTCAAATAACAGGCCACAAAGAACAAAGCAAGGAGGAATTATAAGATGAAATTTGAAATGCCAAAATATCATCACCCTGATTTTGATCAAGATTTCTTGAAAAATGCCCCAAATGTTAAACTTGAAGAAGTAACAGAAGAAGGTATCAGCCCACGCCACTACCACGCACTTTCTGTATTCCCAGAATACTTCAAAGTTAATGACAAATGGGTACTTGCAACAGAATCTAGAATGGATACTGTTTGTGTAGTAAATGATACTCCAGGTGAAGAAAGTGTTGATATCGTTGAATTTAGAAACCTAAAAGTAGGCGATAAAGTAGCTATCGGACGTACAGAAGATGCTTCAGAAGGTATCTACGTATGGACACAAGGTTTCCTTGAAGAAGGTAGCGAAAAAGATACATTTGCTTTCCGTTCAGGTCGTTCAAGAGAAACAGCTTTCTCAATGGACTATGATAACCTATACGAAGTATTAAAACATGAAAAAGAAAACAATGGTTATGTAACAATGGTAGTAGGTTCTGCTATTGCCCTTGATAGAGATGCTAGACTTGCTTTACAAAGATTAATTGAAAATGGATTTATCAATGCAATCTTCTGTGGTACAGAAACAGCAGCATTTGACCTTGAACGTGGTCTATATGGTACATCTTGGGGACAAGAACACTTTGAAAAAGAACAAAACTCAACAAGAAATCTTTTTGAAACAATCAACTTAGCTCGTAAATATGGTTCAACAAAAGCATTAGTAGAATCAGGACAAGTTAAAGATGGATTTATCAAAGCTTGTGTTGAAAATGATGTTGACTTTGTAATTGCTGGTACTATTCGTGATAGATTTGGTCTACCAGAAACTATCAACAATGTTTATGAAGCACAAGATGCTATGAGAGCTCACTCAAGAAAAACATCTACAATCATCATGCTTTCAGCAATCTTATTTACAATTGCAACAGGAAACATGACTCCATCATACAACGAATTTGATGGTGAAATCAGACCAGTTTACATGTACACAGTAGATATCCAAGAATTTGCTGTAAATAAACTTTCTGATAGGGGTACTGTAACAGCTGTTACTATGGTAACAAATACCCAAGACTTCATTAGAAACGTAGATAGAGCTTTAAATAACTAGAAGTTATTTAAATAGCTTTAAAAGAAGGGTTCCGTGCCCTAAGAATAAATAGATAAAAATTAATTATTTTTATCCATATATGATTCACATTAATAGGCTGATTTTTACACTTAGATTTGTAGAATCAGCCTATTTTCTTATTAAAAACTTTCTTTTGAAAAAAATTTACTAGTTAGAGTTTTTATTCAAACTATGATAAAATAATATTGTAGAATGTCAATAATGCTACAATATTATTTATATTTGTAGCTTGCTTATAGAAAGGATTTTTTTATGGAAAGTACAGTAACAAGCATTAGTGCTGAAAAAAAAGAAAAGCTTGATAGTATAATAAAAGAATTGCTAAAAGAAAAATTTGTTTTAGCATTTTCAGGTGGTGTAGATAGTACACTTATTTTAAAACTTGCATCTGAATTAAGAGAAAATCGTGATGATGTAGTTGCTATGACATTTGTAACAGAGTTTTCTCCTAAAGATGAACTAGATGAGTGTGTAAGACTAGCTGAAGAAATGGATGTAGAACTTACAGTAGCAAATGTAAGTATTATGGATAATGAAAAACTACTTAATAACGTAAACTACAGATGCTACCACTGTAAGGGTGGACTTTTTGAAAATTGCTTTAACCTAAAAGATGAACTTGGCTATGGCTACGTAGTAGATGGAACAAACCTAGACGACTACCAAGTATTTAGACCAGGTATTAAAGCGCTAAAAGATTTAGGAGCTAGATCACCACTTTATGAAGCAGGGCTTAGCAAGGCAGAAGTAAGAGCTTATTCAAAAGAATTAGGCATAGAAACTCACAAAAAACCATCAAAACCATGTATGGCAACAAGATTCCCATACAATACGAGAATCGACATTGATATGTTCCCAATGATTGAAGAAGCTGAAAATTACTTAGAAAGCCTAGGATTTGCTGTAAATAGAGTAAGAATTTACGGAGATAATACAAGAATCGAAGTAGAAAAAGAAAAATTAGGCCAAGTATTTGAACATTCAGAAGAAATTGTTAAAAAATTTAAAGACTTAGGATTTAAATATGTAAACATTGACTTAGAAGGATACAGATCTGGTTCTATGGATGAAGTTGTAGATGATAACTTAAAAACTGAAGTAAATCCATGGTTGACTGATGAACAATAAAGAATTTTTAGAAAAAATAAAAAATAATGAAATATCTATAAACGAAGGTCTAGACTACCTAAAAGATTTTAACTACAAGGATCTAGACTTTGCAAAACTAGATTTTCAAAGAAAAGAACGCCGTGGTTTCGGCGAAACAATATTTTGTGAGGGCAAAGAAGACTTTGCCCTTGCACAAATTTATAAGTCTTTTAGTGAGCGTAAAGAATCCGTAATTGGAACAAGGGCTACTCCTAGCCAATATGAAAGAGTCTTAGAACTAGTACCAGAAGCAGCATATGATCCGACAGCTAGAATAATTTCTCTAGTTTATGAACAAACTCCAAAAATTGGTAATATTGCCATTTGTACTGGTGGAACAGCAGACTTAAAAGTAGCTGAAGAAGCAAGGATAACTGCTGAATTTTTTGGGGCAAATGTTACTAAGTTCTATGATGTAGGAGTATCTGGCCTTCATAGATTAACTTCAAAAATAGATGAAATAGCAAAAGCAAATGTAATAATTGCTATTGCTGGTATGGAGGGGGCCCTACCAACTGTAATAGGGGGATTAGTAAATAAACCAATTATAGCTGTACCAACTTCTATTGGTTATGGAGCAAATTTTAATGGTCTTTCAGCCCTACTTACTATGTTAAATACCTGTGCCGAAGGGGTAAATGTTGTAAATATTGATAATGGTTATAGTGCAGCCTACAATGCTTGTCAGATTAATAAATTGATTGAGGAGAAGTAAATGGATTTATATTTTGAAATGAACTCTGGGATTGCAGGAGATATGACAATTGCAGCTCTCCTTGACCTTGGAGCTAGTAAGGAAAAATTAGTAAACGCTATTGATTCTTTAGGAATTGACGGCTATGAATTAGTCTTTGATAGAAAAATTAAAAATAATATAGATGCTAATAACTTCGATGTAATTTTAACAAATGAAAATCACAATCATAGTCATGAAGGCAAAGAAAGTCATGACCATGACCACACCCATGAACATGTAGATGAAAATGGAAATACTTATACACATTCTCATGGAGATGACCACCACGGTCATAGACATTTAAAAGAAATTACAGAATTAATTAATAAGGCAGATATATCAGAAAAAGCAAAAGAAGATGCTTTAGGTATCTTTGATATAATTGCTGATGCAGAAGCAAAAGCTCACGGCATAGAAAAATCAGCAGTCCACTTTCACGAAGTTGGAGCAGTAGATTCTATAATTGATATTATAGGAACAGCTGTTTTAATAGATGATTTGGGAGCTGAAAATATTTATTTTTCAGACCTTAGTGAAGGATACGGCTACCAATATTCATCTCACGGGCAAATGCCTATTCCAGTACCAGCAGTAGTAAATATCCTAGCTGGGTCAAATGTAACTTTAAAGTTATTAGATGAAGAAGGTGAACACGTAACTCCAACTGGTGCTGCCATAGTAAGATACTATGACAAGGGCGAAAAAATTGATAGTTTCAAAGTAAAAAATGTAGGTCTTGGAGCAGGTAACAAAGACTTCGACAAATATACCAATATCCTACGAGTAATGGAAATTGAAACTAGTAAAAAAAAACATTAGAAATATTAGAAACTAACATAGACGATAGTACAGGTGAGGTCTTAGGTTTTATAGTAGATGAATGTATGAAATATGCCTTAGATGTGTTTTATACATCAATTTATATGAAAAAAAATAGACCAGCCTATAAGCTATCAGTTATTTGCGATATAGAAAATGAAAAACTCATTGAAGATATTATCTTTAAACACACTACCAGTATAGGTATTAGAAAAATCCCTATAGAAAGAGACATCCTGGATCGCAAAAAAGAAGTACTTACCTATGAGGGCATAGATTACAAATATAAAGTAGTAAGTTATAATGGTGATACTTATTCTTATCCAGAATTTGAGTCAGCAAAAGAACTTGCCCAAAAAGAGGACATAGGTATAAAAACTGCCTTTGATTTACTAAAAATATTATATGATAAGGAAGGAAAATAGAGATGAAATATTTCAAAACTTTATTATTATCTTTAGCACTGATTTTATCTGGCTGTAGTAATAACCAAGAAGCCAAACCAGAAGAAAATACAGTCACAGAAGAAACAACTGTAAAGGAAGAAGGTAAAGAAACAGAAAATAAAAACGAAACTGATAAAGAAGAAGATACAGAAAAAGAAGGCGCAGAAAAAGTAGAATCTACTTCCCAAAAAGATGGCTATCCAAAAACAGTTACTGACCTAGCTGGTAATGAAATTACTTTAGAAAAACCTTTAGATAAGGTAATCATCCAAGGATCTAGTTCAGGTGGTCCATTTATGCCAATGATGTATATAGATAAGGATAATTTCTTATCAAAAATTGCAGCTATGGATGATAGTGTAAAAATAGACCGTAATGACTTTTACACACGTCTAGAAAAAGAAATGCCTGAAATAGAAGAGGTCCCACGTATTGCAAACTTTATGGATAACGATTTTTCGTATGAGTCTATCTTAAACACAGATGCTGATGGGATTATTGCACCAATTGGTTTTAAAACTCAAATTGAGGCTATCCAAGAAAAAATCGATATCCCAGTATTTTACGTAGACTATCACTCTCAAGAGTTTGATAAGCATATAGCTTCTACAAAACTCATAGCAGATGTAACAGGTCTTGATAAAAATCTTGATGAACTAATTGATTTTTATACATCAAAAGTTAGTCCTATCATTGAGAAGAAATTTGAAGAAAGTGAAAAACCAAAAGTATACGTAGAACACGGATACGAAGGTGAAAAAGAATACGGTAACTCTTATGGATCAAACAAAATGTGGGGCAAAATCGTAGAAGATGTTGGCGGCCATAACATAGGTTCAGATGCCCTAGGAGCTGATGAAGCTATCCCGCTTTCAAGTGAATTTGTACTGGCAGAAAACCCAGAAAAAATTATTTTAACAGGATCTCAATGGGTAGAAAAACCACACTCTATGAAAATGGGCTATGACACAACAGCTGACTGGGTTCAAGAAAAAGTTGACCAATATAAAACACGTCCAGGCTGGTCTGACCTAGATGCTATGAAAAATCACGAAGTATATGTAATTAGCCAACAATTAGTTCGTGATATGAGTGATTTTTACGCTTATGAGTACTTAGCAAAAACTTTCCACCCTGATGTATATGGGGATTTAGATCCTGATAAAGACTTAAAAGAGTTTTATGAAAAATTTATGCCGATTGACTTAGAAGGAACGTGGTCCTATAAATATGAAGAGAAGTAAGAAAATAGTTTTTTCTATAATTCTTTTATTAATAGCAAGTATAATAGACCTATTTATTGGTGATAGTAAGATTGTCCTAACTGATATTTTAAACTTAAATGAAATTCAAAGAACAATTTTATTTGATATTCGCCTTCCAGAAGTTCTTACAGCTATAGTTGTGGGACTTTCTTTAGGACTAGGTGGGGCTATTATGCAAACTATTTTAAATAATCCCTTGGCAGATCCCTTTACTCTAGGGATATCTTCAGCAGCAGGATTTGGGGCAAGTCTATTTTTAATCTTAGGCTTATCCCTATCCTATGTTGCCTTTGGGTCTATTATATTTTCTTTAATATCCATGTTTTTTGTATTTTACATATCAAAAAAGAAAGCTATGAATACTGAGGATATGATTTTAGCAGGAATTGCTGTAAAATTTTTCTTTGACTCTCTAACTTCACTTTTACAATATTTGGCTACAGACGAAGCCTTAGCTTCTATAGTATTTTGGCTATTTGGTAATGTTACAAAGACAACTATGAAAGAAATACTTTTAATCTTAGCATTTTTTGTATTTATCTTAATAATGTCATTAAAAGATGCCTGGAAGCTTACTGCCATGCGTTTTGGAGAAGATAGGGCAAGGGCTATGGGAGTTGATACTAAGAAACTAAAGGTAAAAACTTTTATCTTGGTTTCAATCCTTGCTGCAATTTCTGTTTCATATGTAGGAATCATAGGTTTTATAGGAATTCTTGCTCCACACTTTGCTAGACGCTGGGTTGGTGAAGACCAAAGATATTATTTAGTTTTATCAGCTATTATAGGTGGCATGCTTTTAGTAGCATCATCTATGGTTACTAAAGTCATAAAACCTGGAGTTGTAGTTCCTATAGGTATTATTTCATCATTAATAGGCCTTCCACTTATATTTATAATATTGTTTGGAGTCAAAGATGATTGATATTAAAAACCTTACTATAAATTATGATAAAAAAATTATTGATGATGTGAGCTTTAATATAGAACCTGGCAAACTCCATGTACTTATGGGAAGAAACGGAGCTGGTAAATCATCTATCCTAAATGCTATTAATGGCTTAGTTAACTATGATGGAGAGATAAAAACAGACGGCAAAATTTCTTACCTAAACCAAAATATAAATACAAACGTCAATTTTACCGTTTTTGAAACTATTATCCTTGGTAAGGTAAAAAGTCTTAACTTTAAAGTTAGCAAAGAAGATATAAAAGATACTTATGAGATTATGGATCTTTTAGAACTTAGAGAATTTGAAAATAAGAAATTAAATAAAATGAGCGGGGGAGAAGTCCAAAAAGTACTCATTGCCCAAGCTCTTATAAGTAAACCAGACATTTTATTATTAGATGAACCAGTAAGTGCCTTAGATTTACACAACCAATATGAAATTTTGGCTATAATAAAAAAACTAACCCATGATTTAAATCTAACTACCCTCATAACCCTCCACCAAATGGAACTTATAGAAAAATATGCTGACAATATTATTTTAATAAATGATAAAAAAATATATGCAATTGGCAATAAATACAAGATATTTACCAAAAAAATGTTTGATGATGTTTATAACATAGATGCAATAATAAAAGAAGTAGATGATAATTTGTTATTTTTGTTTAATATTAATTCTAATTTAGGGTAAATATATAAATAGGAAAAGCTAAAACGAAAGAAGTGATATATTTTAGCTATATCACGAAGGAGGAATTATGACAGAAAAGAAAAAACGTGATAGTAGTACAATGGCCAAACTGGGCCTACTAATCACAGCAATCCTTTGGGGTTCATCCCTAACAGTGGTAAAGGGTGCAGCAGATACCTTTAACCCAAACTTTATTTTGATGGTAAGATTTGCTTTATCAGCAATCATACTAGCTATTATCTTTAACAAAAAAGTTAGAAAAGCAACAAAAGATGATGTGAAAGCAGGCTTTATAGTAGGATTTTTCTTATTTATAGCTTATTCATCCCAGACTTTAGGTGTTACATATGCAGATCCAGGTAGAAGTGCTTTCTTATCAGCATCCTACTGTGTAATAGTGCCATTCTTATCATGGGCAGTTACTAAACATAGACCAGATAAATACAATATTTGGGCAGCAATTATAGCAATTATAGGTATTTATCTTATCTCAAAATCAGGTGTTGAAAAAGGAACTTCAATCTTTAATGCTAGTAGAGAAATGAAAATTGGTGACGGTCTTGCTTTACTAAGTGGTTTCTTATTTGCATCACATATCGTTGCAGTAAACCAATTTACTAAAGGCAAGGATCCAATTTTAATGACTATCTTCCAATTTACATCAGCAGCAATTCTTTCTGCTATAGTAACATTAATATTTGAAGATAACTCAAATATGGTAGTTAATTCATCAAGACCAATCTTTGAATTACTATATTTAGCTATATTCTGTACAACAGTAGCCCTATTACTACAAAATATAGGACAAAAATACACAAACGAATCATCAGCAGCAATTATTCTTGGATTTGAATCAGTATTTGGTATTCTAATCCCAGTTATGCTAGGAATTGAAAGTTTAACAGCAATGTCAGTTGTAGGATTCGTACTAATGTTTGTTGCAATAATGATATCAGAAACAAAACTATCATTCTTGAATAAGAATAAAGCAACAGCATAACAAACTTACCCCAAAATTTTTATAGATTTTGGGGTTTTTTTATTTTAAGGAGACAATATGGAAAATGATAAGATAGAAGTTTTTGGTATAAAACTAACAAGACCCCATGCCATGGCTATAGTAAGGTTTATTGTAATAGTAGCAGTAGCTATTTTTTATAATAATCCGCCGGGAACTGTGCATGAAGATTATGTGACAACCTATTCAAACTCACCATTTTTATATGGTTTTCAGACCATGTGCATTTTTGTAATAATTACTCAAACTATAAAAATTTTTGAAGACTTGTTATATAAAGGCAAAAAGTAAATCTCTAAGATATCTTAGAGATTTTTTTATTTGGTTTGTAAAATAGATTGACAATAATTGTCTAGGATGTTATTATAAATGCGATTAAAACGTTTTAACGAGGGTGATATGGCGAATATAAAAGATGTAGCAAAGCTAGCAGGTGTTTCTATCACAACTGTTTCTATGGTTTTGAATAATACTGAAAATAAAATATCAGATGCCACTAGAAAAAAAGTAATGGATGCTGCAAAAAAGCTAAGTTACAATCCAAATAGTTATGCAAAAGCCTTGGCCAGCAAAAAAAGTAATATAATTATGGCCATAGTGCCAGATATAAATAATCCATTTTTTTCACAACTCGTTAAAGAACTAACTGGTTTTGCTCAAGAATATTCGTATTTCTTATATATCCACAATACAAACAACAAAAAAATAAAAAGGCAAGAGTTTGAAAGTCTTATTGTCAGCAATTTTTTTGCAGCAACCCTAGTTGTTGATAGAAATGTAAAGGGCCTAGATGAGGATTTAATAAAAAAACATAATATAATCTTTTTGGATGAAGTTGACTTTAATGGCAGAGATAGCCAAATAGTTACTGGCAACAACGAAATGGGTGGCTATATGGCCATGGAATATTTAATCAAACGAGGTTTTACAGACATAGGTCTTTTAATAGGCCCAAGGTCAACTGCAAATTCTTCTAGAAGGCTTTCTGGAGCTATAAAAGCTGCCATGAATTATGACATATACATAGATCAGAAAAATATTATCCACGGAGACTATAGCTACGAAGAAGGCTATAAGGCTGGTAAATTTTTTAAGGAAAGAAAAGTAGATGCAATATTTTCCTTTGCAGATATGTCTTCTTATGGGCTTATAAATTATTTTGCTGAAAATAATATAAGAATCCCAGAAGATATCTCCTTAATTAGCTATGACAATTTATTTTTAAATAAGATAATCCCACCAAGGCTTACATCAATTGACCAAAACCTAAAGGAAATAGCAGCAACAGCTATAAAAATGGCTGATGATTTAATAAAAAAAGGCAGCATCCAAGAAAAAATACTGGTAAAACCAAAAATAGTAAAAGGAGAAAGTGTAGGTTTTAAAAATGAAGATAATTAATTTTGGCTCTTTAAATATAGATATTTTCTTTAGGGTAAATCATATAGTAAGACCTGGAGAAACTATAAGTGCCCAAAGCATCGAAAGAAGAGCAGGCGGCAAGGGACTTAATCAATCAGTAGCTCTTGCAAAAACTTTTGATAAAGTCTACCATGCTGGCAGTATAGGCATGGATGGATCTTTTTTAAAAGAATATTTAGCTGGTGAAGGCATAGATACAAGCTACATAAGACAGTCAGCAGCTGCTACAGGTAATGCCATTATCCAAGTAGATGATAAGGGCGAAAACTCCATAGTTTTATATAAGGGTGCCAATTTTGATAATGATAAGGACTTTATAGATGAAGTTTTAGCAAATTTTGACAAAGATGATATACTTGTTTTACAAAATGAAATAAATAATATGGCTTATATAATAGATAATGCCTACCAAAAGGGAATGAAAATTGTCTTAAATCCATCACCTATTACAGATGAGCTAAAAGACTTTGACCTTAATAAGATAGATTTACTTTTAGTAAATGAAACTGAAGCGTGCGCTATCTCAGAATGTGAAGATATAGAAAAAATCATTGCCTTTTTTAGAAAAAATTATGAAAACTTAAAGCTAGTAATAACCCTAGGTAGTCGCGGGTCAATTTTTGTAGATAAGGATAATAAAATTAGCCAAGAAGCCTACAAGGTAGAAGCAGTAGATAGTACAGGGGCAGGAGATACCTTTACAGGATTTTTTGTAGCAGAGTTTTACAAAAATAAAAATATTAAAAAATGCTTGGAGCTAGCAACAAAGGCATCAGCTTTATCTGTTACAAAAAAGGGAGCAAGCATATCTATCCCATCCTTAGAAGAAGTAGAAAAATTTAATGGAGAAAATTAATGAAAGAACATGGAATACTAAATAGTGAGATATCAAAAAGACTATCAGACCTAGGCCATACAGATTTAATTGCCGTTGGTGATTGTGGATTGCCTATAGATTCTGATAAAAAAATTGATTTGGCCCTAAAACTAGGTGAGCCAAAATTTATCGATGTCCTAGAGGTTTTATTAGAAGACTTTGGCTGTGAGCACTACATACTGGCTAGCGAAATAAAAGAAAAGAACCCAGACCAAGAAGCAGCTATCAAAAATCTTTTAGAGGATGTATCTAGCGAATATATAAGCCACGAAGATTTTAAGAAAAAACTAGATGATGTTAAATTTGTTATAAGAACTGGTGAAAATACCCCATATTCTAACATAATTTTAAGATCGAAAAATATCTTTTAGGAGTATATATGATTATTCAAATGAAAGATATTTACAAGTCCTTTGGAAAAAATGATGTACTAAAGGGTGTAGATTTTAACTTAGCTGAGGGAGAAATCCACGCTCTAGTTGGAGAAAATGGGGCAGGTAAGTCAACCCTTATGAATATTTTATCTGGTGTTTTAAATGAAGATGCTGGAAAAATTATTATTGATGGTAAAGAAGTAAATATTACCGATACCAATATTGCCAAAGATTATGGTATAAGCTTTATCCACCAAGAACTAAGCGACTGGCCAGAGTTAAGTGTTATGGATAATATTTTTATGAACAATGAGCTTAGTAAGGGTTTATTTTTAGATAGAAAGTCCATGCGCAAAAAATGTATAGAACTTCTTGATAAATTTGACTTAGATATAGATCCAGACACTAAAGTTTCAAAATTATCTGTTGGCCAAAGGCAGATGATGGAAATAGCTAAGGCAAATTTAAATAAGGTAAATGTATTAATCTTAGATGAACCAACCAGTGCCCTAACCAACAATGAAATAGATAAGTTATTTTTACTTATTAAAAAACTTAGAGATGACAATGTATCTATGATTTACATATCCCACCGTATGGAAGAAATATTTTCTCTAACTGATAAAATAACAGTCATGCGTGATGGAAAATCAGTTGCTGTCATGGATACCTTTGCTACAAACGAAAAAGAAGTGGTCTCCCACATGGTTGGTAGGGATATAGGCGACTTTTATCCTGAAATGGATGCTGAAGTTTCTGATGTCAAAATAGAACTTAAAAACTTTTCTAGGGATGGATATTTTGAAAATATAAATATAGCTGCTAAAAAAGGAGAAGTTTTAGGTGTAGCTGGTCTCATGGGAGCAGGCAGAACAGAGATTATGAGATCTCTTTATGGACTTGACCCAAAAGATAGCGGAGAAGTTTATATCGATGGAAACAAGATAGAAATAAATAAGCCAATCGATGCTATAAATAATAAAATTGGTTTTGTAACAGAAAATAGACAAGAAGAAGGCCTAGTCCTTGATGAGTCTATTAGAGAAAATATATCTTTATTAAACTTTAATCAATTTACTAATAAATCCTTTATAGATAAGAAAAAAGAGAGAGACTTATCAAATTCCCTAGTAGATTCATTTAGGGTCAAAACCCAATCTAGCGAAAGTAAGGTGCGCGATTTATCAGGAGGTAACCAGCAAAAAGTTGTTTTTGCCAAATGGTATGCCATAGGTCCTGAGATTCTAACTTTAGATGAACCTACCAAGGGTGTAGATGTGGGGGCCAAAAGAGAAATATATGATTTGATAAAACAATTAACCCATAAGGGAGTGTCAGTAATCCTAATATCAAGCGATCTTCCTGAATTATTATCCCTTTCTGATCGCATATATGTAATTCATGAAGGAAAAGTAAATGGAGAGCTTTTAAGAGAAGAAGCCGACCAAGAAAAAATAATGACTCTTGCTACAGGAGGAAAGCTATGAGCAATTTTAAAACAAAAATGAAAGAAAATCAAAATTTAGGTACGATATTAGCCTTAATTATCCTTATGATTTTTGTAAGTATCCTAAATCCTACATTTTTACAGGCAAATAACCTGATGAACCTTATGAGGCAATTGATAATAAATGGATTTATTGCCCTAGGTATGACCTTTGTAATCCTAACTGGAGGCATCGACCTATCAGTGGGCTCAACCTTAGCCCTTACATCTGCAATTTTTGCAGGCCTTTTACAAAATGGAATGAACACAGGCCTTGCAATTTTAATAGCAGTAGGCCTTGGTTTAGTTTTAGGTTTACTAAATGGACTTTTAATTACAAAAGGGAAACTCGCTCCATTTATAGTAACCCTTGCTACCATGACAATTTTTAGAGGGCTTACCCTAGTTTACACAGACGGTCGTCCTATAGCAGGACCAAAAGATAACTTTGCCTTTCAATTTTTAGGTAAGGGTCAATTTTTTGGCATTCCTTTTCAAGTAATATTATTTATCCTAGCCTTTTTATGCTTATGGATTATCCTAAATAAAACAGCCCTAGGCCGCAAAATTTACGCAGTAGGGGGTAATGAAAAAGCAAGTTTTATTTCAGGTATTAATATAGATAAGGTTAAGATCTGGGTTTATGTTATATCATCCCTTATGGCTGTCTTATCAGGTTTAGTTTTAACCTCTAGGTTAAATTCTGCTCAGCCAACTGCAGGAGCAGCTTATGAAATGGATGCTATTGCTGCAGTTGTGCTTGGTGGTACAAGTATGACTGGTGGTAGCGGATCACTTACTGGCACTCTAATCGGTATTTTGATTTTAGGAGTACTTAATAACGGACTTAATTTATTGGGAGTTTCAAGTTTTTACCAACAAATCGTAAAAGGGATTGTAATATTAATTGCAGTTCTAATTGACCGTAAGAGAAACAAATAGGAGGGTAATATGAAAACAATTAAAAGATATTTATCAGTAGCTTTTCTAGCCTTATTTGCCTTTACAGGCTGTTCTTTAGAAGGACAAGATAATAATGCTAACACAGACACAAAAACAGAAACAAGTGATACAGCTCAAACACCAAAATCAGAGGGTAATCTTAAGATAGGAGTATCACTTTCTACACTTAACAACCCATTTTTCGTATCTATTAGAGAGGGTATTCAAGAAGGTGCTGGAGAAGATGCAGAAACAATAGTTTCTGATGCACAAAATGATTCCTCAGCTCAAAGTAACCAAGTAGAAGACTTAATCACTCAAGGGGTAGATTTAATTATTATAAACCCAGTTGACTCAACAGCTATTGCTCCATCAGTTGAAAAAGCAAATGAAGCAAATATTCCAGTTATCTGTGTCGATAGGGGAACAGATTCAGGAGATATAGTAAGCTTTATAGCAAGTAACAACGTTGAAGGCGGCAAGATGGCTGGAGAATTTATCTTAGAACAAGTTGGTGAAAATGCAGAAGTTATTCAACTAGAAGGCATTCCTGGAGCAAGCTCTACTCGTGAGAGAGGAGAAGGCTTTAGCGAAGCTACAAATGGAAAAATTAACCTTGTAGCTAGTCAAACAGCAAACTTTGATAGAGCAGAAGGTATGAGTGTTATGGAAAACCTACTTCAAGCTCATGCAGATGTAAAAGCAGTTTTCTGCCAAAATGATGAAATGGCTCTAGGAGCTAGTGAAGCAATTAAAGCTTCTGGTAAAGATATAGTAGTAGTTGGTTTTGATGGAAATGATGATGCCATAAGTGCAGTAGAAGATGGATCCATGTCAGCAACAGTTGCCCAAAAACCAAAAGAAATGGGTAAACTTGCTATAGAAACTGCTATTAAATACCTAAAAGGTGAAACAGTAGACGAACAAATTGACTCACCACTAGAATTAGTTAAGTAATAAAGCTTAAATTCCCGATAAATCCCATAAAAAGGGCCGGTAGCAAAACTACCAGCTCTTTATTTTTATCCTATTTTTTAAGTTCTTCTAGAAAGTCTACTTTTTCTCCATCAACAACTCTTGATGGAATACCGATTCTGGATTCTTCTCTTACTTCTTTGTAGCCATCGAAATTGTCACGGTATTTTAACAGTCTTTTTAGATTTGGCAAGCTTTCAGAAATATTTATTATTTCTACATCTTCATATTTGTCTGGATTTGCCTCTTGGTCTTTAAAGACTCTTTGGCAATGTGGACATTTATCACTTACAAAAATTTCTGTTTTACTCATCTTATCCTCCTGTAATTGACATAAGAAAAATGTATACCATTTTCTTCGTAGTTTTGAGATTCACTTACAAGCTCAAAATCTTTGTCTTGGTCAAAATTATGCAAATAGGTATCAGCATCTTTTTTTGCCTTTATTTTTGTAATAATGGCTTCATCGATATATGGTAAAAATATATCGACAATTTCTGCTCCGCCTATTACAAAAGCTTCTTTTTTGCTGTCTTTAATATAATTTAAAATATCATCTGGATTATTAAAAATTTGGGCATTATCCGCTTCATAATCCAGATTTCTAGTTAAAATAATATTTTCCCTACCTGGCAAAGCTTGACCTATTGATTCATAAGTATTTCTACCCATTATCACAATATTTCCATAAGTAGTTTCCTTAAAGTGCTTTAAATCCTTTTTTATATGAAAAAGCATCTCATTATCCCTACCTATGCCCCAATTTTCATCAACTGCTAATATTAATTTCATTTTTTTAACTCCTAGACCTATAATACCCATTATCAATGGGTAAAATACTAGAAAAGGAGCGAATATGTTTTATAAAGCAAATTATATTATTTTAGAAGATAAAGTTTTAGAAAATTATTATATGGAAGTAGAAAATGGTAAAATCAAGTCATTTTCTAAAGATGAACCAGAAGAATATGAAGATCTGGGAGAAATAATTGCCCCAGGTCTAGTAGATACCCACATCCACGGTTACCATGGAGAAGATATCATGAATGCCAAAAAAGGTGCTTTAGAAATTATTTCAAAGGGCCTTTTAGAAACAGGAGTTACCAGCTTTTTACCAACAACTCTTACAGATTCTACAGAAAAATTAGATGAAGCATGTCGAGTTGTTGGTGAAGAATACAAAGATGTTACCGGTGCAAAGGTGCGTGGGGTTTTCTTAGAAGGCCCATTTTTTACAGAAAAATATAAGGGTGCTCAAAATGAAAAGTATATGTCAGACCCAGATATAGAAAAACTTAAAAAATGGAAAGACTTATCAGATGGTTTAGTAAATAAAATAGCCATAGCTCCAGAGCGAGAAGGAGTAGCAGATTTTATTCATAAGGCAAATGCCATGGGCGTTGCAGTAGCCCTTGGCCATTCTGATGCAAGTTATGAAGATGCTATGGCTGCAGTAGATGAGGGAGCAAATATATTTGTCCACACCTATAATGGCATGAGCGGCCTGCACCATAGAAATCCTGGCATGGTAGGAGCAGCTATGAATTCAGATGCCATTAGCGAATTAATTTGCGATGGCCACCATGTAAACCCAGCCAGTGCAAATATTTTAATGAATGCAAAGGGTTGTGATAAAATAGCCCTAATTACTGATTGCATGTCAGCAGGTGGTATGGCAGATGGTGATTACAAACTAGGAGAGTTTGATGTAATAGTAGCAAATGGAACAGCTAGGCTAAAAGAAGGTGGCAACCTAGCAGGATCCATTTTAAAATTAAAAGATGCAGTAAAAAATGTTGTCGACTGGGAAATAGCAGACGTCTTTGAAGCAATCCAAATGGCAAGCCTAATCCCAGCAAAGTCTGTGGGCATAGATCATGTGTGTGGAAAATTAAAGGTCGGTTATGATGCAGACTTTATAGTCCTAGACCAATCTTTAGAGTTAAAATCTACATTTATAGACGGACAAAGAGTATATGGATAAAAAAACAGGCTGATGCATTTTATAGTGCACCAGCCTGTTTTTAATTCTTTTGATTTCTATCATAACATTTAGATGTAAGATGTGTATCAAAAAATGAAACTATTGGACCCATTAAAAATGCGTTTGCAACAGTACCTATTCCAAGCACTGCCCTACCAATAAATCCTATTATTACAGAAATTACATCGCAAATTATATGAGAGTATTTGTACTGAAGTCCATTTATTTTATCAGTCATTATTAGCTGAATGGCATCATAGGCTCCACCACCAAGGTCAGATTTTAAGTAAAAAGAAATTCCTAACCCATTAAGATTAAACTGACTCCAAAAATAAGAATTTTCAAAGTGAGATTGGCATTTATAAAAGCGCTAAGAAGAGACTCGCGTGTCAAATCTGCAAAAAACCCAATCAAGCTCACATTTAAAATTGTTGTAATTTCTATAAGTTTACGGTCAATAAATAACACAATTGCAATAATTATTCCATTAACTATAGGATAAATTGTTCCAAAACTCAAATTTAATAAGTTTCCTACACCATAAATAAAAGCGGTAAAAGGATCTACCCCAAGTCCACTCATTTGAATCCCACCAACAGCAATACCATCTATAATTACACCAAAAAGCCCCATTAATAGCCTGGTTATAAATTTTTCTTTATTTTTCATAATTCCTATTTACTAAAAATTTCACTAAGTTATTATAACCTATTGATGCTGATGTGAAATAATTATATATTTTAAAAATTCTTATGTATTTATAAAAATTATTTAAGTATCAAACATAAAGAATATATACTAAAAAAAAACAAAATATTTATGCTTACGTTTTCTCATGAAGCTCTACCATGGTATAATAAGCTTAGAATCTTTTAAAAAGGAGTTTTACTATGAAATTTTTCTTGGATACTGCAAACGTTAACGAAATAAAAAGAATCAATGACTTAGGTCTTGTTGATGGGGTTACTACTAATCCTTCTTTAATCAATAAAGAAGGTCGTGATTTTAGGGAAGTTATTGCTGAAATTACTGAATTAATTGATGGTCCTGTTTCTGCTGAGGTTACTAGCTATGATTATGAGGGCATGGTAGAGCAAGCTCGTGACCTTGCTAAGTGGGCTAGTAATGTTGTTGTAAAAATTCCTATGACTGAAGATGGTTTAAAAGCTATCCATACATTAAGTAAGGAAAGAATAAAAACTAACTGCACATTAATTTTCTCTGTTGCTCAAGGGATTATGGCTATGAAAGCTGGAGCTACTTTCATTTCTCCATTCATGGGTAGAGTGGATGATATGGGTGAAGATGGGGCGCAGCTGATAGCTGAGCTTCGTGATGTTATTGATATTTACGGTTATGATTCAGAAATCATTGCTGCAAGTATCAGACACATCAATCACCTTGAAAAAGCAGCTTTAGCTGGTGCACACATTGCAACTATTCCAGGTTCATTATTTGAAAAATTGTGGACACATCCTCTTACCACTGCTGGTATAGCAGCCTTTGTAAAAGACTGGGATGATTTTGAATCTAGAAATAAATAATAAATAGGGTGGGTCAAGAGGCCCTCCCTATTTTGCTTGGCTGATTTAATTGCTATTAAAAATCTCTTGATGTTATAATATATATCAGGAGATTTTTTTTGAAATTAATAAGGAGAAATTATGTTTAACAAAAATGATGATCGTGCAATTAGTGCTATTCGTGCGCTATCTCTGGCTCAAATAGAGGCGGCAAACAGTGGTCACCCAGGACTTCCTATGGGGGCTGCGCCAATGGCTTATGTTTTATGGAATAAATTTTTAAAGGCAAATCCTAAAAATACTGACTGGTTTAACCGTGATAGATTTATCTTATCAGCAGGTCATGGTTCTTCTATGCTTTATTCTTTATTGCATTTAGCTGGATATGATTTAAGTATTGAAGATTTAAGAGACTTTAGACAATTAAGTGCAAAGGCTGCAGGTCACCCAGAGCGCGGCCATGTTGATGGAGTAGAAGTAACTACTGGACCACTTGGCCAAGGTTTTGCTCAAGCAGTTGGTATTGCAATGGCTGAAAAACATTTGGCAGCAATGTATAACAAGGATGATGCACAAATAATTGATCACTACACATATGTACTTTGTGGTGATGGTGACCTTATGGAAGGTATTTCCTATGAGGCAATGAGCCTTGCAGGTCATTTAAATCTTTCAAAACTAATAGTGCTTTATGATTCAAATGATATTTGCCTAGATGGTGCTACAAATACAACCTTCTCAGAAGATATCAAAAAACGTGCAGAATCATTAAATTGGAATTATTTAAAAGTTGAAGATGGCAGAGACCTTGATCAAATTTATGCAGCTATTAATGATGCTAAAGGCAATCTACAAGGGCCAACATTAATTGAAGTAAAAACAATTATTGGTTACGGGTCAACTAACCAAGGGACAAATAAAGTCCATGGGGCGCCAATTGGTGAGGAAGAATTTAAAAAAGCTAAAGAAATCTACGAATGGACTGAAGATGACTTTAATATCCCAGATGATATTTACCAAACTTTTGCTGATGGCATCGTAAAGACTGGTGAAGAAGAAAATCAAAAATGGGATGATCTTTTAAAAACATATGAAGAAAAATATCCAGAAGACTACAAAAATCTAATGGCAGGTATTAACCGCGAATTACCAGAAAACTTTATAGATGAAGTTAAAAAATACTCAGCAGATGATAAAGCAATAGCAACTCGTGCATCAAATGGAGAAATCATCCAAGATTTAGCCAAAATTAACCCAAACTTCTGGGGTGGATCTGCAGACTTATTCTCATCAAATAAAACAAATATTAAGAATACAGTAGCATTTACGGATAGAACTCCAGAAGGACGCAATGTTTGGTATGGTGTGCGTGAATTTGCTATGGCTGCTATTGGAAATGGTATCATTGCCCACGGCGGAACTTGGCATCACGTTTCAACATTTTTTGTATTTACAGATTATTTAAAACCAGCTATTAGATTATCTGCATTGTCAAAATTACCTTTAACATATGTAATGACTCACGATTCAATCGCAGTTGGTGAAGATGGGCCAACCCACGAGCCTATCGAGCAATTAGCAATGATAAGATCAATTCCAGATACAATTATGCTAAGACCAGCTGATGCAAATGAAACAAGACTTGCTTGGAAACTTGCCCTAGAATCAAAAGAAAAACCAGTAGTAATGGCCCTTACTCGTCAAAATGTAGGAAACCTTGCTGAAACTGAAAATATTACAGATATCAACAAGGGTGCTTATGTAATTTCAGATAGTGAGGGAAGACCAGATGCTATTATTATTGCAACAGGATCCGAAGTAGAACTTGCCCTAGAAACTAAAAAATTATTAGCAGAAAATGGCAAAAATATCCGTGTAGTTTCTATGCCATCTATGGAATTATTTAGAGAGCAAGATGAAGCCTACAAAGAAGAAGTCTTACCAAAAGAAGTTACAAATAGAATTTCTCTTGAAATGGGATCTACTTTTGGCTGGGCAGAATGGACTGGCACAGATGGACTAAATATCGGTATAGATACATTTGGTTTATCAGGAAAAGGTAACGAAGTTACAGAAGAATTTGGTTTTACACCAGAAAAAGTTGCTGAAAAAATCACTAATAAATATTTTAACTAAAATATAAATTTTTAAGCTATATCCTCAAATTATTAAAATTTGGGGATATTTTTATTCTCTTATGGCTAAAAATTTATGGTATTATATTACTTAGATAAACAGAAATGAGGAGTAAATGCAAAAAGAGAAAAACTTGTGGGATTTATTTAAATCAACATTTTATTTATCAGCTTTTACCTTTGGTGGGGGATATGTAATTTTATCTTTAATGAAAGAAACTTTTGTAGAAAAATTAGGTTGGATAGATAAAGAAGAGATGTTAGATATGACAGCCATTGCCCAATCAGCACCAGGTGCAGTTGCAGTAAATGCTGCAGTCGTTGTTGGTTTTGAAACTTTAGGTTTGCCTGGAATGTTGGTTGCGATTTTAGGAACTATCTTACCACCCCTTATAATTATTTCTCTAATATCTATAGCTTATCAGGCTTTTATTACAAACCAGTATATAGCCTTGTTTTTAAAGGGTATGCAGGCTGGAGTAGGTGCTTTAATAATAAAAGTTGTAATTGATATGGCAAGAGACTTATTAAAAAATAAAGATCCAATTATCCCTTTTATAATGGTTATAAGCTTTGTGCTAGGATTTTTCTTTGATGTAAATGTAGTATATATTATCTTATCTTTAATTGTAATTGGAATGATTTATACATTTGTGAAAAGAGGTAGCCATGCTGATTAAGTTATTTATAAGTTTTTTAAAAATCGGTCTATTTTCCTTTGGTGGAGGCTATGCAGCCCTTCCTATCATCCAAGAAGAAGTGGTAGACTTAAATAATTGGCTGTCTTTAAGTGAGTTTAATGATTTAATTACCATATCTCAAATGACCCCAGGACCTATTGCTATAAATTCAGCTACCTTTGTTGGAACCCGTCTAGCAGGTTTGCCTGGAGCATTGGCAGCAACTATTGGTTGTGTTTTGCCATCAGCAATTATTGTTGGAACAATTTCTTATTTTTATAAAAAGTATAAAAATTTAGATGCCATGACCAATGTCCTATACTTCCTAAGGCCAGCCATTGTTTCTATGATTTTGATAGCAGGAGTACAGATTTTAAGGACAGCATTTTTTGCAAGTGATGCTATTGCTTTTGCAAATCTTGACTATTTAATGGTTGGTATTTTTGTTCTAAGCCTTTTTACTATGTTTAAATTTAAAATTGATCCGATAAAAATTATGCTTGCTAGCGGAGTAGTTTATCTACTCATTTCTGTTTTTATACTTTAAGGAAAATGTATGAAAGTAAATTTAAAAGATAAAAATACTGCGATTTTATTTACGCTTTTTGCTATGTTTTTATGGGGATCTGCAGTCCCAACTATAAAAACAACTTATAGGATTCTCGATGTTACTGGAACTGATACTGGAGCTCAAATTTTAATAGCAGGTATAAGATTTTTTCTAGCTGGAGTTTTGGCCTTTATTTATTACAAGACTATTAATAAGAAAAAGGTGAAAAAAAGAGAATATTGATTGGAAATATATAATTGTTCTTTCACTCATCCAAACCTTTATTCAATATATGATTTATTATATAGGTATGAGTAATACTGCCGGCATCAAGGCATCTATTATTCAAGCTATGAATTCTTTCATTGTAGTTATTTTATCAGCAATAATGCTACCAAGTGAAAAAATAAACAGTAAAACTATCCTTGCAATTTTATTAGGAACTTTGGGAATAGTAGTTGTAAATGGTGGTCTTACAAATTTTAGAAGCGGTTTTAGCCTAATAGGTGAGGGTTTTATTTTGATTGCCACAAGTTTTAATGCCCTATCTGCAGTTTATGTAAGAAAATATGGCGCTAGTCAAAATGAATTTTTTGTGACTGCTGTGCAATTTATCCTAGGTTCTGTGCCATTAATCATAATTGGCCTTATTATGAACACCAATACACTAATTTTTACACCCCTTGCAATTATTTTACTAATCTATGGAGCTTTCATTTCTGCAACAGCTTATGTGATTTGGAATATAGTTTTAAAATATCATGCAGCAGGGGAAATGGGCATGTATAAATTATTCATCCCTATATTTGGATCTATCTTATCAGTACTTATTTTAAGAGAAACTTTTACTGTAAACCTACTTATAGGTCTCATCTTAGTTATACTCGGCTCTTTGATTTTAAATATTAATAAGGATAAAAAATTTACTAAGAAAAATTAGATTAAAAAACTCTACTAGGTTTTACCAAGTAGAGTTTTTATTTATGTTATATTTATAGTATAAAATCATCAAGTTTTACAAAAACAGGCATGCCATTTTCATAACTTTGTTCTATACTTCCTGTTATAAGAGGGAGGGTATAGGAAGTAATTTTTTCTTCTAGAGTCTTTTTATCTACTAGCCAATCTTTAGGGATTTTCATTTCCTTATTGGCGATTTTTTCTGGACTTACAGCTTCATAGTAAACTTCGTAGCTAGCGGTATCTTTTCTTTTTAAAACAGGGATAAGATTAGTTTTATCCATGCCAATTTCAATAGCTTTGTAGCCTAAGTTATATGCTTCACTGGCATCCGTTTTACTAATGAGATTGCTGGTTCTTTGAACAATAGAAAGTTCTACTGCACGAGATTTTATTTTAAGCTTATTACGAACAATATCAGCTAACCTACTTGCTACTCCAGAGACTATTTTATGACCAAAGGCATCATTTTTATTGGTAAATGTTTCTTCATCTAATCTATTTTCTTTATCTCTAAAACCTTCTGCTACAGCAACTATAAGATTATTTTCATATTTTAAGGCATCTTCGATTTCATCAAAAACTTGGTCTAGAGATTTTTGATCTTCTGGTAAGTAAACAAGGTTTACAACTTCCTTGTCCATTTTATAATTTGCACTTAGAGCAGAAGTGGCAAGCCATCCTGCGTGTCTGCCCATGATTTCTACAAAGGTAACTGATTTTAAATCGTAAATATCCACATCAGTTCTAAGAGTTCTTAAAGTGGATGCTATGTATTTTGCAGCAGATCCAAATCCTGGAGAGTGATCCATTTCCATTAAGTCATTGTCAATAGTTTTTGGACAACCTATTATGTTTATATCAGTTATATTATTTTCCTTCATATAGACATTTAGCTTCATAACTGTATCCATAGAGTCATTTCCGCCTATGTAGACAAAGGTTGATATTTCATAAGCCTTTAAAGTCTTAAATATTTTTTCAAAAACCTCATCATCAAAAGACTCTGGAAGCTTAAAACGACATGACCCTAGGATAGAAGAAGGTCTAGCCATTAATTTATCTTTAATATTATTATTCTTATATTTTTCCTTATCTACTTCCTTGATTTCATCATTTATTATCCCCTCAATACCATGAAGGCTTAAATAAATTTTATCAAAATCATTTTCTATTCCTGCAGAAATTACTCCAGCAAGGGAAGAATTGATAACACTAGTCGGTCCACCAGATTGAGCCACTATAATATTCATTAATTATTCTCCTTTTTTATATTAGTTACTAATAATACCTTACTATAAATTTTATCATTATCTTAATATAGATAATCATTAGTATTTTTATAAAGGTGTGAAGCTTTTTCTATAATAGTTTTTAAAATGATTTATCAAGAATGATAGCATGTTCATTTTATTAATTAATCTATCAGCAAAATATTAATTTATAAATTTACGTAAAACTTAATTTAGTACAAACTTTTCTAAATAATCCGCTATTCCGTCTTCATCATTTGATAAGGTGACATAGTCCGCTATTTCTTTTATCTTTTCTACCGCATTGCCCATAGCAACTCCTGTGCCAGCTACTTCTATCATTGTTTCATCATTTAATTCATCACCAAAGGCAATTATATCTTTTTGGTCAATATTATAATATTTTGCAATCTCTAATAAACTATTGCCTTTTGAAAGATCTTTTGGCATGATTTCGTAATAAAATCTTTGGCTTCTGACTTGGGCGGTTGTTTCTCCGTAGGTGTTGATTAAAAACTCTAGGTGTTCGTCGAGTATTTCTGGATCATTGGCAAAAATAATTTTGTTTGGACCAAAATCTAAATTTTCGCGAAGTCCTTCTATAGCTTCTGTCTCAACTTTTAGTAAGTTTCTTTCAACATCCAAATATTTATTTTCTGAATCAGAAATGATCTTATCTCCACTTGGAATAATTATTTCAAGTGGCAAATCTTTGGTAGCGGTTAAAATTTCTTTGGCTAGATCCAAATCCAAAGTGTGGTTAGAAATTACTTCACCAGTTTTAAAATTTGTTATCGATCCGCCATTATAATTTGAAAGAAGTCCGCCATATTTTTCAAATTCTAATTCTTTCGCAAGATATCCTACTCCAGAAGTTGGACGTCCAGAAACTATTGCAACTTTATGGCCTTCTTCTCCAGCCTTTATCAAAGTTTCTTTGGTTTTTGGAGAAATTTCGTTGTTGCTATTTAAAAGTGTTCCGTCTACATCTACTGCTATTAATTTCATATTATTTTCCTTAATTAATAAAAAGGTATCACTACTGATACCTTAAATTTTTCTAACTTCGATTAAATCATCACCATGGCTTACTTCACCATATTTTAATACGGTTATTTCATAGCCATCTGGATTTGTAACTATGATTGGTGATTGGGTAAGTTTATCGTTGGATTTTATTTGTTCTATGTCAAATTCTAAAAGTAAATCTCCTTTTTTAACATTTTGGTCTTGGCTGGTTTTTATATTAAAAGGTGCGCCTGCAAGGTCTACTGTATCAAGACCTATATGAATTAAAATTTCAAGTCCACTATCAGATGTTATGCCAATAGCATGTCCTGTTTCAGCCACCATGGTTATAGTTCCATCAACTGGTGCATAAACTTTACCCACACTTGGAATAATCATTGTGCCTTTTCCTACAATATTTTGAGCAAAAACTTGGTCGTCGCATTCAGCTATATTTTTTGCTTCACCACTCATAGGTGCGAGTATTATATTATCACTTGCTTGTGTATTTTCGTTTGTTTTTGATTTAAAGAGATCAAATAATCCCATACATTCCTCCTTAAGTTTTTTAGACTGTTCTATAATTATACCCGTAATTATTATCGACTTTTTTATAAAAAAAAATGAAATTGTAACATATGTTACCGACTTTTAATGGAATCTATTTTATACTATAATCATAGTAGATATTTAACATTTAAATTTACAAAAGGAGTAATATATGTTTTGTTATCAATGTCAAGAAACAGCAAAAAATGAAGGATGTACCATCCAAGGTGTTTGCGGTAAAAAAGAAGATACTGCAAATAGCCAAGATTTATTAATATACGTAACAAAAGGACTTGCTGAAGTTGCTAATAGACTAGGTGAGGATAATGAAAAAGTTTATGATAAAATTTCAAAAAACTTATTCGTAACAATTACAAATGCAAACTTTGATACAGAAGCAATCTTTAAAATAGTTAAAGAAACTATTCAAATGAAAGATGAGCTTTTAGAAAAAGTTGAAGATAAAGAAGGTCTATCTGATTTTGCTCTTTATTCATCCATGGATGATAGCGAATTAGAAAGAAAAGCTGTTGAAGTTGGTGTTTTAAATATAGTAAATGAAGATGAAAGAAGTCTTACAGAACTTACTACATATGGTCTAAAAGGGATGGCTGCTTATAACCACCATGCAAATGTATTAGGTTATAGAGATGTGGAAGTTGATAGATTTATCGCTAAAGCACTTGAAGAGACAACAAAAGCTGATAAAGAAGTACCAAATCTAATTGACCTTGTAATGGCAACTGGTGAACACGGTGTAAAAGCTATGGCTCTTTTAGATAAGGCAAATACAACAAGCTATGGTAACCCAGAAATCACAGAAGTAGATTATTCTGCAGGTAACAAACCAGGAATTCTTATTTCAGGCCACGACCTACACGATATGAAAATGCTTCTAGAACAAAGTAAAGATAGTGGAGTAGAAATTTATACTCACTCAGAAATGCTTCCTGCAAACTACTATCCAGAATTTAAACAATACGACCACTTCCACGGAAATTATGGTTCATCTTGGTGGCACCAAAATGAAGAATTTGAAGCTTTCAATGGTCCAATCTTAATGACAACAAACTGTATTGTTCCAATGAAAAAAGATAATACTTACCAAGATAAAATGTTTACATCAGGCCAAGCAGGATATCCAGGTTGCAAACACATCGAAGCTGATGAAAATGGCTACAAAGACTTCTCTGAAATCATTGAATTAGCTAAAACTTGTGAAGCTCCAACAAATCTTGAAGATTTAAAAGTAGTAGGTGGATTTGCTCACAATCAAGTTATCCAATTAGCTGATAAAGTTGTAGAAGAAGTTAAAGCTGGCAATATCAAAAAATTCGTAGTAATGGGTGGATGTGACGGTAGATTTAAAGAAAGAAATTACTACTCAGAATTTGCCCAAGGCCTACCAGAAGATCACGTAATCCTAACAGCAGGTTGTGCAAAATATAGATACAACAAATTAGGACTTGGAGATATAAATGGTATTCCAAGAGTACTAGATGCTGGTCAATGTAATGACTCATACTCACTTGTACAAATTGCACTAGCACTTAAAGATGCTTTTGGATTAGACGATATCAACGATTTACCAATTGAATATAATATTGCTTGGTATGAACAAAAAGCAGTAATAGTATTACTAGCTTTACTAAGTCTAGGAATAAAAAATATCCACCTAGGACCAACACTACCAGCATTCTTATCACCAACAGTTGTAGATTTCTTAGTAGAAAACTTTGGCATTGCTCCAATTTCTACAGTAGAAGAAGATTTAGCAACAATGACAGCTTAATAAAATATTTTAATCAGGTTCTAAAAAGGACCTGATTTTTTTATACAAAATATTTTAGATAAGTAAATTAATTAGTAAAATACATTGAAAAATTTACTTTCTTTTTTTATACTTATCTTGAGGTGAAATATGAATTTAAGAGAAATTGCACTTTTTAAAAACTTATCTGATGAAGAATTAAAAATATTGACTCAAAAAACAAAATTTGAAGAAAAAATCTATTCAAAAGATTCGCAAATATTTACTGTTGGAGAAGTCACAGGTGCTATGTATTACTTGATTGAAGGTAGTATTTTAGTTTATAAAATAGACCCTAATGGTAAAAGATTTATCATTAGAAAGTTTAATAAACCAGCCATATTTGGAGAAGTATACTCCTATTTTGAAGAATCCTTTGATTTTTCTGCTCAAGCAGAAACTGATTCCAAAGTACTTGTAATCCATGATTTTAAAAAACTTTTTGCAGATGATATACCAAGAAATTTTTTAATCTCCTATACAAACTTAGTTTCTAAAAAATGCTTGCAACTAAGTAGATCAAATCAGATTACTTCTCAATCTACGCTAAGGCAAAAAATAGCAAAATATTTAATAATAAATGAAGAAAATGAAATGGTAAAAACTGATTTATCTCGCGAAGAATGGGCTGATATATTAGCTACTACTAGACCATCTCTTTCCAGAGAACTTTCCAATATGGTTGATGATGGACTTATCGAAGTTAAGGATAAAATTATAAAAATAAAAAATCGTAGTCTTTTAGCTGATATCATTTAGGAAAAAACGGGGTATCAAAGCATTAAGGAGAGGATTATGAATTTAAATAAAAGTTACCAAGAGGATTTTGATAAGATAAGCAAATCAGATTTAAAAACGCGACTTGCAAGACTTTCAAGAATATGTGAAAATTTGAAAATACCTGTATTGGTGATGATAGATGGTTTTGAGTCCTCAGGCAAGGGTTATGTGATTAATGATTTAACTGAAGAGCTCAATCCAAAATATTGCGATGTTGAAGTTTTTGAAAAAGATGAGGAATATGATAAAAAATATCCCTTTACAAAAAGATTTTTTGACAGCATCCCTAAAAAAGGCCATATAAAAGTTTTTGATAGATCATTTTATTATAAATTGTTTGACGATATAAATGTTAATGACAAAGATTTGGAAAACAGGATAGAGTCTTTAGGAAAAGTTGAAAAAATGCTTTATGATGACCAGACAATAATTATAAAACTTTTCTTAAATGTAAGCGAAGATGAGCAGAAAAAACGAATTAAAGAATTAGAAAATAGTAAACAAAAAAGCTTTTATTTAACCCAGTCTGATAAAGATCAAAATAAAAACTATAAGGAATATCAAAAGCACTTTGAAAATATTTTAGAAAAAACAAATTTTGATTTTAGTCCTTGGACCATTATTGACAGTAACAATTTGAAAAAAGCCTCCAAGGAAGCTCTCTATCAAATGTTAGAAGAACTTACAATAGGACTAGAACGCGTATCAACTCAAAGAATTGATAGCAAAAACGAAGAAAGATCTTATAGCAATCCAATAAAAGTAATAGAAAATTTAGACCTAAATAAAAGTATCTCGGATAAAGAATATGATGAGAAAAAAGACAAGTTAGAAAAAGAAATCAAGGATTTTCTTTTTCAATTTTACGAAAGAGGTATTTCTACAGTTTTAGCATTTGAAGGTGTAGATGCCGCTGGAAAAGATGGGGCTATTGAGCGTTTGATAAAAAAAGTTGACCCAAGACTTTATACTGTCCATGCTATCTCTGCACCAAGCAAAGAAGAAAATGAATATAATTATTTATGGAGATTTTATAATAAATTACCAGAAGATGGTTATACGGGGATTTTTTCTAGATCATGGTATGGAAGAGTAATGGTTGAGAGAGTGGAAGGATTTGCTAGTACAAGTGAATGGGCTAGAGCCTATGATGAAATACTAGAGTTTGAAAAACAAATTGCTGAGCATGGAACATTAATTTTGAAATTTTTTGTAGTAATAGATAAAGATACCCAATATCAAAGATTTATGGATCGTGAAAATAATCCTGATAAAAACTATAAAATTACAGATGAAGATTGGCGCAATCGTGATAAATGGAGTAGCTATATCGATGCTATGGATGAGATGTTATATAGAACAAATGTCGACTATGCTCCTTGGATAATAGTGGAAGGTAATCAGAAACATTATGCACGAATTAAAGTAATGGAGGAATTTTTATCAAGGGCTAAAGCTCATTTGAAAGAATATGATAAGAATAATAATAAATAATTTTTTATTTTTAAAATAAGTAGTATAATTATGCCTGTATGAATAAAAGGGGAGATTTTATGAGAAATAAGAGATATTTATCATTAGCTTTAATTTTAGCTTTATCTGCACCACTTACAGCTTGTGGCAATACACAGCCATCAGAAGAAAAACCGGCTCAAGAAACAAGCGAAGAAGTAAAAGAAGCTGAAAAAACTGGTGATGTTGCAGTAGAGCCAGTTCCAGCAAATGAAATAGCAAATAAAGATGCAGGAGAGAAAGGCATCTATGACCTAGAATTTGGCTACCTACCAGAAACATTTGTAGAAAACTTTAAAGATGAAAAAAATGACCTAAGAACTGTAGAATACATGGCAGAAAAAAATCCTGCTAAAAAAATTACAATACAAATCACACCAAAAGATGAAAGATTAGAAGAGATTGTAACAGTACCAGCAGATGCAGAAGACATCACAATTGGGGAAAACACAGGAAAATTCTGGGATGATGGTTCATTTAACTACATTGTAATTAAGGATGGAGAAAACCACATTTACACAAGAAGTACAATCGATAAAGAAGAAGCTATAAAAGTTATTGAAGAAATAAAATAAATTTGTAAGATATACTCTTAAGAAGTCATTCTTAGGAGTATTTTTTATGCAATATTATATATCATATTTTTTTATATATGCCATTATAGGCTGGATACTTGAAGTATCATTTCATGTTATAACTAAAGGAAAGTTTATAAACAGGGGATTTTTTAATGGACCATATTGTCCTATATATGGATTTGGAGCTTTATCGGTAATTTCTTTTTTAAATTTGGTAGGGGATGGTAATAAATTAGTATTATTTTTTTCTGCTATGTTTATATCGACTTTATTAGAGCTTATAACGGGCTTTATTTTAGAAAAAATATTTCATAAAAGATGGTGGGACTATACTAGCTATAGATTTAACCTTGGAGGTTACATTTGTGCAGAATTTTCATTATTATGGGGAGCAATATGTTTTATACTTTATGAAGCCATCCATCCACTTATAAAAAAAGCAGTAATTCTTATTCCAGCAAAAATTTTATTAAGTATAAATATTTTAATGCTAGTAGTTTTTATAATCGATTTTGTATCCACTGTGATAACTCTAATGGGTCTAAGCGATAAGTTTAAAGCTATAGAAAATCAATCAAAGGATATTAGAAAAGTTTCAGATGATATAGGCAGGAGAGTTGCCGATAAAACATTTATTGCCCTAGATAAGAAAAAGGAATTAGAAAGCTCAAAGTTAGCTAAGGGATTTGACGAAAGAAGTGCTGAGTTTAAAAATTTATTTAACTCATCTGGAGAAAGAAGAATTTTACGTGCCTATCCTAATCTATTAAAAGATTTGGAAGCGAAATGGGAAAATATAGAGCATAGAAACAAAAAATAATAGTAGCAGGATATTTACAAATTTTATAACTATACCAGGAGTTTATATGTTAAAAGTTTATATAATTTACTTTTTTATATATGCCATTATTGGATGGATTTTAGAGGTTACCTATAATGGTATTCGCGCTGGCAAATATATTAACTGCGGAGTTTTAAACGGGCCATGGTGCCCTATATATGGGTTTGCAGCAGTTGCTATTTTACTTTTACTTAATAAAGTTGATACTAATAGCAAAATATACTTATTTTTTGCTAGCATGCTTGTAGCATCAGTTATTGAGTTGATAACTGGCTTTATATTAGAAAAAGTATTTCATAAAAAATGGTGGGATTATTCGGATAAAAAATTTAATATAGGAGGCTATATTTGTGCGGAGTATTCTTTATTATGGGGAGCCTTATGCTTTATTCTTTATGAAGCCATCCATCCAATGATAGCAAAGTTTGTAAAAGTCTTTCCGGTAAGATTTTTAATAATTGTAAATGTGATTATAGCTATAATATTTATCATAGATCTAATATCAACGGTAAATACTATCCTAGGAATTAATAAGAAGTTTAAAGAAATAGAGAAATCAAAAGAAAAGCTAGGAGAAGTAACTACTGAGATTGGAGAAAAAATTGCCCATAGGGGCATAGAAACTGCAGAAAAAACAAGTTATAAACGCAAGCACTTTGATGAACGTAGCACAGAGTTTAAGGAAAGTTTTCAAAGGTACGGAGAAAAGCGTATACTAAAAGCCTTTCCAAATCTAATTAAAGATTTGGATGATAGGGGATATGATTTTAAAAAATTGAAAAATAAATAAGCAAAAACTCTCAAACCGCCTGCTTGGCGGTTTTATTTTTTTGCATTTAACTTATAATTATAGGTAAGAAAGTAGGTGGCTTCTGGAACCTTTAAAGATATTTATTGTTGAAGATGATGATGTGATATTAAAGGCCTTGGAGAAATTTTTAAAAAGTTGGTCCTATGATGTATATTTTCCAGATGATTTTTCAAGTGTTTATGAAAATTTTATAAAAACAAATCCTGATTTGGTTTTACTAGATGTATCATTGCCATTTTTTAATGGATATTATTGGTGTGAGCAGATTAGAAAATCTTCGAATGTGCCTATTATTTTTATTTCATCTGCTGATGAAAATTTAAATAAAATAATGGCTATGAACATGGGAGCAGATGATTATATTTCAAAACCTTTTGATTTGGATTTTCTTTTGGCAAAAATAAAAGCTTTGCTACGCAGATCTTATGAATATAAAGATTTTTCTAACAATATTTCCTACAAAGACTTAATAATAGATAGGGATAGGATGGTCTTAAAGTTTGATGATAAAGAGATGAGCTTATCAAAAAATGAATATTTAATATTAGAAATGATGTTTGAATTTCCAGAAAAAATTTTTAAAAGAGAAGAATTTATGGATAAGATTTGGCAAACGGATGAATTTATAGATGATAATACTCTAACTGTAAATATAATGAGGCTTAGAAAAAAACTGGAAGAAATAGGGCTAAAAGATTTTATAAAAACAAAGAAAAAGGTGGGATATTATATTGAAAGAAATATATAAGTTTTTAAAGCTAAAGGTCCATAGCTTAATTATATTTTTAATCTATGTCATGTTTTTACTAGCAAGCGCTTTATTTGGCTTAAATACAAATTATATAATCTATATTGTCCTAGTTTCTTTATTTATGTTCGTAGTAAATATTATAATTTCCTACTTCAAATATAGAAAAATTATCCAAGATATAGACGATTGGTCAATGGATAAAACTTTAAGAGAGCCGTATATAATAGAAAAAACAAAATTTGCTAAAAAAATGTTAAATCTTCAAAAAGAAAATGAACGTATGGAAAATGCATTTGACTTAAAGATGAGAGGTTTTAAAGACTACATTACCATCTGGACCCACCAAATTAAAACTCCTTTATTTTCTCTAAGTTTAATTTTAAATGACCACCCAGTTGATAGTCATGCTGCACAAGGTGAAGTTTTTGAAATTGAAGAGTATATAGAGAGTCTTTTATCCTATATGAGGCTAGAATCTCTATCAACAGACTTTGTTTTTGAAGAGGCTTTTCTTGATGAACTAATCAACTCATCTATAAAAAAATATGCCAAAGTTTTTATAAAAAAGAAAAACCAAGTAAAATTTACTCCTACTAAGCTTAAAATAACTACTGATAAAAAGTGGTTTGGTTTAATTTTGGATCAGATTTTATCAAATGCTAATAAATACACTGACCAAGGCTTTATATCAATCTATATTAAGGGAACAAATTTAATTATAGAAGATAGCGGCATCGGAATTAGAAAAGAAGACTTGCCTAGAGTTTTTGATAAATCCTATACAGGTTATAACGGTAGGATTTACAAAAAATCTACAGGAATCGGTTTAAATTTAGTAAAAACTACTGCCGATAACCTAAGTATAGATGTATTTATAGAATCAGAAGTTGATGTAGGGACTAAAGTAATATTAAATCTTAGCCGTATTTTAAACTAACAAATTGTCACTTTAAGGATATATTTGTTAGCTTAATCCAAGGATTTTTATTTTTTCCTATTGTATTATATAGAAAAGATAAGAAAGGAAGAAGATTTTATGTTACTTGAAGTTTCAAATTTAGAAAAAATATATAAGACACGCTTGTCAGACAATAAGGTAGTAGCCCTAGATAATGTAAATTTCTCAGTAGAAGAGGGCGAATACATAGCCATAATGGGAGAGTCAGGATCAGGTAAAACCACACTTTTAAATTTACTGGCTCTTTTAGATAGACCTACTAATGGAAATATAGTTTTAGAAGGTAAGGACTTGTCTACTATAAGCGATTCTCAAATCTCAAAATTTAGACGCGATCACTTAGGGTTTGTCTTTCAAGATTTTAATTTATTAGACACCCTAACCCTTAAAGAAAATATATTATTGCCTCTAATACTTGCAGAAGAAAATCCAGAAACTTTTGAAAAAAGAGTTGAGGATGTGGCTAGACCCTTAAGAATTGATAAAATTTTAAATAAATATCCTTACGAGGTATCTGGGGGACAAAAGCAAAGATGTGCAGTAGCTCGTGCTTTAATCACCAATCCAAAATTACTTTTAGCAGATGAACCAACCGGAGCCCTTGATTCAAATTCATCAAGAGAATTAATGGAAGTATTTAGAGAGCTAAATAATGCTGGGCAAACCATAATAATGGTTACTCATTCGGTTCAAGCAGCTTCTGAAGCAAAAAGAGTACTCTTTATAAAAGATGGTAAAATTTTCCACCAACTTTATAATTCTGGCTTTACAAAATTTGACATGGCAGAAAAAATTGCAGCTACCATGCAAATGCTTCAAAGAGGTGATGTAAAATGAAATCACTCTATCATAGACTTGCCATCGATGGGATAAGAAGACATAAAAGATTATATTTACCCTTTATTGGGACAACAGTTTTTTTCATAGTGCTTATAAATATATGCTTATCCATTCGTGTAGATCCTTTAATAAAGCAATTTTTTGGAGCAACTACCATTGGAACCTTAATGAAATTAGGAGCTATAGTTTTATCGATATTTGCGATAATTACGATATTGACCAACTATAAATTTATCCAAAAAAATAAGGCTGAGGAAGCTGGCCTCTATCTCATGCTAGGTATGGAGAAAAAGCACCTTACAAAAATATATTTCCATGAGCTTTTAAATTTATATTTAAAATCAGTAGTCCTAGGAACGGTAATTTCAGCCCTTGTTTATAAATTAGTTTTAGCAGGTCTATTTAAACTTATGGAGTCTGTTATTAAAGTTTTAGAAAATGGAATATTTCCTGACTTTGCTCCCCTACTTTTAACAGCGGCTATATTTTTGGGAATTTTTGCTATTTTACTTATTATACAAATATTTAAAAGCAGAAGTTTTACTCCCTTAAGTTTCATGGAAGAAGCCAAGGCTGGGCAAAAGGCTCCAAAACATCCAATTTTAACTGGTGTATTTGGCATTATTTGTATAGGAGCTGGATACTACATTAGTCTATCTGTCCAAAACCCTATGCAAGCCTTTAAATTATTTTTCCTTGCAGTTTTACTTGTAATAATAGGAACATATGCAGCCTTTTCTGTAATAGTTTCTGGTATTTTAAAACTACTTCAAAAAAATAAAAATTTTTACTACAAAAAATCAAACTTTACAGCGGTTTCTGGTTTGGTTTATAGGGTGAGAAATAGTGCTAATACTCTTGCAAGTATTGCAATATTATCTACTATGGTAATTGTTGTTTTAACTTCAGGTTTTTCCCTTTATTTTGCAACAAGTGAGATTCAAGAAGAATTATTTAAAACTGACTATAAATTATCCTTTCCTGGTAATGAGGATATGGCTTATTATAAAGATGAAGTGGATAAGATTTTAAAAGAAAATAATAAAACAGGCAGCATTTGGACCTATGAAAGCATTATACTTCCAGTTGATAGGCAAGGGACTACTATAAGTAAGCAAATTACAGATGATCAGTCCTTAGATGGTAGCCAGATAGATGCAGTAACTTTTGTCCTGGATGAGGATTCTACTTATGATTTTGAAGGTAAGGATGCCATCTTTATTCAAGGTGATAAAAATAGGTGGATAGAAAAATTAGATGGCTTGGATATAAGTGTTAAAAAAGAATTGATGGAAAACTATCCAACTCCTATTTCTATTGCAGATATTTCAATGAGCGATAAGGACCAGCTAATCTTTAAAGACCCAGATATTTTTAAAAATGCAATAAATACCTTTAGTGTAGATTGGTATGGTGGCGGTGAAACTATTAGTAATGTAAACTTTGATGTTGATGGTGATTATGATCCTGATTTAACCAACAAAATATGGGAGGAACTAGAAAAAGATGCTGATTATCATTGGTTTAGCTTACAGGATAGTCAAGTAGAAAAATATGACCTTTTAGCTATCTATGCTGGAATATTTGTTGTTGGTATTATCTTAGGTTTAGGATTTTTGGTATCAACAGTACTTGCAATATATTACAAGCAACTTTCAGAAGGTATGGAAGATAAGGCAAGATTTAAAACAATGCGCCAACTTGGTATGACTGATGGGGAAGCTAAAAAGTCAATTTCAAAGCAAATGGGACTCGTATTTTTCCTACCTCTAGCCTTTGCCTTTATGCATTCGCTTTTTGCCATACCAATTATTACAAAATTTTTACAGATGCTAAATTTAAACAATGTTAGATTATATATAATGTGCTTAATCTCTGTATTTGTAGCCTATATAATTTTTTACCTACTAACTTTTAAGATGACAGAAAAAACTTACAATGATATAGTTTTAGAATAAAAAAACTGCAGGAAATAAGTCCTGCAGTTTTTTCTATATTACATTTGAAATTAAAACCATAAGTGGCATCAGGATAACTGTCATTAGTCCAGCAACGGCAATTGATAAACCACTCATAGCTCCTTGGATATCACCCATTTCACGAGCTTCCGCAGTTCCTAAAGCGTGAGCAGCAGTACCAAGTCCTATACCTTGAGCTACTGGATCATTTATTTTAAATACTCTTATTATAATTGGAGCTATAATAATACCTATTATTCCACGAATGATAACTGCTATAGCTGCAAGGGGAGCAATCCCACCATATTCTTCAGCAAGACCTACCGCGATAGGTGTAGTAACTGATTCTGGTAAAAGAGTCATCATCATTAACTCATCAACTTTTAAAACCTTAGCAAGGATAATAGTTACTATCATAGAAACAAAACTACCTATCAGAATACCAATAATTATAGCTGAAAAATTTTTCTTAAGAGTTTCTATATTATCGTAAAGGCTAACCATAAGAGCTACAGTTGCAGGACCTATAAAGAAAGATATTATTGATCCTCCTTTGTTATATTCTTCGTAAGAAACCCCTAGCAAATGTAATATTGCTGATATAACAATAATAGAGATTAAAAGAGGATTAAATATAGACTTTAAAACTCCATTATGTATTTTGCTAGTAAGTTTTTTAGCTAGTTCAAAAACAACAAACGATAAAACGATACCAAAATATGTACTACTAAACATTTTTTCTCCTTTTTTGAACTAATGTTACAACTAGCATAGTTACAGTCATAGCAATTGCCGTTGATATGAGAGTTATAATAAACATTGAAATAAAGCTTGCTTTAAATAAGTCAAAATGTTCTATTATTCCAACCCCTACAGGCACAAATAAAAAGCTCATATTATCTAATATGGTGTTCGATGCGCTTTTTACATCATCGGTTTTTAATGCTTTACTTACAAATAGTATAAATAGTATTGCCATTCCATAAATTGTTTCTGGTATAGGCAATGGAATTAGGTATTTTAATATACTACCTACAAATAAGCATGCGCATAAGATAACAAATTGTTTTAAAAATCCCATATTTTCCTTCCTTTCTTTTCCTTATATATAAATGTATAAGGTATTTATAGAAACTATTATATATTATAATTAAAAAATAATCCAAAAAATATTTGACATAGACTCTTTAGCCGGTATACTAAGTAAATGTTATACATCAAACGTCTGAAAATAGAGATTGTTCTATAGACTTTAGAAATCTTTATAAATTTATATAAAGTATTGTAAAATCTAGTAAAAGTGCTTGATTTTAAGATGTTTTTGTTGTATTATAATATGGTGCTTTGAAGCAAGATGTTGCTTGTGGCTTAAGCCAAAACCATGAGGGAACTCTTGTCTAGCAAGTTTAGAAATAATTCTAAGCGGTTTCCACACACATCAAACGCCCGGAGGCGTGGTATAGAAAGAGAGAGGAAAAATGGCTAATCAACAAAAAATCAGAATTAGACTTAGAGCTTATGATCACGAAGTTATCGATAGCTCAGCAGAAAAAATCGTAGAAGCGGTTAAAAGAAGCGGAGCAGAAGTATCTGGACCAATCCCACTTCCAACAGAAGTAGAAAAGATTACAATCTTAAGAGCGGTTCACAAATACAAAGACTCTAGAGAACAGTTTGAACAAAGAACACACAAAAGATTAATCGATATCATTAACCCAAATGCAAAAACACTTGATGCACTTAAGAAATTAAACTTACCTGCAGGTGTTGATATCGAAATTAAGTTATAATAACTGTAATTAGAATGATTGGATAATCAATCCGCTGTAATTAAGGAGGTACTCATGAAGAGTATATTTACAACAAAAGTAGGCATGACTCAAGTCATCGATGAAGACGGAGTTATCACTCCAGTTACTGTTCTAAAAGCTGAAGAAAATGTAGTTGTACAAATTAAAACAGAAGAAACAGACGGTTACAACGCAGCACAAATCGGCTATATGGACAAAAAAGAAAAAAATGTCAAAAAACCAGTGAAAGGTCACTTTGACAAAGCAGGCGCATCTTATAAAAGATACTTAAAAGAAATTAACTACGGAAATGACCCAGTAGACCTAGTAGTAGGTGATACAGTAGCTGTAGATATCTTTGAAGAAGGCGATATCGTAGACGTTGTTGCAACAAGCAAGGGTAAAGGTACCCAAGGTGCTATTAAAAGATGGAACTATGGTAGAGGTCCACAATCTCACGGTTCTAAATCTCACAGAGTAGCAGGTGCTCGTTCAGCAGGTTCAGATCCAGCAAGAGTATTCAAAGGTAGAAAAGGCTCAGGAAAAATGGGAAATGAAAGAGTTACTATCCAAAATTTACAAGTAGTTAAAGTAAATGCAGATGATAGTTACATCCTAGTTAAAGGTGCGGTTCCAGGACCTAAAGGCGGACTTGTTCAAGTAAAACAAGCGGTTAAGGGCCAAAACTAAGGAGGAGTTAGATGCCTAAAGTTAATGTTTTAAACATAAAAGGAGAAAATGTTGGGGAAATCGAGTTAAACGAAACTCTATTTAACACTGAAATTAGCGAACACGCTGTATATGAAGTAGTTAAAAACCAACTAGCAAATAAAAGACAAGGTACACAATCTGCTAAAACACGTGCTGAAGTACGTGGTGGTGGACGTAAACCATTTAGACAAAAAGGAACAGGTAGAGCTCGTCAAGGTTCAATAAGAGCACCACACTATACAGGCGGTGGAGTTGTATTTGCACCAAAACCAAGAGACTACAGTTACCAAGTTCCTAAAAAACTAAGAAGAAAAGCACTTTACTCAGTTCTTACTTCAAAAGTAAACGAAAACGAATTAGTAGTTTTAGATAGCCTATCATTTGAAGCTCCTAAAACAAAAGAAGCAGCAAACATTTTAAATGCAATAGATGCTGGTAAAAAAGCTTATGTAGTAACAGCAGAAAATGACAACATCGTTTATAGATCATTTAGAAATATCGAAGGTGTTGATGTATCAGCTGCAAACTTAATCAATGTTTATGACTTAGTAAGACATAACAAGCTAGTAATTACAAAAGATGCAATTGCTAAACTTGAGGAGGTATTTATATAATGAAATCACCTTATGAAGTAATTAAAAGACCAATTATTACAGAAAAAAGCATGAGCTTACTTGATGAAAACAAATACACTTTTGAAGTAGATAAAAATGCAAACAAACCAGAAATCAAAGCTGCTATCGAACAAATTTTTGACGGTGTAAAAGTTAAAAAAGTTAGAACTATGAATTACGAAGGTAAAAGAGTAAGAACTCGTCATGGTATCGGTAAAAAAGCTGACTGGAAAAAAGCTGTCGTAACACTAACAGATGACAGTGCAGAAATCGAATACTTCGAAGGTTTATAAGGAGGATTTAAATGCCTAGAAAATTAAAGCCAACCTCAAACGGCCATAGAAATATGTCTGTTTCAACATTCGAAGAAATTACAACAAACAGACCAGAAAAATCACTTTTAACAGACCTAAAAAGCAAAGGTGGACGTAACAACACAGGTAGAACAACTGTTCGTTTTAGAGGCGGTGGAGTAAAAAGAAAATACAGAATCATCGACTTTAAAAGAAATAAAGATAATATCCCAGCAACAGTAAAAACTATTGAATACGATCCAAATAGATCAGCAAATATTGCTCTTATCTCATACGCAGATGGAGAAAAGAGATATATCTTAGCTCCAAGAGGACTTAAAGTAGGAGATAAAATCATCTCAGGTAAAGATGCAGATATTAAACCAGGTAATGCACTTGAATTAAGAGATATCCCAGTAGGTACAACAGTACACAACATTGAAATGAGACCAGGACAAGGTGGTATCTTAGTAAGATCAGCAGGAACTGGTGCACAACTTATGGCTAAAGAAGGAAACTTTGCTACACTTAGATTACCAAGTGGTGAAGTGAGACTTATCCACTTAGGCTGTAAAGCAACAGTAGGTGTTGTAGGAAATTCTGAACACGAATTAGTAAGACTAGGAAAAGCTGGTAAATCTAGATACTTAGGACGTAGACCACACGTAAGAGGATCTGTAATGAACCCAGTAGATCACCCACACGGTGGTGGTGAAGGTAGAACACCAATCGGTCGTCCATCACCAATGACACCATGGGGTAAAAAAGCTATCGGTGTTAAAACACGTAACAAGAAAAAAGCTTCTTCACAATACATTGTAAGAAGAAGAGATGAAAAATAGGGGGATATAATGGCTAGATCACTTAAAAAAGGACCATTTGTCGATGATCATTTAATGAAAAAAATTGACGAATTAAATGAAAAAAATGAGAAAAAAGTTGTAAAAACTTGGTCAAGACGTTCTACAATATTCCCTGAATTTGTAGAACATACTATAGCAGTTCACGATGGTAGAAAACACGTGCCAATCTATATCACAGAAGATATGGTAGGACACAAACTAGGTGAATTTGTACCAACAAGAACTTTCAGAGGCCATGCTAAAAAGGCTACTGAAATGAAAAGTAAAATGCGTTAGGAGATGACAATGGAAGTAAAAGCAACAGCTAAATATCAAAGAATATCTCCTCTTAAAGTAAACTATATTTGTAAAGAAATTAGAGGTAAACAAGTAGACGAAGCACTAAACATTTTAAGATTTACAAACAAAAAAGGTGCTAGATTACTAGAAAATGTACTTAAAAGCGCTATTGCAAATGCTGAAAACAACAATGGACTTGACAGAGAAGACTTATATGTTAAAAACGCATTTGCTAATGATGCTCCAACAATGAAAAGATGGCATCCAAAAGCTAAAGGTGCAGCTTACCCAATACTAAAAAGAAGCAGCCACATCGGTGTAATTCTTGAGAATATAGAGGCATAGGAGGAAAAAATGGGCCAAAAAGTAAACCCAAAAGGATTTAGAGTTGGTGTTATAAAAGATTGGGATTCAAAATGGTTTGCAGACAAAGAAGAATTCTCAGATCTATTAGTTGAAGACTATAACATCAGAAAAGTAATTAAAAAAGAAGTTTATGATGCAGGTATTGCAGATATCGAAATAGAACGTGCAGTAAACAACCTTAAAATCACAATCTATGCTGGAAAACCAGGAATGGTAATCGGTAAAGGTGGAGCAGGAATTGAAGAACTTAAGAAAAAAATCGAAAAAGTTGCTCCAGGTAAAAGAACTATCATAAACGTAGAAGAAATTAAATACCAAGATTTAAATGCACAATTAGTAGCAGAAAACATTGCATCAGCATTAGAAAACAGGGTAGCATTTAGACGTGCTATGAAACAACCTATCCAAAGAACAATGAGAGCTGGAGCTAAAGGTATCAAAACTATGGTATCAGGTAGACTTGGTGGAGCTGATATGGCTAGAAGCGAAGGATATTCAGAAGGAACAATTCCACTTCAAACACTAAGAGCAGACATTGACTACGGATTTGCTGAAGCAGATACAGAATACGGTAAAATTGGTTGTAAAGTTTGGATCTATAAAGGCGAAGTCCTACCAGGCGAAAAAGCAGTTAGAGAACCAAAATTAAAACAAAGACCAAATAATAGAAACAACAAAAAAAGAAGAAACAACAATAGACGTCCTAACAGAAACGCAAACGAAAATACTAACAGATAGTATTTATATAAGGAGACAAACTTATGTTAATGCCTAAAAGAGTTAAATATCGTAGACAACACAGGGGCAGAATGAAAGGTGAAGCTCAAAGAGGTAACCAACTAGCTTACGGTGAATACGGCTTACAAGCCCTAGAAGCTACTTGGATGACAGCTAACCAAATCGAGGCTGCTCGTCGTGCGATGACAAGATATATCAAAAGAGGTGGTCAAATCTGGATTAAAGTATTCCCAGATAAACCAGTATCTAAAAAACCTGCAGAAGTAAGAATGGGTTCTGGTAAAGGTTCCCCAGAATATTGGGTAGCAGTAGTTAAACCAGGCCGTGTACTATTTGAAATGAGTGGGGTTAGTGAAGAAGTTGCAAGAGAAGCTATGAGACTTGCTGCACAAAAACTTCCAGTAAAAACTAAATTCATTCAAAGACTTGAAGTTACAGGTACGGAGGAATAATAATGAAAGCAAAAGAAATCAGAAATTTATCAGACCATGATTTAGATAAACAATTATATGATTTACAAAGTGAGCTTTTTAATCTTCGTTTCAGACTTGCAACTGGACAATTAGAAAATCCATCAGCAATAGGAAATGTCAAAAAAGACATCGCAAGAGTTAAAACAATTCAAACTGAAAGAAAGCTTAATATAAATAGGGAGGCTTAAATTTCATGGAAAGAAACAGTAGAAGAGTAGAGCGTGGTGTTGTAGTATCTGATGCGATGGATAAAACTATTACAGTTTTAGTAGAAGATAAGATATCACACCCAGTTTACAAAAAAAGAATTAACAGAAGTAAAAAATATAAAGCTCATGATGAAAATAATGAAGCTAAAGTAGGCGATAAAGTAGTGATAATGGAAACTCGTCCTCTATCAAAAACAAAAAGATGGAGATTAGTTAGAGTTAGTGAAGCTGCTGAGATTATTTAATAGTTTAAGGAGATATTGATGATACAACAAGAAACTCGCATGAGAGTTGCAGATAACTCCGGAGCACGTGAATTACAAGTAATCAAAGTTCTAGGCGGAACTGGAATTAGATATGCAAATATAGGTGATGTTGTAACTTGTTCAGTTAAAAGTGCAACACCCGGCGGAGCGGTAAAAAAAGGTGACGTTGTAAAAGCAGTTATTGTAAGAAGCAAAAGAGGCTTAAAAAGAAACGACGGATCAAAAATCAACTTTGATGAAAACGCAGCAGTAATCATAAAAGAAGATAAATCACCAGTAGGAACTCGTATATTTGGACCAGTAACTAGAGAATTAAGAGGGGAAGGATTCATGAGAATTATATCCCTAGCTCCAGAAGTATTATAGGAGGAAGTTATGCACGTTAAAAAAGGCGATAAAGTTCAAATAATATCAGGCTCATACAAGGGTCATGTTGGAGAAGTTTTAGTAGCTTATCCAAAAGAAAATAAAGTAGTAGTTGAAGGTGCTAATGTTCACGTTAAACACCAAAGAGCAACTCAAATGGGTGAAGAAAGCGGCAGAATCGAAAAAGAATGCCCAATTGATGCTTCAAAAGTACTTTTATATTCAGAAGAACTTAAAAAAGGTGTAAGAACAAACAAAGTACTTGAAGATGGCAGAAAAATTAGAGTAAGCCATAAAACAAACGAAAAATTCGATTGAGTTTAAGGAGAAATTATGGCAAACAATAGACTAAGAGAAAAATACGAAAATGAAGTAGTAAAAGAGTTAATAGAACAATTTGGCTATGAAAATGTAATGCAAGTACCTAAACTTGAAAAAATCGTAATTAACGTTGGTCTTGGAGAAGCAAAAGATAACCAAAACCTATTAAATTCAGTAAAAAATGAACTTGCACTTATTACAGGTCAACAACCAATAGAAGCAAAAGCAAAAAAATCAGTTGCTAACTTCAAACTAAGAGAAGGCCAAGCTATTGGTGCTAAAGTAACACTAAGACGTGATAAAATGTATGATTTCCTAGACAAACTAATCTCTATTTCATTACCACGTGTAAGAGACTTTAGAGGAATTAATCCAAATTCATTTGATGGACGCGGAAATTATTCACTAGGTATCAAAGAACAATTAATATTCCCAGAAATCAAATATGATGATGTAGATTTCCTACATGGGATGGATATTACTATAGTTACTACAGCACAAACAGATGAAGAAGCTAAAGCATTCTTACAATTAATGGGAATGCCATTTACAAAATAAAGGAGTAACAATGGCTAAAAAGTCAATGATAGCTAAACAAAAGAAACATCATAAATATTCAACACAAGAATATAACAGATGTAAAATTTGTGGTAGACCACATGGTTACCTTAGAAAATATGGAATTTGCCGTATCTGCTTTAGAGAACTAGCAAATGAAGGACAAATTCCAGGAGTAAGAAAAGCAAGCTGGTAATTAGGGAGGATATTAATTATGATGACAGATCCAATTGCGGATATGCTAACAAGAATTAGAAATGCAGTTAAAGCTAATCATAAACAAGTAAGCTTACCATCTTCTAATGAAAAGAAAGCTATTGCACAAATTCTTCTTGATGAAGGCTTCATAAACGGATTTAATGTAGAAGAAGACAACAAACAAGGAATTCTTACAATAGACTTAAAATATACTGAAAACGGCGAGAAAGTAATCTCAGGACTAAGAAGAATAAGTAAACCAGGCCTTAGAGTTTACGTTAAAGCAAACGAAGTACCAAAAGTACTAAACGGTCTTGGAACAGCAATTATTTCAACATCAAAAGGACTTTTAACTGACAAAGCTGCAAGAAGTGAAAACATCGGTGGCGAAGTTATTTGTTACGTATGGTAAGGAGAAATATATGTCAAGAATAGGTAAACAACCAATTGAAATACCAAATGGAGTTTCAGTTGTAATTGATGGACAAAACATCAGAGTTGAAGGACCAAAAGGAAACTTAACTCAAGATTTTCCAAAAACAATTGAAATAGTAGAAGAAGATAACCAACTACTAATTAACATTCCAGAAAATTATACAAAACAACAAAACGTAGACCATGGTTTATTTAGATCACTTATTGCAAATATGGTAGAAGGCGTTACCGAAGGATTTAGTAAAACACTTCAAATCGAAGGTACAGGTTACAGAGCACAAAAACAAGGAAATAACCTAGTTATGAACCTTGGTTTCTCACACCAAGTAACCATGGAAGATCCAGAAGGTATCGAAACTGAAGTACCAAATGACAGAACAATAATTGTAAAAGGAATAGACAAACAATTAGTAGGCTTACATGCAGCTAATATCAGAAAATGGAGAAAACCAGAACCATACAAAGGTAAAGGTATCAGATATGAAGGCGAATATGTAAGACGTAAAGTCGGTAAAACAGGTAAGTAGGAGATATAAATGGCTAAAGATAATAAAAGACAAAGACTTCAAGCTCGTAAAAAAAGAGTTAGAGCAAAAATCAGCGGTACTCCTCAAAGACCAAGACTTTCCGTATACAAATCAAATGCTAACATTTACGCACAAATTATTGATGATGTAAATGGAGTAACTCTTGCAAGTGCAAACACCCTACAAAAAGATGTAGCAGATGGTCTTGATAGCAAATCAAATGCTGAAGCTGCAGCAAAAGTAGGTGAAGCTATTGCTAAAAAAGCAAGCGAAGCTGGTATAACAGAAGTTGCTTTTGATAGAAATGGTAATATTTACCACGGAAAAGTTAAAGCTTTAGCAGAAGCAGCAAGAGAAGCTGGTCTTAAGTTTTAATAGGAGGTTAAGGATGAATTATTTATTAAGAAGTGAAGTAGAAAAACTCAACCTCGAAGATAGAGTAGTTGCTATAAACAGAGTTGCAAAAACCGTAAAAGGTGGACGTAACATGAGATTCTCAGCACTTGTTGTAGTAGGAGATTCTAACGGAGTAGTTGGAGTTGGAACAGGAAAAGCTACAGAAGTACCAGAAGCTATTAGAAAAGCAACAGAAGATGCTAAAAAACACATGATCCGCGTTCCACTAGTAGGAACAACAATTCCTCACAGAGTTGAAGGAGAAAAAGGTGCTGGACATGTTTTACTAATGCCTGCCCTAGAAGGTACAGGAGTTATCGCTGGTGGTCCAGTGCGTGCTATCTGTGAACTTGCAGGTTACAAAGACATCAGAGCTAAAAACCTAGGATCAAGCAACCCTAGAAATATCATCAATGCATGTGTAGAAGCATTCTCAAACATGAAAACTGTTGAAGAAGTTGCTAAACTTCGTGGTAAATCGGTAGAAGAATTCGATTATTAAGGAGAGAGTATGGCACAATTAGAAATCAAACTTAAAAGATCTTTTATCGGTAGAAAAGATGATCAAATTGCAACAGCTAAAGCCCTTGGACTTAAAAAAATCGGCCAAAGCGTTGTAAAAGAAGATAATCCAGCAGTAAGAGGAATGATTAATAAAATTCCATTTATGCTAGAAGTAAAAGAATTAAACTAGGAGTGTAAGATGAAATTACATGAATTACAACCTAATGAGCCTCTAAAAAAGAGAAAAAGAAAAGGTAGAGGTCCAGGTTCTGGAAATGGTACACGCGCAGGTCGTGGTCAAGATGGTCAAAACTCTAGATCAGGCGGTGGCGTAAGACCAGGTTTCGAAGGTGGACAAATGCCACTATACAGACGTCTTCCAAAAAGAGGATTTAAAAATATCAACAAAAAACAATACGAAGTTATCAATGTTGAAACATTAAATGCTTTTGAAGATGGTACAGAAGTAACACCAGAATTACTATTTGAAAACAAATTATTAAATAAAAACAAAGCAAAAGATGGAGTTAAAATCCTTGGTGATGGAGAACTTACATCAAAACTTACAGTAAAAGCTCACAAATTCACAGCATCTGCTCGCGAAAAAATCGAAGCAGCTGGTGGATCAATAGAAGAAATAGAAGTTAAAAAATGGGTAAAACCATCTAAGAAAGAAACTACTGAAGAAAACTAAGAAGGTGAGCAATGCTAGAAACAATAAGAAAAGCATCAAGAGAGCCAGAGATTAGGAAAAAGTTTTGGTTTACTATCCTAATGCTTGTAATATACAGATTAGGAAATAATATTCCAATACCATTTATTGATCAAGAAACTCTTAGAAATGCTTACTCATCTGTGGAAGGAACCTTAGTTGACTACCTAAACATGTTAACAGGTGGTGGACTATCAACCCTTTCAATCTTTGCCCTAGGGGTACAGCCTTACATTACATCTAGTATCGTAATGCAACTTTTAACAGTTGTAATACCAAGACTAGAAGAGTTGACTCGTGAAGGTGAGCAAGGACGTAAACAAATACAAAAATATACTAGATATTTGACAATAGTTCTTGCAATATTCCAAGCTGTAGCTGTAACAAATGGTTTGTATGGAGCAGCATTATCTAATGCAACAACATTCCAAAAATTCGTTATGAATGTAATCCTCATCGGAGGAACAATGTTTGTAACTTGGATGGGTGAAACCATAACAGAAAAAGGTATTGGTAATGGTACAAGCCTTTTAATCTTTATGGGTATTATAGCATCATTTCCAAAAACCATATCAAGATGGCAAGATCAAGTTCGTTACGGACTAGTAAGCTATCTACCAATTATAATTATGGTTATATTAATAATCTTAATAGTAATGGCAGTAGTGCTAATATCTGAAGGTGAAAGAAAAATACCAGTCCAATATGCTAAAAGAGTTGTAGGACGTAAGATGTATGGTGGTCAATCTACTCACATCCCAGTAAAAGTAAACATGGGTGGAGTAATGCCAATAGTATTTGCATCAGCAGTACTAGCCATACCATCAACTATTAGTCTTTTCTTTGGAAATGGTGGAGAAAGTGGGATAACAAACTTCTTCCAAAATACAACTGGAGGCTTTATCCTATACTTACTAATCCAATCAGCATTAATCCTAATATTTGCCTACTTCTACAATCAAATTCAATTTAACACTGTAGAATATGCAAAACAATTGCAACAAAACGGTGGATTTATCCCAGGTATTAGACCAGGAAAACCAACTAGTGAGTATCTAGGAAAAGTTGCAACAAGAATAACATTTATAGGATCAATTGCATTAGCTCTATTAACAATCATTCCAGCTATTGCATCAAAACTATTAGGACTATCCCTATCATTTGGTGGTTCATCAGTAATCATCGTAGTAGGAGTAATAATAGAAACAATTAAACAACTAGAAGCAATGATGACAATGAAACAATACAAAGGGTTTTTAAATAGGTAAAAGATGAATATTATATTGTTAGGACCCCCAGGAGCAGGTAAGGGTACACTTTCAAAAAAAATTTTAGAAAACTTAAATGCAGTTCAAATTTCTACAGGAGACATTTTTAGATATAATATCAAAAATGAAACTCCTCTAGGAGTAAAAGCAAAAGGATATATGGACAAGGGAGAGCTTGTTCCAGATGAAGTAACCATCGACCTACTCTGGGATTATTTTGATAAACTAGAAGAAGATGATCTACTTGTATTATTTGATGGTTTCCCAAGAACATTAAATCAAGCCAAAGCGCTTGATAATGGAATGGAAGAGAGAAATCAAAAAATTGATGGTGTAATCTACTTTGATGTAGACTATGATACACTTATTAAAAGAACAACAGGTAGACGTGTATGTCCAGAATGTGGAGCAACTTATCATATAGAAAACCATCCTCCAAAAGTGGAAGGTATCTGTGATAAATGCGGTACACAACTAATCCACAGAAAAGACGATGAACTAGAAACAGTTAAAAATAGAATCGATGTTTACAATGAACAAACCGCCGTACTCATTGATTATTACACAAAAAAAGGTATATTAAAGAGTATTAACGGCACCCAAACTGTTGATAAAATATTTGAAGAATTTAACGATAAATTAGGAGAACTTAACTAGTTTATGGTTAAAATAAGAGAAAATAAAGAATCTCTTTAGGCCAATATGTCTTATAAAAGAGATCAACATTTAAGGACATATTAGATAAGATAAGGAGGTTCTATATATGTCAAAAAAAGATGCTATAGAAGTTACAGGAGTAGTAAAAGAAGTACTCCCAAATGCAATATTTAAAGTAGAACTAGATAATGGACACGAAATCCAAGCCCATCTATCCGGTAAACTACGTATGAACAGCATAAGAATACTAGAAGGAGATAAAGTTACAGTAGAACTATCTCCATATGACCTTAGCCAAGGAAGAATTACTTGGAGAAGGAAATAGTCCCATCATCTTGGGTGAAAAATCATAAAGATTTTTCATTTTCGAGACGAACAGAGTGAGTCCGAAAAACTAAGCGAGAAGGCCTTGAAAAGGACTTCGAGAGGATTAACCCTACGGGGATTAAAAAGAAGTCGAATAAAGACAAGGAGAAATAAATGAAAGTCAGAGCATCAGTTAAAAAAATGTGCGATAAATGCAAAATTATCAAAAGAAACGGTAAAGTAATGGTAATTTGCGATAATCCAAAACATAAACAAAGACAAGGTTAGGAGGGTTTAATGCCAAGATTAGCTGGTATAGATTTACCTAGAGAAAAAAGAGCAGAAATAGGCCTTACTTATATTTACGGTATCGGTCGTGCAACTGCTAACGAAATATTAAAAAACACAGGAATCAACCCTGATACAAAAATGAAAGATCTTACTGAAGAAGAACTAGGTCAAATACGTGAACAATTAAACAACTATACAATCGAAGGTGATTTACGTCGTGAAACATCTATGAACATTAGAGCACTACGTGAAATCAACTCATATAGAGGAAATAGACACAAAGCAGGCCTACCAGTAAGAGGACAAAACACAAAGAACAACGCAAGAACCAGAAAAGGTAGAAGGGGTTAAGGAGAATAAATGGCAACTAGAGGCAAAAACACTTCTAAAAGAAGAAGAGTCAAAAAAAATGTTGAACGTGGCCAAGCTCACATTAACTCAACATTTAACAATACAATGGTAACAATCACTGATATGCAAGGAAATGCATTATCATGGGCTTCAGCTGGTCAATTAGGATTTAGAGGAAGCAGAAAATCTACACCATTTGCAGCACAAGAAGCAGCAGAAACAGCTGCAAAAAAAGCTATTGACCAAGGTCTAAAAACAGTAGAAGTATACGTAAAAGGACCAGGTAGCGGACGTGAATCAGCTATCAGAAGCTTACAAGCTGCAGGACTTGAAGTAACAATGATTAAAGATGTTACACCAATTCCTCACAATGGATGTAGACCACCAAAAAGAAGAAGAGTTTAATAAGGAGAAATTATGGCAGTATCAAAAGATCCAGTTTACAAAAGAGCAAGAGCTTTAGGAATTTCTCCAGCATACCTAGGTTACACAGGTGAATCAAAAAGACAATTACCACAAAGACGTGGAAAAATGTCAGATTACGGTATGCAACAAAGAGAAAAACAAAAAGCTAAATTCATCTATGGTATGAGCGAAAAACAATTTAGAAGCTACTATGAAAAAGCTACTAAATTACCAGGACAAACAGGTGAACAATTAATCGTTCTTTGCGAAAGAAGACTTGATAATATTGCATTTAGATCAGGCCTTGCAAGAACAAGAAGAGAAGCAAGACAAATTGTAACTCACGGACACTTATTAGTAAATGGTAAACAAGTAGACATCCCATCATACTTAGTAGAAGTTGGCGATGTAATAGAAGTACGTGAAAAATCAAGAAACAAAGAATTATTCAAAACTATCAAAGAAACAAATGCTACATTTGGAGTAGTTGATTGGATGAGTTCTGATTTAGAAAACTTAAAAGTAACTATTGATAGACTTCCAACAAGAGAAGAAATTGATATCCCAGTAGAAGAACGTATGATCGTAGAGTTCTACTCTAAATAATTAAGAACTAAAAAGTTAGAACTAAGGAGTTACCATGATCGAAAAATTAGATACAAATATAGAAATACTCGATATAAACGAAGGCGATCATTACGGCAAGTTTGCCCTATATCCACTCGAACGAGGCTATGGTACAACCATTGGAAACAGTATGAGAAGGGTGCTACTTTCATCCTTACCTGGTTCTAGCGTCTCAAAAATTCTTATCGAAGGAGTCCTTCATGAATTTTCCACTATAGATGGAGTAGTAGAAGACGTTCCTGAAATAATATTAAATATAAAAGGTCTAGATGTCAAAAAACATGGTGATGAAGATGTTACCCTATTTTTAGAAATTGAAGGACCTAAAATAGTAACAGCTAAGGATATAAGCAAAGATAGCTCCATTGAAATTGCAAACCCAGATCATTACATTGCAACAGTAAATGATAAAGCAAATCTATCTATCTCACTTGAAGTTACAAACGGCAAGGGATACCAATTAGCAGACCAAAATAAATCTGACTCAGATCCAATAGGTACAATTGCGATTGATTCATCATTTACACCAGTAGAAAAAGTAAACTACTATGTAGAAAACACAAGAGTAGGAGAAGCTACTGACTTTGATAAATTAATCATAGAAGTATGGACAAACGGAACCATATCACCACAAGAGGCTCTATCAGAAGGAGCAAATGTACTTATAAATGACTTTAAGTACTTTAAAGACCTACCAAATGTTTCTTTTGTTGAAGAAGAAGACAGAGTAGAAGAAGTAGAAGAAGTTGTTGAAGATAATACAGACCAAATGCTTGAAAAAACTATCGAAGAAATGGACCTATCCCTACGTTCATTTAACTGCCTAAAAAGAGCAGGTTTTGATACAGTTGGTGATATAGTTGAAAAATCTGAAGCAGAACTAAAAACAATCAAGAATTTTGGTAAAAAATCATTAGAAGAAGTAAAAGACAAAGTTCATGATATGGGACTAAGTCTTAAAGACGAATAGGAGGTAAAAATGGCTAATAAAAGAAAACTTGGCAGAAGAACTGACCATAGAAATGCCATGCTAAGAAACCAAGTGACTTCTTTATTCGATAACGGTAGAATTGAAACTACAGTTACCAGAGCAAAAGAAACACAAAAAATGGCTGAAAAAATGATCACACTTGGCAAAGATGGATCACTTCAAGCAAGAAGACAAGCAGCAGCCTACATTTATAAACCATCTACAGTTCAAAGACTATTTGATGAAATAGCACCAGAATATGAAGAACGTAACGGTGGTTACACAAGAGTACTTAAAATGGGTCCAAGAAGAGGAGACGGTTCAGAAATAGCTATCTTAGAACTTGTTTAATGATAAGCCCTTATAAGTACTAGACAACTAAAATAAGTTTAAATGATTAATAAATTTTATAAAAACTTCTAGCATCTTTGCGTGTGCACAAAGGTGCTTTTTTGTTTGCAAATTTTAGGGTAAAAAATCTAGGGAATAGCAAAAGGAGGAAACATTGAAATATAAATTAGTAATATTTGATATGGATGGACTTATGCTAGATACTGAGAAGTTCTACTATGAATCTTGGTTTAAATTTAGCGAAGAATATGGTTTTGAATACAACAATGAAAAAAGAAAATTACTCGCTGGTATGAATGGGCCAACCATAAGAAATATTCTGGCCAGGGAACTAGGAAGTGACCAAAAAGCAAAAGAATTACGTGAAAACTTGGAACAATATAGGAGAGAATATTTTTTAAACTTTAAAGGTGATTTAAAGAAAGTAGGATTAATAAATTTATTAGAATTTTTAAAAGAAAATAATATAGAAGCTGTTGTAGCATCATCAAGTTCTCGTGAAAAAATTTCATATCTATTGAAAAATCAAAATATAGACCATTACTTTAAATTTATTGTATCAGGTCACGAAATTAAAAATGGTAAACCACATCCAGATATATTTTTAGAAGCTTTAACCAAAGCTGGATACAAAAAGGAAGAAGCCCTCATCTTAGAAGATTCTTACAACGGATACAAAGCTGCAAAAGCAAGTGGTATGGACTATATTATAATACATGATTCAAACTTTGATAAAGACTTTGATGCTGACAGTGAAGCATCTGATTTAAATGAGGTAATAGAAATAATAAAATAAATATTCAAAATTAAGATGAGTATGTTGAAATTTTTATTTAATAATATATAATAAGGGTAAGAAAAGCTTTTCATCAATGAGGTGAGTATGGATTATTTAATAAAAATTAATCAATCAAAAAGTGAGTTTACTCCTTCTGATAAAAAAATTGCAGATTATATTATAAATCACCCACAAGAAATTGTTAGTAGCAATACCTTAAAATTAGCTGAAAATATCAATACATCCCAGTCTGCCATAATTAGATTTGTAAAAAAAATTGGCTATAAGGGATATGTCGATTTAAAAGTAGATGTTGCAAAAAGTCTGGAAGTTGATAATGAGTTTTTAAAAGATGAAGTTATTGCATCAGGTGATAGCATCAGTCAGATAATAGAAAAGAGCAAAAGCAATGTTTTGACAGCTGTTGATAAGACTTATGCCCTATTAGATACAGAAGTTTTGTATAATGCTTGCAATATAATTAATAAAAACAATTCCATTTATCTAGCAGGTGTTGGAAGCTCAGGCCTTGTATGTGAGGATTTTTTATATAAGCTTCAAAGAGCTGGAAAGAGTGCTTTCTACCAAAAAGATGCTCATACTAATATGGCTCTTTTGACAAATATAAAAAAAGAAGATGTCTTGGTATGCATTAGCTATTCAGGTATTACCAAGGAAATCTTATTATCTGTAGACTTTGCAAAAAAAGTAGGAGCTACAGTTATTAGTATAACAAAATCTATAAATAGTCTTCTGGCTAGATCTTCTGATGAAGTTTTGCTTATACCAGCCATTGAGAAAGAAATGAGATTTGGTGCTGTATCATCTCGATTTTCATCTCAAATTATCACAGATATACTCTATTATAGCTATGTAGCAAATAATATGGACCTAGTTTTAAAAAATATGAAAGCTTCAAAAGAGCTTACAAGCACGTTAAAGGATAAATAAATGATTGGATTTTCATTATATTTTGAAGAAAAAAATGATTTTAAGAAAATTATAGACAATAATAAAGATTTTGACTTAGTTTTCACCTCTTTACACTATCCAGCAAGTGATGAAAGCTATAAAGAATTTTTAAAACTTTATGAGTTGTGTTCAGCAAATAATATTAGAATTTGTGTCGATATAAATAATGAAACTTTAAAAACTTATCCAAAACTTTTAGAAATGGATCTTATACTTAGGTTAGATTTTGGTTTTTCTTTTGAAGAAATAGCAAAACTTTCTAAAAAAACTGACTTAGCTATAAATGCCTCAACAGTTACGCTAAGTTTTTTAAAGGGACTAAAAGAATCAAATGTAAACTTAGAAAAAATAACAGCAATTCACAACTACTATCCTCTAGAATATAGTGGCTTAGCTGAAGATTTTTTTATAAGTCAAAATAAAATGATAAAAGATTTTTGTATGAAAGTTGGTGCCTTTGTTCCAGGCAATGGACAATTGCGCGGACCGGTTTATAAGGGATTGCCAACTCTAGAGAAAGATAGGTATAAAAATCCCTACCAAGTTTTTGTAAAATTACAAAGAAAATTTGACTTGGATTTAATTTTATTGGCAGAAGATACCCTAAATGCTGATAAAGAATATATTATAAAGTTTGCAAAACAAAATATTCTAACTTTACCAGCTACCTTTAAAGATGAGTATAAGAATCTAGATGGCATAAAGGTAAGGCCAGATATAAGTGATTATCTTATAAGAAATGAAAGAGATAAAAAAGAAATTACACCTTCAAATCCTCAAATGATAAAACGCGGAGATGTTGTAATTTTAAATGATCTTTCAGGACGATATGCTGGAGAGATTGAAATAATAAAAAAAGACTTAAATATAAGCCAAGAGAGAAATATAATCGGCAGGATTGATAAAAATTATGAAAATATAATTGATTATATAAGAGGAGGAGATAAAATTGAGTTCTACAGAAGATAGAAATCCAAATAGCTATGATTTAGATTTGAAAACTAGCAGAGAAATCCTAGAAATTATTAATCAAGAGGATCAACAAATAGCTATAAAAGTAAATGAAGCTATGGACCAAATAGAGCCTTTGGTTAATGAAGTTATAAAAACATTTGATAACGGTGGCAGGTTATTTTATCTAGGAGCTGGCACTAGCGGTAGACTAGGAGTTTTAGATGCATCAGAAACAGTACCAACTTTTTCTGTAGATCCAAAAATGGTAACAGGTCTTATAGCTGGCGGTGATGATGCCTTAAGAAATCCTATTGAAAATGCAGAAGACTCAACAGATGCGGCTAGGATTGATTTAGAAAAAGAAGGACTTACAGCAAACGATTTTGTAATAGGTATTGCTGCTAGTGGAAGAACCCCATATTCCATAGGAGCCATAGAATATGCTAGAAAAATTGGTGCAAAGACAGGATCTATAGCCTGCAATGAAAATGCAAAAATTTCTTCCTATGCTGATTTTCCAATAGAAATTAAAACAGGAGCAGAAGTTTTAAGTGGCTCTACTCGTATGAAAGCAGGTACAGCAACCAAACTAGTTTTAAATATGATTACTACAACTGCCATGATAAAAATAGGAAAAGTTTATGATAATCTAATGGTAGATGTTAGACCTACAAATGAAAAACTGGTAGATAGGGCTACAAAAATTATCAGCGAAATAAGTGGATGTGATTATGAAAAATCAAATAAGTTACTAAAAGAAGCTGATAATAATGTAAAATTAGCTATAATCATGGCTACAAAAGATGTAGACTATGAAAAGGCAAGTGAAATCTTGGAGAAAAATAAAGGATTTATAAGAGAGGATTTATAAATGGACAATAATAATTTAGCAAAATTATTAATCGATGACTTTGGGGGCGATAGCAACCTTATCGAAGTTATTAATTGTATGACAAGGGTCAGAGTAAAAGTAAGAGATGATAGCAAAGTAGACTATGAAAAAATAAAAACCCGTGAAGGAGTAATGGGTGTAGTTAGCGGAGATCAAATCCAAGTAGTATTAGGACCTGGTAAAAGTGAAAAGGTTGCCAAAGCTATGGCAGAAATTTCTAATACAAAATTATCTGAAGAAATAGGAAAAAGTGAAGGTCAAACTTACGAAACTGACAAAGAAAGATTAGAAAGAACTACAAAAGAGAATAAAGAAGCATATAAGTCAAAACAAAAACAAAGTGGATTTAAGAAATTTACAGCAGCCATAGCCTCCATATTTGTACCACTTATCCCAGCATTTGTTGGAGCAGGTCTTATTGGTGGAATAGCATCTGTTTTATCAAATATGCTAACTGCAGGTACAATTAGTGGAGATAATGTTACAAATTTAATCCAAGTATTAAATGTAATGAAAGGCGGCCTATATGCTTATCTAAATATTTTTATAGGAATTAATGCTGCAAAGGTATTTGGAGCTAATGAAGGACTCGGTGGTGTAGTTGGTGGTATGGTTTATCTAGCAGGAATGAATCCAGATATGCCAATAAACAACATATTTTTAGGCACACCGCTAGCAGCAGGACAAGGTGGGGTAATAGGAGTTTTAATTTCAGTTTATTTACTAAGTAAAATTGAAAATGCCCTACACAGAGTAATTCCAGATTCTTTTGATATTATTTTGGTACCAATGCTTTCATTACTTGCAGGGGACTTTTGACCATGTTTATAATAATGCCATTTGCAGGTCTTATTTCAAATGCTCTAATAGGATTTATTGATGGAGTAATCAATCTTGGTGGAGCTATTTCAGGATTTATACTAGGAGCTTTATTCCTACCAATGGTTATGCTTGGTTTACACCAAATTTTAACACCAATCCATGTTGCAATGATAGAACAACAAGGAGCAACATATCTTTTACCAATCCTTGCTATGGCTGGTGCTGGTCAAGTAGGGGCTGCCCTAGCAATCCTTGTAAAATGTAGAAAAAACAAACAAATTACAACCATTGCCAAAGGTGGACTTCCTGTAGGATTTTTAGGAATTGGTGAACCACTTATTTATGCTCTAACCCTACCTATGGGCAAAGCTTTTATTACAGCTTGCATAGGCGGTGGAATCGGTGGAGCAGTAATCGGAGCAATTGGTGGTGTAGGATCAACAGCCATTGGCCCATCAGGACTTGCACTTATACCATTAATTTATAATAATAAATGGCTAGGTTATATTTTAGGATTAATAGCTGGCTATATCGGAGGTTTTGTTTGCACATATTTCTTTGGTATAGATGAAAAATATGTAAATGGTGCAGTCTTAGATGGGTCTAGTAAATTTGATTTTGAATAATAAATTTGCTTATAAAAGAGTTTAAGATAAGGATATCTTTATCTTAAGCTCTATTTTTTGTCGAAAATAAGTAATCTTTTGATATTAAAGATTTTACAATAAAGGATAAATTCAGGTTTCCTATCATATAAAATATTGCAAATAAACGTTAAAATTTCAAGCTTTGCAACTAGTGAAAATATTTGCCAATTAAATAATAAAATGATATAGTTATTAATAAGTAATTTAGATTTTCAAAAAAGGAACGGATTATATGGGAAAAGCACTCGAGGATAAACTAAACGAATCAAATTTCACAATATTCAATTCAATGGATGATTGGGTGCGCATCGTGGGCCCTGATGGAAAAAATATTTTCATTAACCAATCTTTAAGAGAAGCCAAAGCGAAGTCTCCAGATTTAGAGATATATCTAAATGAAAATCTACCCCTAAATTTAACTTCCGAAAATGAAGCTATAAGAGATACAACCGTTGTCGAAGAAAAATTAATTTCTAATAAATATTACAGCATCAAAGCCTCTCCTATATTTATAGATGATAGCTATAGGGGCATTATAGAAGTATTTCGAGACATTACTCGCGAAACTATGATGAAAATTGAACTTTTTGATGCTAATAGGTCGATGCTTGATGATATAAGATTTGTAAGAAAAGTTCAATCATCTATCCTACCTAAGGATAGGGTTTATGGAAATATAGATTTATCAGGTATTTATAATCCTAGTGAAAATGTTTCTGGAGACCTATATGATATAGTAAAAATAGATGATGATAAATATGCTTTCTACATAGCTGATGTTATGGGACATGGGGTAAAATCTTCTATAATGACTATGTTCATAAAAGTATCTATTTTTTCAATTTTTGATAAATATCCAGACTTTTCACCTTCTGAAGCTCTTTTAAAATTGCGCAAAAGATTTTATGAGTTAGAAATGGATTCATCTCAGTATTTTACGGCTTGGCTGGGTATATTTGATTTTAAAGATCATTCTTTAACTTATTCAAATGCTGGTCATAATTGCCCACCTATGATATATAAGAAAAAATCTGGAGAATGTGAGTACTTGCATGCAAATGGCAGAATGATTTCAAATATAATAGAGCCAGATGTATATAACGAACTTAGTACTATAGTTGAACATGGTGATAAAATATTATTTTTCACAGATGGAGCTATAGAAGCTACTGATGAAAATAAAAATGAATTTGGTTTGCAAAGATTAGAAGATTCTTTTAGCAACCATAAAGATTTAAATAAGGTTTATAAAGAGATAGATGACTTTACCTGGGGTGAGCAACAAGATGACATTACCCTAGCTATGATTTCTTATAAGGAGAATTAAATGCAATTAAATAGATTAATTGATCATACAAATTTAAAGGCTGATGCAACAACAGAAGATATAAAAAAATTAGTAGATGAAGCAATTGAACACGACTTTTTTAGTGTGTGTGTAAACTCATCTTTTGTAAAATTTATCAAAGAATACAATGACCAAGTAACTATAGCAACAGTAGTAGGTTTTCCACTAGGAGCAATGGCAACTCGTGCTAAGGCCTATGAAACAAAATGTGCTATAGAAGATGGAGCAAGTGAGATTGACATGGTTATAGAAATAGGTCGCCTAAAAGAAGGAGACTATGACTATGTCCTAGAAGATATCAAGGCAGTAAAAGAAGCTTGTGGATCTAATATTTTAAAAGTAATTATCGAAACTTGTTTGTTAACAGAAGAAGAAATCGTAAAGGCTTGTGAGCTTGCAGTCGAAGCTGGCGCAGAATTTGTAAAAACATCAACAGGATTTTCAACTGGAGGAGCAACAGCAGAAGATATTGCCCTTATGAGAAAAACTGTAGGACCAGATATAGGAGTAAAAGCAAGTGGTGGTATTCATTCTAAAGAAGAAGCCCTAGAAATGGTAGAAAATGGTGCAACAAGAATAGGTGCTAGCAAGTCTATAGATATTTGTAAATAGGTAAATTTATGGCAAATGAAGTAATGATGCAGTCCTTTGAGTGGGATACCCCAGCCGATGGCAGTTTTTATAAAAATTTAACTAAAAACGCACAGAAATTAAAAGAAAATGGTATAGATGCTCTATGGTTACCACCAATGACTAAGGGTGGATCTGATATGGATGTAGGATACGGGGCCTATGACCTATGGGATTTGGGAGAATTTGACCAAAAAGGAACTATAAGAACCAAATACGGAAGCAAAGAAGAACTCCACGAGGCCATAGACGCCCTACATGAGGCAGGAATAAAATGCTATGCTGATGTGGTTTTAAACCATAAAGGCAATGGTGATGAAAAAGAAAAATTTAAAGCCATAATGGTAGATCAAAATAACCGTAATAATGAGGTGGGTGAAGAAACCGATATAGAAGCATGGACTCATTTCACATTTCCTGGCAGAGATGGCAAATATTCTAATATGCAGTGGCATTGGTACCATTTTACAGGTGTAGATTACGATGCCTTATCAGAAACCTCAGCAGTTTATAGAATAGTTGGAGAAGGTAAATACTGGGATGATGATGTTTCCAATGAAAAAGGTAATTTTGATTATCTTATGAATAATGATATAGACCACAAACACCCAGAGGTACGCGAAGAATTATTTAAATGGGCAGATTGGTTTATAGATGAAACTAAGGTAGATGGTTTTCGTTACGATGCCTTAAAACATATATCAGAAGAATTTATCCGTGATTTATCATGCCATATAACTGATGAGCGTGGCATTGATAATTTTTATTTATTTGGAGAATTTTGGCAATATTCTAAAGAGGCTATGGCAGAATATTTAAAGTCCACATCTTACCAAGTAGATTTATTTGATGTCCCTTTACATTTTCATATGGAAGAAGCCAGCAAGTCTATGGGCAATTACGATATGAGAAAAATATTTGATAATACAATCGTAAAAGATTTCCCAGAGCAAGCAGTAACTTTTGTAGATAATCACGATAGCCAACCAGGCCAAGGTTTAGAATCGTGGGTAGAAGAATGGTTTAAAGAAATAGCCTATGCCTTAATTTTATTTAGAAAAGATGGCTACCCATGTGTATTTGCTGGAGATTATTATGGACTTTGTGGGCCAGTAAAAACAGATTCCCTTGATGAGATGATAAATAATATGATAAAAGTTCGTAAAAATTATAATTATGGCGAACAAGATGATTATTTTGATGACCCAGCAGTAATTGGCTGGGTAAGACGTGGGGATGAAGACCATAAACCATTAGCAGTTTTAATTTCTATTAGAGATATGGCAGAAAAACAAATGCATGTGGGAGAATCTGAAGCAGGAGCAACCTACGTTGATCTTTCAGGTAAAAATGAAGATATAATAATCGATGATGAAGGAAACGGAGTATTTACAGTTGGTCCAGGTGAGGTTACTTATTGGGCAAACAAAGAAACACTATGAAATATTACGCAGTAAAAAAAGGCAGAAATCCTGGGATATACACATCCTGGGATTCTTGTTTAGAAGAAGTAAAAGGCTATAGCGGCGCTATTTATAAATCTTTTAAGACCCTAGAAGAAGCCAATGAATTTATGACAGGAATAAAAGATGAAATAGAAATAGGCAAAAACGCAGTAATAGCCTATGTAGATGGGTCTTATAATCAGAAACTAAAGGTATACGGGGCAGGAGTGGTTTACATAACAGAAGGAGATGAGTTAGAACTAATGAAGTCCTTCGATGATGAGTACTACACTCACAGAAATGTTGCAGGAGAAGTAAAAGCAAGCGAACTAGCCATAGCAAAGGCCATAGAAGATGAAAAAAGCCAAATAGTAATCTACCATGACTACCAAGGCATATCTTCTTGGGCAACAGGTGAATGGAAAGCAAATAACGATTTGACTAAAGCATATAAAAAGTTTATCGAAGATGCTAGAAAAAATATAGAGATAGACTTTGTAAAAGTAAAAGGCCATTCTAATGATGAATATAATGATAGAGCAGATGGCTTGGCTAAGCAAGCTTGTGGTATAGGAGAATAAAGGTAAGAAAATCCACCTTTTTTAATTGTTATTACGTAGTAAAACTATACAATCAAAATAAGTTTTAATGAAAACTTGATTTTAAGAAAGATTTCTCCATTCCAAAGCCTTATGGCTCTTGCGATAATCGCTTTTTAAAGCTATCCGCACTACTGTTCTACTTATCGGTGTAAATATTCAAAATCAATGGATATTTACCTAGTCGGAATGACAATGTGGAGAATGAAATTAATTGATGATAATATTCTTTAAAATTGTATATTAGACAATAAAACTATTACAAAGGATTTACCTTTGTTGTCATCTCGAGCATAGTCGAGAGATCTATCTATGAGTCAGACATTCTTAAACCTTGCCACCAGACTATATTGCACAATCTCAACCTAGAAGTATACTAAATAAAGGAAATGAAGTGCTTCCTTGAATCAATTCAAAACCGCTAAATGCTGATGACTTCTGCTTTTGCAGGGGTTGTCAGCTTTTTTATTACAATTTATTAAAAGGAGAGGTTATGTTAACTGACATTGCTATTATTTTTATTTTTGGTATCTTTATGGCCTATATTTTTGAAAAAATTGGTCTGGCTCCTATTATTGGTATGCTTATTGCAGGTATTATTATCAGCCCTAATCAATTAAATTTTGTAAGTGATGATATTATAAATTTGTCTACTGATTTAAGGCAAATTGCTTTGGTTACCATTTTAACTCGTGCAGGTCTTGCTTTAAATTTTGATAAACTAAAAAAAGTAGGGCGTCCTGCTATTCTGCTAAGTTTTGTACCGGCTAGTATAGAAATGCTTGGAATTATAATTTTTGCTAAGAGATTTTTTCCTATCGATACAATAGATGCTGGCATTATGGCCGCAGTTCTTGCTGCTGTAAGTCCTGCTATTGTAGTACCTCGCATGATAAAATTAATTGATGAGGGATACGGAGCGGATAAAAATATTCCTGAGATGATTTTAGCTGGAGCAAGCGTAGATGATGTTTTTGTAATTGTATTTTTCTCATCATTTTTGGCCCTTAGAACAGGTGGAACCCTTTCTGCTATGAGCTTTTTAAACATACCTATTTCTATAATTACTGGAATATTACTAGGAATAGTTGCGGGAAAGATATTAGCTATTGTTTTTGAGAAAATTAAAGTTAATGATATATATAAAGCTATGATTTTTATTGGAATTTCATTTTTAATGCTTAGATTACAAAATGTAATAGAAAAATATATAGCTTTATCTGCCCTCATATCAATTATGACAGCAGGAATTACTGTTAATAGAAAAAATACCAAACTTGCCACCAATTTACTAGATTCTTATAACAGATTATGGAAAGTTTTTGAATTATTTTTATTTGTCCTTGTAGGTATTTCGGTTGACTTGGCCTATGTAAGAGAAGCTGGATTTTTAGCTGTAATTTTAATATTAATTGGCCTTATTTTTAGAATGATTGGTGTAAATATTTCTTTGATAAAAACTAACTTAAATAAAAATGAAAGGCTATTTACTTCCTTTGCTTACTTACCAAAGGCAACTGTTCAAGCGGCTATAGGTCCTGTGGCCCTGCAAATGGGCCTTGATAGTGGTAATCTAATCTTATCTGTATCTGTAATAGCTATTTTACTTACAGCACCTCTTGGCGCGATACTTACTGATAAAACTTATAAAAAGCTATTAAAAAAGAGTTAGCATATGCTAACTCTTAATTATTTTTTTCTTCTACTCTTTTTACTTCATCAGCTAATTTTAAATAATAATTTTGAGCAACTTCTAGTTCAAATAAACTTGAATCATCAAAGTAGGCTTGCATTTCATCTATTAAATTTGCAAGCTTTTCATCTTCACCGTATTGATCTTTTAAATCTGATGCGCGTTCTACAAGTCCGTTTATTCTGTGGATAAGACCCATCATTTTACCTTCACGGTCATTTTCGGTTAAAAGTTCTCTTAAAGTCCATTTGATATTATTTTCTGTTTCCCCAGCCTTGTGTTGGATAGCTAGACCAGCTTGTCTCATTTCATCTAAGAAAGCAAATAATTGGTCGCGATCAAAATTTTCAAAGAGGATAAAAGGAAAATCTAGACTTGGATCATCTTCAAGCTTTTCATCTCTTTTTTCATAACCTTCATGGCCTACTAGATATCCTACATATTGGTCTATATCTTCTTTTTCTGCACGGACAATTTTAACGCTATTTCTCAGTGCAAGAAGTTCAAATTTTTCCATATCATAATTTTCATCTACATTATATAATAAAACTTTTGCCATAATACCTCACTTTTTATAATAACTATACTTATCATTTAAATGATAAACAAACTGGGCTTTTGGGTATAAGTAATAAAAATAAGAGAGCATTACGGAGGAGCTATGGCTATTATGACAACAAATCTATACGATAGAGAAGATTATAAATTAAAATTAAAACAAATAGAAAATTTACTAAGACAAGCAAAGGATGTTGAAAGTCAATTACAAAGAGCAGAAAAGAAAATAGATGGTAAATATGATTATCCATCCCACGGACTACTTAGAGGCAATTTCTTTGGAAACTTTTTAAGAGGTAACAAAGTAAGTGCGGTAAATAATAATGTAGATCGTGCCCAACAAGCCTTATTAGACTTTCATGCAAACTTATTATTATTTGATGAAAGACTAGCAAATAAAATTTCTCTACCAAGCAAAATGAGTGAATTTTCTTCTGTGGAGGGTAAGGCTTCTGATATTGCAGTTAGAACAAATATGCGTTTAAAAGAATTTGATCTTACAAAATCTAAACGCACTATTCAAACTATTATAAGAAGACTAGAAAGTGAAAAGAAAAAAGCAAGCTACGAAATCTCAAAAGAAAGAGAATTAGCTGAATATCAAAAAGATGAGAATAAAGGCTCATTAAAAAAATAACTGCAAGCTATCTTGCAGTTTTTTTAATATATCTCTAGGTTATTGGATAAAAGTTTTTCAATAGCATAACCTACTCCTGATTTGAGATTACTTTTAGTTATGAAATCAGCATGAACTTTAAGTTCTGGAACGGCATTGGCCATAGCAACAGCAAAACCTGCTTGTTCAAGCATAGGAATATCATTTCTTTCATTGCCTATACTCATTATTTCATCTTGGATAATTCCAAGGTCTTTGGCCATCGCTCTTATAGCATAGCCTTTGTTAGTGTTTTTGTTCATAACCTCAATTAAAAATGGAGCGGTTTTTACAGCATAATAATTGTCAGTAAGCTCTTTAGGCATATTTTTATAAAGTCTATCCATTTCAGTTTTTTTGCCCATGATTAGTATCCTACCAAAAGTCTTATCTTCTTTAAAATCATCATAATGAATGATTTGTAAGGGAAGTTTAGAGATTTTGGCATCTATTCTAGTATAAATATTTGGTTTGGCATGTCTAGTATAAAAACTTTTATGATCCATTGCTGATATCTGCACATCAAAATCTTTTAATAAATCATCTAAGATTTTTAAATCAATAGGGTTTTGATAGGTACCTGAAATGGGCTCATGAGTGTAGTTATCAAAAATATAAGATCCGTTTTGGCAAACAGTAAAATTACCCTCCTGATTTAAATTTAATTTATTAACTAGATCCTTCATTCCTGAATAGGGTCTACCAGAAGCAAGGGCAATATGAACACCAGCATCTCTAGCCTTTTTTATAGCGGTAATATTTGTTTTTGTTAGTCTTTTTAGTGGTGTAACTAAAGTTCCATCCACGTCAATGGTTATTAGTTTTATCATAAGGCTATTATATTATATTATCTACTTTAGTAAAAGGTAAAAATACTTATGATATAAAAATAAGCAAATATTTATAATAAATGAAATAAAATGAATACTTTTTCCCAAACTGGGTAAATTAATTAATAATGACTAAATAATCGCATATTAAATGTTAAATATTTATTTTAATCATAAATGTTTGACAACGATTTGCAAACGATTTATAATGTACTTAAAGATACAAAATAAACATAGTTGTAAAGTAATTGCGATTTGTATCTATATTATTTGAAAATTCAATAGGAGGAATTTATGATTATTGGAGTACCTACAGAAATTAAGAACAATGAAAGTCGTGTTTCTGCAACACCAGGAGCAGTATCAGAGTTTGTAAAAAACAAGCACGAAGTTTATGTTCAAAAAGGAGCGGGCCTAGGTTCTGGTATTACAGATGAAGAATACAAAGAAGCTGGAGCAACAATCCTAGATACAGCTGAAGAAGTTTGGGATAAGGCTGAAATGATTTATAAGGTTAAAGAACCAATTGAAAGCGAATACAAATACTTTAAAGAAGGTCAAATAATCTACACATACCTACACTTATCAGCTGACCCAGAGCTAACAAAACAATTAGTAGATAAAAAAGTAACAGGTATTGCCTTTGAAACAGTTCAAAAAGGTCGCTTACTTCCACTTCTAAAACCAATGAGTGAAGTAGCTGGTAGAATGGCTGTTCAAGAAGGTGCGAAATTCCTATTAAAAACAAACGGCGGTAAAGGTAAATTATTAAATGGCGTACCAGGTGTAGCACCAGCATACGTTGTAGTTATCGGTGCAGGTACAGTAGGATCTGCAGCTACAAAAATTGCCGTAGGTATGGGAGCTAGAGTAAAAGTTCTTGATGTAAATGTAGAAGCTCTTGCTAAACTTGAAGAAATTCACGGTTCAAAAATTGAAACTGAATACTCAAACCCACTAAATATCGAAAAAGCTGTTAAAGATGCTGACCTAGTAGTTTCTACAGTACTAATTCCAGGACGTAAAGCTCCACAATTAGTAAAAGAATACATGGTTGAAGAAATGGAACCAGGTTCAGTAATCGTAGACGTTGCAATCGACCAAGGTGGTTCAACAGATATTACAAAAGGTCACCCAACAACACACGATGATCCAGTATTTGTAGAACATGATGTAATCCACTACTCAGTAGCAAACATGCCAGGAGCTGCAGCACTTACAGCAACATACGCATTATCAAATGCTACAACAAGATACGGGGTACAAATCGCTAACTTAGGAGCTTTAGAAGCGGCTAAGAAATTCCCAGAACTAATCCCAGGAATCAACACACACGATGGATATGTAACACTTGAAGGTGTGGCTGATGATCTTGGTTACGAATACAAAGACCTTGGACTTAAATAAGAAATTTAATGAAAATTAATAATTAGCAAACAAAGGACACGCATGTCGCGTGTCTTTTGCGCTAATTAGATATAAATAATATATTAACAAAATCTTACTGGAGGATATATGAAAACGTTTATCGAACTTGTAGGTTCGCTAAGTGACTTTCTATGGGGGATACCTATGATTATAGTCATGCTTTTAGGCGGATCATTTCTAATCTATAAGACTCGAGCCTGGGTTTTTAAAAACTTTGGCTATATATTTAAAAACACATTTGGTAGATTATTTGAAAAATCAGAAGCAACTGAAGCAGATGAGAAATCGATTTCACCAGTTCAAGCTGTATCTACAGCCCTTGCGGGAACTATAGGAGCAGGAAATATAGTAGGTGTTGCCACAGCTATTAAACTAGGAGGTCCTGGTGCTATATTTTGGTTATGGGTTGCTGCTTTGGTAAATATGACTACAAAATTTGCTGAAATTACACTTGCAGTTGCTACTCGTGAAAAAGATGAAAACGGCGAATTTTCAGGTGGACCTATGTACTATCTAGAAAATGGTCTAAATATGAGATGGCTTGCAATTTTATTTTCTGTCTTTGGAGCAATAGCTATCCTTGGTACTGGATCTCTAGTCCAGTCAAATGCTATGGCAAACTCAATTCATACACTTACAGGCCTAGACCTTAGAATAATTGGTATTGCCATTATGATTCTTATGATTGTAATAATCATAGGTGGTATCAAAAGAATCGGGGCCTTTGCGGAAAAAATTGTGCCTTTGATGAGTGTTTTATATCTAGGTGCAACTGTAGTTATTTTAGTAATCTATAGGAAAGAACTTCTTCCAACTCTGGGATATATAGTAAAAGATGCTTTTCAGCCAACCGCAGCTGTGGGTGGGTTTGCAGGAGCAACAGTTCTTATAACTATCCGTCATGGTTTAGCTCGTGGAATATTTTCTAATGAAGCAGGTCTTGGATCAGCACCTATGGCCCATGCAGCAGCCCATACCGATCACCCAGTGCGTCAAGGAATGTGGGGAGCTGTAGAAGTATTTGTATCATCAGTTTTAATTTGTACAATGACAGCTCTTGTAGTAATTTGTTCAGGTTTATGGACAGATGCAAATATAGATGCTAACAAATTAACAGCGGCAGCCTTTGAAAAAGCCTTGCCAGTTGGTGGAGAAATGCTTGTAAGTATAGGTCTAATGTTCTTTGCTTTTACAACACTTGTTTCTTGGTACTATTATGGAGATAAATGTATATCTTATATTACCAAATCAAAAGCGGTACGTAGCATCTATAGATTAGTTTATATAATATTTTCTGTTGTCGGATCACTAGGTGGACTTAAATTTGTATGGTCAATCTCAGATGTGGCTAATGCTCTGATGGTAATACCAAACTTTATAGGTTTGATACTACTTTCAAAGCAATTAGTATGGCTTGTTCGTGACTTTAATAAACACTACAAAGGTAAAGGCAAACTAGGTAATTACGACTGGACCTTTGATAACCACTGGGGAGCTGTATTTAACAGAAGAAAAGTAAAAGAAACCCAAGTTTACGAATCATACGATTATGACGATAACTAGGGTACAATCTCCCTATGGAGCTTAATAAAAAAAGATATAGGGATTTGGATACCTATTATAAAATTAAATATCAGAAAAAAATTATTAAACTCCCACTCGATGGCGGCTTTACCTGTCCCAATCGAGATGGGAGTTTATCTTTTAAAGGGTGTATCTATTGTTCAGATGATGGAGCAGGCGAATGGACTTATAAGTCAGCAGGAGATATCAAAAATCAAATTGCTTACCAAAAAAAGATTTTATCTAAAATTAGTCGCAAGGAAGGGTATATAGCCTATTTTCAAAACTTTACCAATACCTACGGGGATGTTGAAAAAATGCGTGAAATGTTTTTTACAGCAATAAATGAACCTGATGTTGTAGGCTTATCCATTGCAACAAGGGCAGATTGCTTGCCTTATGATGTTTTGGACTTACTTGATGAATTAAATCAAAAAACAGACCTTACAGTAGAACTTGGCATGCAAAGTGTAAATGAAAAAACTATAGATTTTATAAATAGAGGTTATGACCACAAGATATTTGACCAGGGAGTAGATAAACTAAATAAACTTGGTATAAAAACCATAGCTCATACTATAATAGGCCTGCCTGGCGAAGATGAAAAAGATTTTCTAAATAATATTTCCTACATCAATAAAAAAGACTTATGGGGAATCAAGATCCATAACCTATATATAGAAAATGATAGCTATTTAAAATATTATTACGAAAAAAACAATATCAGATACAATATGACTAAGGATGATTATGCAAATATAGTTGTAGAAATGCTTAGAAATCTTAAAGCAGATGTGGTAATTAATAGGCTAACCGGAGATGGAATAAAAGAAAATATAGCCTACCCAGCATGGTCAAAAAACAAGGGAGCAGTGTTAACGACAATAGATAAGATTATGAAATCTGAAGATTTTAGTCAAGGGGGCTTGTTTAGCTAAAACTAGATAAGTTTCTTTTTTTGCTTAATAATTAGGTGGACCTAAAATAATACTTTACAAATTAGAAATAAAGTATTATAATACTCTTAAAATAATTTAAGGAGGGCTTAATGTACAAAAAAATATTATTATTTATGATTGCATTGCTAAGCTTTACAGCATGTAGTGCTAACAAAGAAGTAAGCGAAACTGAAAATGTCAGTAAAAATGAAGTAGAAAGTAAGGATGATAATAAGAAAAATATCACAGCTACAACTACTTTTATTGCTGATATGGTAAATGAACTAATAGCTGATAAGGCAAATGTAGATACGATAATCCCAGCGGGAGAAGACCCACATGTTTATGTGGCTAAGCCAGAAGATTATAACAAAATTACAGATGCTGATCTAGTTTTATATCATGGTTTAAATTTTGAAGGAAAAATGGTGGATGCTCTTGAAAGTTCAGGATATGCAGTAGCGTCAACTTTTGATAAAAATAAATTAGGTGAAATGGAAGAAGATGAGGGGACAGTAACAGATCCACATTTTTGGTTTGATATTAATCTATACAAAGAAGCATTTACAAATACTGCAAATAAATTAAAAGAACTTTATGCATCGGATGATAAAATGCTTAAATTAATCGATGAGAATTATGACAGATATATCAAAGAACTTGATAACTTAGATAAGTATATTGCAGAAAGACTCAATGAATTACCAGATGGGGACAAATATTTAGTCACTCCTCATGATGCTTTCAATTACTTTTCAAGAAGATATAATATATCAGTTATTGCCCCTCAAGGAATAACAACTGAATCAGAAGTTTCAAACAAAGACTTGGAAGATACTGCACAATTTATAGCTGATAAAAAAATAAAAGCAATTTTTGCTGAATCTACTACCAATCCAGAAAGAATGGAAAAACTAGCAGATATTGTCAAATCAAAAGGATTTGAAACAAAGGTTGTACAAGGAGATGGTAAAGAATTATTCTCTGACTCATTAGCTGAAAAAGGACAAAATGGAGATAATTTTATTGATATGTATAAGCACAATGTAGATTTGATTGTTGATAATCTAAAGTAGGAAATTATGAGAAATGCGATAGAAGTTAAAGATTTAAGTGTATCTTACGGAAAAAACAAAGTATTAGATAATGTGTTCTTAGATATTCCCTTACAATCTAGGACTGCAATAATCGGAGCTAATGGTGCTGGGAAATCCACTTTTATAAAATCAATATTAGGCTTAATCAAAAAAGAAAAAGGTGATGTCAAGATTTTAGGTAATGACATAAAAAGCACAAAGCAAAATGTAGCCTATGTTCCACAAAAAGATTCTGTAAATTGGGACTTTCCAATAAGTGTTTATGATGTAGTTATGATGGGGAGATATCCCCACATGAAATCATTCGCAAAAGCTGATAAAAAAGATCGTGATTGTGTAAATGATGCTTTGAATGAAATGGGAATCTTAGACTTAAAAAATAGACAAATTTCAAATCTATCAGGTGGTCAAAAACAAAGGGTGTTTTTGGCTAGAGCCTTAGCTCAAGATGCTGCTATTTATATCCTTGATGAACCCCTAACGGGAGTAGATGTAAAAACTGAAGATATTATAGCTGATGAATTTAAAAAAATGCAAGAGATGGGAAAGACTGTCCTTGCAGTCCACCATAATATATATACACTAGAAAAGTACTTTGATAATTTGGTGGTTTTAAACAAAGATATAAAATATTCTGGCAGTCTTTACATTGATAATATAAAAGATGAAATTGATAAGGGATTTAGGAGTTAGATATGATTGATCTATTTAAGCTATATTCCTTTCAAATAGTTGTAGTGGGAATCACTCTTCTAGCTTTAGCATCATCTCTTATTGGAACTATTAATATTTACAAGAATCAATCACTAATAGGGGATGCCCTAGGTCATTCTACTTTACCAGGTATCATAATAGCCTTTATGCTAACTTCCAAAAAAGATCCTACTACTCTCCTTTTTGGATCTGTAATAAGTGCAACAATAAGTTATTTTTTGATAGATTACTCAAATAAAAATTCGAAAGTAGGTGCGGATGCTAATATGGCGATTTACTTATCTGGTTTCTTTGGATTGGGTTTGCTTTTAAAATCCTATATCCAAGCTAATCCTTCCTTTGCCAATGCAAGTAAGGCTGGACTGGATAAATATATTTTTGGTCAGGCTGCATATCTAAGAGAGGCTGATATTTTTTTGATATTGATAGCCTTTCTATTATGCCTCGGAATAATGATAATTTTCTATAGGGACATAAAGTGTTATTTGTTTGATAGACAATTTGCGAATCAAATCGGGATTAATACGAAATTCCTAGATTATCTACTATTGTTTTTGACTATATTAGTAATTGGAGTTGGAATTAAAGCTGTAGGAGTAATTCTAATTAGTTCACTATTAATTATTCCTATAGTTACAGCAAAAAAAATCGGTAATAGCTTCTTAAAAGTTATCGGATTGTCAGCATTATTTTCAATAATAACATCCGTTTTGGGTAGCATGGTATCCACCACATACAAGGGTTTTTCTACAGGTCCATCAATAATAATTTTTCAAGGGCTAATTTTTGTTATAGTAACAATAGGTAAAACTTTATTAAAAGGAGCTGATACAAAATGATAATATCTCTATTACTATTAATATTAACATCCATATCTTGCTCTTTATTAGGCGCTTTCCTAGTGCTTAGAAGAGTATCAATGCTCACAGATGCGATTAGCCATACAGTATTACTAGGTATAGTTTTGGCTTTTTTTATAATACCGGACTTATCATCTCCTTTTTTGATATTAGGTGCATCGGCTATGGGATTTCTCACAGTATTTCTGGTTGAATTTCTAGGTTCAAAAGGTGTGAGTAAACATGATGAAGCAATTGGCGTAGTATTTCCAATACTATTTTCTGTTGCGATTATTTTGATAAATATATTTTTTAGAAATGTTCATTTGGATTCAGATATGGTTTTAGATGGAGAAGTATTATTTGCATCCTTAGTAAAAATAGATATATTAGGATTTAAGTTAACACAGGCGATTTTTTATCAAGTAATTTTACTTATAGTTATATTAATTTTTATAATATCCCAATTTAAAAAATTACAAATTTCAACTTTTGATTCAGAATTTGCATATTTGATTGGAGTGCCTACTACACTTATATTTTATATGTTGATGGCATTTACATCAGTATCTGCAGTGACATCCTTTACTAGTGTTGGGGCTATACTTGTCATCTCCTTTTTTATAGGACCAAGCTCAACTGCTCTTTTATTTAGTAAAACATTAAAGCAAACTCTAATATTCAGCAGCCTTATTGGAAGCATAAACGCAGCAATAGGATTTTATTTAGCATTAAGTTTAAATGTATCTATAGCAGGTACTGTAGCTGCTGTAAATATGTTAGTCTATCTAGTCCTACTAAGCATAAAGAAGTATACTATTGTTAACAAACTTAACAAGAAAGTTAATGCTAGTAAGGACATGGTAGTAAATGAGAACTTTAAATCCACAAAAAGACGAATATCTAATAACAATATTTAAATTAATGGGAGAATCTGAGAAGGTTACTAATAAATTAATTAGCACACATTTAGATCTGGCTCCTTCTTCTGTAACTGAAATGCTAAAAAAATTGAAAAAAGAAGGTCTGGTAAGCGATGACAAAGATAATATTCTTACAGACAAGGGTATAAAATACACCAAAAAATTACTCTCCAAACATAGACTATGGGAATATTTTTTAGAAAAAGAGCTTAAATTTTCATGGAAAGAAGTGCATCCCATTGCAAGTGACCTACAATCAGTTACCAATGAATCTCTTTTAGAAAAATTAAATGCTTATTTAGGGTATCCGGACTACTGTCCACATGGATCGATAATTTTTATAAACAATGAAGAAACTCCCAAAGACCTATTTAAAATGAGTGAGGCAATTCCCGGTAAATCATATATAATCAGAAGAATTAGGGATGACAAAGATTTGTTAACCTACTGCGAATCAATGGGGATAAACATAGCTGATAAAATTCAGTTTGTTGACTTTGATAACTTTGACAAGACAGCTATAATTAGGATAGATTCAATTGAAAAAAGAATATCACCAAAGGCATGTGGCGATATTTACTTAAAAGAAGTTTAAATTTAAATAGAAAGGAACTTATGGAAAGAAAATTAGATGACAAATATTTTATAAATACTTTTGATGAAGATACAAAGATTTATAGCAAAAAAGAAAATACTCTTTTACTAATAGTTGATGAGCAGCCAAGACTAATGAATGCTCTAGAAGGTGGAGAAGAAACAGTACTAAATACTATAGCTTTAATCAAAGCCTTTGAAAAGTACGATATGCCAATCCTTGCAACAGAGCAATATCCAAAAGGTTTGGGATCTACAGATGAGAGAATCCTAGATTTAATAGATCAAAAAAATATTTTTGAAAAAACTATCTTTGATGCTGCAATCCCAGAAGTGTTAGACTTTATTGAAAAAAATAATATCAAAAAAGTAGTAATAGCAGGGGCGGAGGCTCATATCTGTGTTTACCAAACAACAAGAAGCCTATTAAATCTAGGTATAGATGTATTTTTAGCAAAAGATGCCCTAGCAAGCTTTAAAGAAAACCAAAAAGAAGAGGCTCTTAAAACATTAAGAGAAATGGGTGCAGTAAGAACAGAAACAGAAACTCTCCTATTTGACCTAGCAAGAGACTCAAAAGATCCTAATTTTAAATTTATATCAGGTCTTGTTAAGGAAATGAGAGCAAGATAAAAAAGAGCCTCTGGGCTCTTTTTTTTATTATACTAAATTTTTAGCTACTATTTATTTATTTTATAAAAAATCATTCTTATCAGTGCTCCGCTATTATCGTTGTTATGGTAATTACCCAATTTGAGTTCTCCATTATTGATTTTTAGAAGCTCATCTACCATAGCCAAACCAAGTCCGTGGTTTGTTTTATCTTTTTTTGTGGTTAGATATTTTTTAGGAGCTTGGTTTAGGATTTCTTGTTTAAAACCTGCGCCTTGGTCTTTTATTGTTATTTGGTAGAAATTTTCTTTGTTTTCAAATGTTATATAAATGCTGCTATCTTTAGGACTATTCTCTGTAGCATTTACTATTATATTTTGAATAGCTACTGCTATTTGTTCTTTATCCAATTTTATTGTTGATGGCTCCAATTTTGTAACTATTAGATTTATATTTGCATTCTTACATATAGAACTTGCAATGTTTATCCAATAATTAATTGCATTTTCATCTACTAATTGAGGATTATTTATCATATTTTTAGAAAAATTGGTTAGCTTTTCAATATAAATATCTAAGCGCTCTATACCAGTTTCTATATCATTTATATATTCTAATTGGTCAGGGCTGCTTTCTTCTTTTAAAAGCTCCGTATTGCCTTTTATTAGGGTAATAGGTGTGCGAATATCGTGGGTTATTGCTTCTATTAGATATTTTTGATTTTTTTCTATATGCCATTGATCATTTAAGGATTTTTTTAAATCTATGGCCATGGCATCTAAGGAATCTAGCACTCCAGCAATTTCTATATATTTGGAATCTTCTGATTTAAAATCTAGATTCATATTTTTAATTTTCTGGTTGGTTTTTGAAATTTTTTCTATTTCATTTTTTATAATTTTTATCGATTTTCTAACTAAAATAATAAATCCTATAAGCCAGATTATAAATGATAGAAAAATATAAAGAAGTTCTATATTATTTATTTTATGATATGCCTTTTCTGATGCTAAGATAGGGGATATTTGGTAGGATAAAATCAATGTTTCACTATCTTTGGTCAGTTTTTTAAAATATTTATTATTAAAAGGCAAGTTTGAATTTGCTAATCCCGTTTTTTCTGCTTGGTCTACATAGTCTTTATATTTATTATCAATAGTATTTGCTACTATTTCTCCATTTTTTAGATATTTATAATCAAAATAAAAGGGGATGTTTTTAGGAGTAAAGTTATCTTTTTCAAAACTTTCTTCTACTTTTGAAATATTCACCTCTGCATAATTTGCAGGATAAATATATCCCTTTCTTATTAATAAAGTTATGCAAAGAATAGAAAAAATAAATATAAAAAAAGTATAAATTATCTCAAAAACTGCATATTTTGTTATAAGTCTACCTAAAGATTTTCTATTTCCCATTTATATCCCACTCCCCAAATAGTTTTTATAGGGTTTACCTTGTATTTTCCAAATTTATTTCTAATTAGTTTTATGCGTTCGGTTATTGAAGTTTGACTATCACCATCAGCATCATAGCCATAGACAGAGGTATAAATATTTTCTTTTGTAAAAACTTGTCCTTTATTTTTTATAAGTAACTGGCATATGTCATACTCACTTTTTGTTAGATGTATTTCATCTTCGTAGCAGTAAAATTTTTTTGCTAGTAAATCACAAGAAACAGGAAAATCTAGCAGGCGATTATGTTTTTCTCTTTTTTCTCGTCTTATATGCGCTCCTACCCTTGCTCGCAATTCCTTTATTGAAAATGGCTTTGTAATGTAGTCATCAGCACCAAGGGCAAATCCTTCTAATTTGTCGTTTTCAAAATCTTTAGCTGTTAAAAGTAAAATAGGGACATCGATCATATCCCTATATTTTTCTAAAAAATCAAATCCATCCATATTGGGCATCATAATATCTAAAATTATTAAATCATATCTATTAAAGATGTTTGGATCAACAATCGATGCATCATTAAAGATATCAACTTCATATTCTTTTTTGAGAGTGTTTTTTATCAACCTAGTAAGGTCAATGTCATCATCGATTAGTAAGATTTTCATCTAATCCTCCGTTTTTTGATAAACATCCCAGTTTTTAAAAAAACCTGATGTTAAATATAGGCATATAATTGTAATAACAAGACTAAGGCCAATATATATCCAAGATATCTTTAAGCTAATGTTTGCTTGTGCTAGTAAATATAATAACTTTACAGGCCATACAAAAGGCAAGTATCTCCAGATAAGACTTCCAAGCCCGGTCGTTCCTAATAAGATTGCAGCTAAAGTTATAAAAACTCCTGCAAGAATTGATCCAGTTTGTCCAAATTTTAAATTTAGGGCTTGATAGATAGCTAGTAAGGGCAATAAGGTAAAAAATAGAACAGAGATTATAGTAATGATTTCACTAAAATTTGCTGGCTTATTTTTTATTAATATCCAAAATAATAAGAAGATTAGGATAGCTATTAAAATTATTAAAGCATATAAAATGCTAATTAGCAAAAACTTTCCTACAAAGGATTTTTTACGGCTTATGGCAAATCTTATATCATTTAAATAATAGCTAGCTTTCTTGTCTGCCTCATAGACCATTGGAACAAAAAAACTTAAAGAAAAAGTTGATAAGATTGCAAGCCCTATATAAAATCCATAGACTTCAAATCCCGTTATACTATTAGGTCCATATACATATATAGAAAATAAAAGGCTATATAAGATGGGTGCTAAAAATAAGACCCATCTTACAGGCTCTCTTTTCGTTCTCAACCAGTTTGATTTTATTATATTAAGCATTTTCTTTATCCTTTCTAAGCAAAGATAAGGCTATAAAAATAGCGAAAATTACAAAACTTAAAACGATAGCTATAGGTATCACTTGGGCATTCCATAATTTTGATCCTTTTTCTAAAAAAGTTCCGTTGGGATGGACTCCGATAACAGGAGCTAGCATCCTTAAACTATAGGAGTGAGGATAAAATTTCCACATATTACTAGTAGCAAGGATTGGTGAAATTAGTGACATGATAAAGTTTAAGATAATAACTACAAAGCTTTTATTAACAAAACTCATCAGTAAAAATGAAAAACCAACAATAGCTAGAGATCCGGCAAATAAAACTAATCCAGCCTTAAATACTAGACCTAAACTTATATTTTTTCCTAAGAGTAATCCACCTATTAGATAGGTTATAAGAGATGATAGGAGTATTATTACAAAAAGTTCTAGGATAACTACTAGGGCTTTGGCAAGCTTTATTTTCTTATTATCTAAGCCCAAACTTTTTTGTAAATTTAACTGACCTTGTTTTTCTTTGTTTAATATATTTGTAGTAAGCAGGCTGATTATTATAGGTAGGATTAGTATGGGAAACCAGTTAAAGGTGGTTGCTATTAGATAGCTCTTACCTTCTGGATCTGGTGCCATCAAACTACCCATTATTAGGTTAAATATCAAAAATCCTATAGGAACTATTAGGAGTAATTTAAAATTTGCAGATCTTTTTTCTTTTATAAGTTCAGCTTTTAAAATATTTACCATATTAAAAACCTTCCCTTTTTACAATATCCATAAATAAATTTTCTAAGTGTGCGCTGCCCTTATCATTTTGGCCTTCGTAGGCTAGTTTTCCATTTACTATTATGCCAACCTTATCTGCTACTTGGTCAACTTCACTTAGGATATGACTAGAAATTAAGACTGTAATTCCATTATTTGTGAAAGATTTTATAAGTTCTCTAAGCTCCGCTATACCCATTGGGTCTAGTCCATTTGTAGGCTCATCTAGGATTAAAAGTTTTGGATTGTTAATAAGAGCCATAGCAATACCTAGCCTTTGTTTCATACCTAAAGAAAATTCGCGGGCCAGTTTATTTCCAGTATTTGTGAGATTTACTGTAGCAAGAACTTCTTCTATCCTATCTTCATTGATATTTAAAAGGGTAGTTAAAACTCTTAAATTTTCAACTGCTGTTAAGTTTGGGTAGATAGCTGGATTTTCAATGATAGAACCTATCTCTGCTAAGTCATTTTGAAAAATTTGATGTCCTTTATAAATAATTTGACCAGAACTTGGTTTTATTACTTGGGTTATAAGTTTTAATAAAGTGGACTTTCCGGCACCATTTGGTCCTAAAAGACCATATACCTTTCCTTCTTCCACATTGATTGAAACATTATCAAGAGCTTTAAATTTTCTGTATTCTTTACTTAAATTATTAGTTTGAATTATATTTTTCATTATTTTCCGCCTTTCTATAAGTGGATTATAAAATATAAAAATAACTAAATTATAACTAAAAATAAATAGACCAATCCCTAGTTTTCCACTTGTGATTAAACTTTTAAAAGTGGTAAAATATAAGTATTAGATGATAAAAGACAAATTTATTTTATAAATAAATTTTAAAATATAAATTTTAGAAAGAAAGGCGTTATATGAACTTACATATGGGACTTGATGTTGGGTCTACTACTGTAAAAATTGTCATTACAGATGAAAATTTTAATACCATCTATCAAGTATATAGAAGACATAAATCAGATGTTAAAGAAACTGTAAAGGCTGTTTTAAAGGAAGCCTATGACCAGTTTAAGGATGACTATATAACTATAAATGTAACTGGATCTGGTGGGATGTTCCTTGAAAAATATATGGGCATCAACTTTGTCCAAGAGGTTATTGCAGAAACTGCTGCCATTAGAAAATTTGTTCCAGAAACAGATGTTGTAATTGAGCTAGGTGGAGAAGATTCTAAGATTACATATTTATCAGGGTCAGTTGAACAAAGGATGAACTCTATCTGTGCAGGTGGTACGGGAGCCTTTATTGATCAAATGGCTGCGCTTTTAGATACCGATGCTTCTGGCCTAAATGACTTATCTAAAAATTACAAAAAAATCTATCCAATTGCTAGCCGTTGTGGTGTTTTTGCAAAAACTGACATCCAAGCTCTGATGAACCAAGGAGCAAGCCGTGAAGACATTGCGGTTTCTGTTTTCCAATCAGTTGTTAACCAAACTATTTCAAACCTTGCTTGTGGAAGACCTATTCGCGGTAATGTTACATTTTTAGGTGGCCCTCTTCACTTCTTACCAGCCTTAAGAAATAGGTTTGTGGAAACCTTAGGAGAGGAAGAAAATACATTTACAACTCCAGAAGATGCCCAACTTTACGTTGCCAAGGGTGCAGCTATCCTATCAGCTGAAAGTGACGATTATGTTTTATACAGTGATTTGATAAAAGAACTAGAAAAAGAAGCACCTGAAGATATGGAAATGACAAAAAAACTTGAACCTCTATTTACTAGCAAAGAAGAGTACGAAGATTTTGTCAAAAACCATAAAACAGATGAAGTAGTTTATGATGATATAGCAACTTACGAGGGACCAATATATGTAGGAATTGATGCTGGATCTACAACTAGCAAGATGGTTTGGATTACAGAAGATGCCCACATTATCCACGAAGACTACAGAATGAATCTTGGTCGTCCTCTAGAAGTTGTTATAAATATGCTAAAAGATGCTTACGCAAAGAAAAATCCTAAGGCTTATATAGCGTCATCCGGTATTTGTGGCTATGGGGAAGACTTTATAAAAAATGCCCTAAGTATTGACAATGGTGAGGTAGAAACAATCGCCCACTATAGAGCAGCTAAGTTTTTTAACCCGGATGTAGACTTTATTTTAGACATTGGTGGCCAAGACATGAAAGCCATGCACATAAGAGATGGGATAATAGATTCTATCCAGCTAAATGAAGCTTGTTCTTCAGGTTGCGGATCATTTTTATCAACCTTTGCAGCAAGTGTAGGTATGTCTGCAGCAGAATTTCAAGAAAAAGCACTGTTTTCTAAAGAACCAGCAGACCTTGGTAGCCGTTGTACAGTTTTTATGAACTCAAAGGTAAAACAAGCACAAAAAGAAGGATCAGAAGTAGCTGACATTGCAGCAGGTCTTTGCTATTCAGTAATTAAAAATGCTATCCAAAAGGTAATCAAAGTCCGTGATCCAAAATCTCTTGGTGACAATATAGTTGTCCAAGGAGGAACTTTCTACGGTGATGCAATTTTAAGAGCTTTTGAAAATATCACAGGCAGAAAAACAACCCGTCCAGAAATTGCAGGACTAATGGGAGCTATGGGTATGGCTCTTATTTCCCGTGACAATTCTACTGGCCAATCAAGCCTAGCGAACATAGAAGAATTAGAAAACTTTACCTACAAGCAAAAAAATGCTAGATGTGGTCTATGTACAAATAACTGCTCACTTATCATTAATATTTTCCCAGATGGTACTCGTTATGTAACAGGTAATAGGTGCGAACGAGGAGCTGGAGTAAAGAAAGAAGAGACTGCAGCAGACTTAAACATGTATAAGTTTAAAAACGACTTATTATTTAATAGAAAAACCCTAGGAGATGATGCTCGTATGGGTAAGGTTGGTCTGCCAAGAGTTCTTAACATGTACGAAGATTATCCATTCTGGCATAAATTCTTTACATCTTTAGGTTTTGATGTAGTATTATCAGGCAAATCTGATAGAAAAATGTATGAAAAAGGTATTTCTTCTATTTCATCAGAAACTGCCTGCTACCCTGCAAAACTTGCTCACGGTCATATAGAAGACTTGGCAGCAAGAGATGACTTGGATTTAATTTTCTATCCGGCAGTATTTTATGAATATAAGCAATTTGACAAGGCCCAAAACCATATGAACTGCCCAGTTGTTTCAGGATATCCTGATGTTATTAAAAATAACGTAGAATCATTATCTGGAAAAAGATATATGAACCCTTATGTATCTCTAGAAAGTGAAAAAATTATAGCAAAAAGACTTATAGAAGAGTTTGAAGGCTATGAATATAAGGGCAATATACTAACAAAAAAAGAAATTAAAAATGCCACAGCAGCAGCTTGGAATGAACTCCAAGACTACCACGACCAAATAAGAATCCGCGGTAAGGAAATAATTGATTATGTAAACCGTAACAACCTAAATGCGATTGTCCTAGCAGGACGTCCTTACCATATCGACCCTGAAGTAAATCACGGGATTCCAGAATTAATTGAAGGAATGAAAATTCCAGTGATTTCAGAAGATGCAGTTGCTTATAATATAGAGGATATAGGTAGCAAAGTTCGTGTGCTTGACCAATGGTCCTACCACGCTAGACTCTACCGTGCAGCAGAATATGTAGCAGATAATCCAAACTTACAGCTAATCCAACTAAACTCTTTTGGCTGTGGCTTAGATGCAGTAACAACTGACCAAGTAGAGGATTTATTAGAAGCTCACGGAAAAATCTATACATTACTAAAAATAGATGAAGTTTCAAACCTTGGTGCAGTTAAAATCAGGATTAGGTCTTTACTCCAAGCCCTTAACCAAAAGAAAATGGAAGGTGTTGTATTTGAAAAAGACCTAGACCGTCTAGATTATTCGACACCAGAATTTACTAAAAAAATGGTAGAAGAAGGCTATACTATTCTTGCCCCACAAATGGCCAGAGAACACTTTAGAATCCTTGCTCCAGTATTCCACCACTATGGTATGAACGTAGAATTTTTAGATACAGTAGATGAAAAAGTCTTAGACCAAGGTTTAAAATATGTAAATAACGACTCATGCTATCCATCAATCACAGTTGTGGGACAATTTATGGAAGCAGTTAATTCTGGTAGATACGATCCAGACAAGCTTGCCATAGTAATGACTCAAACAGGTGGAGCATGTAGGGCTAGTAACTATGTTGGCTATATCAGAAAAGGATTAAGAGATGCTGGCTATCCAGATATCCCTGTAATTGCAATTTCTGCCCAAGGTATAGAAACAAACTCAGGCCTTGATTTAAGAAAACCATCTACCATTCCATTTTTAAAAAGAGGATTTAGGGCAATAATCTTTGGTGATTTAATAAATAGGGTTGCCAATGCTACTAGACCTTACGAAGTAGAAAAAGGCGCTACAGATAGGTTAAAAGAAGAGTGGATAGCAAGGCTTGAAAAAGAAGCTCCAACTATGACTAGCAAAGAATACAAAAAAATTGTAGGAGAAATTGTAGAAGATTTTGATAACTTGCCAGTAAAAGATATCAAGCTTCCAAAAGCTGGTATTGTAGGGGAAATCCTTGTAAAATTCTTACCAGAAGCCAACAATAACCTACAAAAAGTTCTTGAAGCAGAAGGAGCAGAGGTAATCCTTCCAGACCTTACAGACTTCTTTATGTACTGCATGAAAAACTCAGAGCTTAAAGCAGACCTCTATGGTAAAAGTAAGATGGGAGCAACAGTTGGTAAAATTGGTATAAGCATTGTAGAACAATATAGAAAACCAGTTAGAAAAGCTTTAAAAGAATCAAAAAGATTTAACGAACCAGAATATATTGACCAAATTGTAGAATATGCTAAAGAAGTAACAAGCCTAGGTAATCAAGCTGGTGAAGGTTGGTTACTAGCCGGTGAGATGATAGAACTAATCCACCAAGATGCACCAAATATAGTTTGTATCCAACCATTTGGATGCCTACCTAACCACATAACAGGAAAAGGTGTTATGAAAAAAATTAGGGAAGAATATCCTGAGGCTAATATCGTAGCCATAGACTATGACCCAGGTGCTAGTGAAGTAAACCAAATCAACCGTGTTAAACTAATGATGAGCCAGGCACGTGATGCTATAAAGCAAAAAGAATTAGCAGAAAAATTATAAGAAAAAAAGAGAGAGTAACATCTCTCTTTTTTAATACACAAAACTTGGTATAATAGGATACTAGGAGAGTAGAATTAATGAAAGTAAAAAGATTTTTTATAAGCCTTTTGGTTGTGCTTTTAGGATTTTTTGGAACAAAATTTATCCTTGATAGAATAAATGCCAACCAAGAAGAACTAACCTACAAAGACATACCAAATTATGATGACAACGCAGTAAAGACAGCAGATGGACAATACCTAATACTCTTAGTTGGGGTAGATAAAAACGGCGATGATGATGACAACACCGACTTTACCCGTACAGATACCATTATGCTTTTAAAAGCAGACACCAAAACTGGGACGATGGATCTTTTAAGTATCCCAAGAGATAGCAGGATAAAAATCCGAGATAAATTTGACAAGGTAAACCACGCCCATGCCTATGGGGGGATAGAACTTACCATGCAAACTCTAAGAAGTTTTTTAGGCCTTGATATAGATTATTATGTCCAAATAAATTACCAAGCACTGATAAATATTGTCGATGCCCTAGGTGGAGTAGACTATGATGTGCCAGAAGGAGTTAGCATTGATAAGGGAAAAGTTCAAATAAAGCCAGGGCCAAACCACCTAGATGGTAATGAAGTAATGTGGTATTTAAGAACTAGAAATATCTACAACAACGGAGATATAGGTAGGGTAAATACCCAGCAAGGTTTTGTAAAAGCCATGGTAGATGAGATGGTTAAAAAATCAAAAAATATGAATTTGATGACCTTTATTACCAACTATTTACAATATGTAAAAACTAACCTGCCAATGACAGCTATCATGGATTTAGCTGGAAATATCAATAATTTCTCATCCGATAAGATGGATACCCACATAGTTCCTGGAATGGAACAAACCATAGAAGGAACAAGCTACTATATTCCAGATTATGAAAAAACTTGGCAAATTGTAGATGAATATTATTCAAGTTTTAAGCTAGAAAATTGGAAAAAAGAAGACTCTGGCTACCAAGAATACAATCATCTTGATGAAATAAAGGATGAATCATCTGATAGGGGACTTGAAGATAAGAAAAATAGCGAAGAAGAGAAAAAAGAAGAAACTCCTATGCCACAAACAAAGACAATTGAAGAAAATAAAGAAAAAGCAGCCCCTACTCAAAATGTAAATTACAAAAAAGAAGAGAAAGTAGAGCCAAACCAAGATCCAGATATGAACCATAGCCAAGATATGCTAGATGAATCATTAAAAGAAGAACCAAATGAGGAGAAAGCTGATGAATAGTCAAAGACGTGAAAGAAAAGATGCCCATATAGAAAATTATTTAAGGAGTAAATCAAGAGAATCCACTCTTTTAGATAATGTTTATATAGAGCATAACGCCATATCTGATGTTTCCCTCGATGAGATTGATACTACTATCGAGTTTATGGGCAAAAAAATTTCTATGCCTCTTATGGTAGATGCTATGACTGGTGGTGGAAGCACATCAGTGTCTATAAATGAAGACTTATCATCTATTTGTGAGTCTTTAAATATTCCTATGGCAGTTGGAAGTGAATCTATTGCTATAACTGATGAAGAGTCGCGTGAATCTTTTGAGCTTGTAAAATATAAAGAAGATTTATTTAGGATAGGAAATTTGGGTTTTGAACGCGAATTTAATGATTTTTTATTTGCAAGAGATTTAATAGAAGCCCAAGCTATGCAGGTGCATTTAAACCTTGCCCAAGAGCTAGTTATGAAAGAAGGAGACAATTCTTATCATTCGTCCCTAAGTCTTATAACTAAGCTTGTAAATGATTTTCCATATCCAATAATTGTAAAAGAAACTGGATCTGGTATATCAAAACCAGTTGCCAAAAAACTTGTAGATGCAGGTGTAAAATATATAGATGTTGCCGGTAAGGGTGGAACAAACTTTATAGAAATAGAAGATTTAAGAGACTTTGAAGTAGACTATTCTGATCTATATGGCTGGGGGATACCAACAGCCAAGTCAATAATTGACACCAGAAGTGTATCAGACGATATTTTTGTAATTGCATCTGGTGGAATAAAAACTGCCATGGATATAGTAAAGGCAATTATAATTGGCGCTGACATGACAGCTATGTCTGGAGAAGTATTAAATTACTTGCTTCATGGAGGCTATGAAGCCTGTGAAAGTTTCTTAAAAGAAATAAACCTAAAAATTAAAATTATAATGGCCTTACTTGGAGTTAGATCAATAAAAGAGCTTAAAAATATTGATTATAAACTAACAGGCCAACTTAAAGAACTTGTAGAAGACTAGGAAAACCTGGTCTTTTTTTGTCTAAATTATTGCAATTTTAACAAATTTATTAGATAATTGAGTTGAGAAAAAGAAAGGCGGGAATTATGCTTGCAAATGATCTAATAATTGCTTTAAGCTTTGTCCTTGCAGTCATATCTGTAATTTCAATACTATTTACAGATAAAAAGGTTTTCTTTGGCATAGTATCGCTCTTGTTATTTGGATTTTTTTATTATCAAAATTCCATTTATAATGTAGCAGATAATATGACCATTTTAACCTTTGTAATGGGTATTACCTTACTGGCTTTAGAAATATTTATTCCTAGTTTTGGAGTCATAGGCATAGTAGGAATTATCCTAACCATATATTCTGTAATGGATAGCTTTGCTGATAGCCAAATGGGTATTTTAATTCTAATTGTAAGTGCCTTAGCGATAGTTCTTACAGTAACTATTTACGTAAAACTAGGTTTTGAGAGAAATCTTTTTGATAAGTTTGTATTAAAAAACACAAACTCCTCCGCAAGGGGCTACAATAGTAAAAATGATCACAGCATCTTATTAGGAAAGACCGGTTTAACTAAAACCATACTAAGGCCAACTGGTAGGATTGAAGTAGATGGATTGGCGTATGATGCAAAATCAGATAGCGATTTTATAGGGAAAGATAAAGAAGTAGAAGTAGTTGCCATAAAAGATGGCCACATAATAGTAAAGGAGAAAGTATGCAATTCTTAGGACCAGCAATAATTATAATTGTACTGATAGTGTTTTTCACCATGGTACCAATAGGACTATGGATTACAGCAAGGTTTTCTGGAGTAAATATCTCTATGGCATCCCTTGTAGCTATGCGTTTTAGAAGATTAAATCCAAACGTAATTGTAAATGCACTTATAAAATCTCACCAAGCAGGCATACCAATTAGAACAGAAGACTTAGAGAGTCACTACCTTGCAGGAGGAAACATCAACCAAGTTGTAGATGCCCTAATTGCAGCAGAAAGAGCAAATATCGAACTTCCATTTGAGCAAGCAGCGGCAATAGACCTTGCTGGCCGTAACGTTTTTGAAGCAGTCCAAGTTTCTGTAACACCAAAAGTAATTAATACACCAGTTATCGCAGCAGTTGCAAAAAATGGTATAGAAGTAAAAGTAATTGCAAAAGTAACAGTAAGGGCAAATATCGATAGATTAGTTGGTGGGGCAGGAGAAGAAACAATCATAGCAAGAGTTGGTGAAGGTATTGTAACAACAGTAGGTTCAGCTGGATCCCACGCCCAAGTTTTAGAAAATCCAGACAATATTTCCCAAACAGTTTTACTAAAGGGACTAGATTCTGGAACAGCTTACGAAATTTTATCAATTGATATAGCAGATGTGGATGTTGGTAGAAATGTCGGCGCAGAACTACAACGTGACCAAGCAGAAGCAGATAAAAATATTGCCCAAGCCAAAGCAGAAGAACGCCGTGCCCAAGCTATTGCCCTAGAACAAGAAAACAAGGCAAAAGTAGTAGAAGCAGAAGCAAGAATTCCAAAAGCCATTGCCGATGCCTTTGAAAGCGGCAACCTAGGTATCATGGATTATTACAATATGAAAAATATCAACGCAGATACAAAAATGCGCGAAAGTTTATCAGACGTAGATTCTGGTGATTATGATGTTTAATAAAAGAAATAAAAACTCAAAATCAAAATATAAGTCATTTGAAGAATGGGCCAATGATACTCTTAAAAAGTTAGAGGAAATGGAAGAAGAAAACCAGGAAAAAAACAAAAAAACTACTTATGAGAGTAAAAAAAAGCCAACAGTATTTAGAAAATTTTCTGACAACAAAGATGTAGATGAGAAGTTTCCTAGACCAGAAAGTAAAAAGCAAAGCCAAATGGATAAAAGATCCCATGAAGGCAAGGTAAATACAAGAGGAAGTATCAAAGGAAATCCTGCTATGGGCAGGGAAGGTGACCCTATTAACCCTGACCTTAGGAGAAGGCTTGAAGAAAAAAAGAGAAGAGAGCTTAGAGAGTCTAGGAAGAAGAAAGAATACAAGAATGATGTTCATTATAAAAGAAAAAATGAAAAAAATGCAGAAAAACATGCCAAAGTTGCCTCTTATAAATCTACACTAAAAAACAAAGAAAGTTTTAGAAAAGCCATCCTCATGTCAGAAATCCTAGCCCCTCCTTTGGCTAAAAGAAAAAAATTCTAAAAAAGGTATAATAAATACACAAAAAACAATCGGAGGGATTGATATTAATAGAACTATACAAATTGAAAACCCAGAAAATGTAAGAATTTTATTTGGGAATTTTGACAAGAATAGAAAATATATAGAAGAACGTTTTAATACAAAGATTAAACTTAAGGAAGATCGCCTAGAAGTAAGTGGAGAAGGAATTAACACAGAATTTGCCAAAGAACTTATTATCGAGCTTTTAAATGAAGTTGATAAAAATGGCATCCTCGAGTTTCAAAAAATAAAATACTATGCAGATATGCTAGAGCGTGATAACAAGGACCTTATCAAGCAAGCTTTAGATGATTCAATAATCACAACTGCAACTGGTAAACCAATCAAGCCAAAAACCCTAGGCCAGCAAGCCTACATTGAAAAGATAAAAAATAATGATGTAGTTTTTGGTATAGGACCAGCAGGTACTGGTAAAACTTATTTAGCTGTTGCTATGGCTGTAAGAGCCTTTAAGCAAGGTGAGGTAAATAGGATAATCCTAACTCGTCCTGCAGTAGAAGCTGGGGAAAGTTTAGGTTTTTTACCAGGTGACTTACAAGATAAGGTAGACCCATATTTACGTCCACTTTATGATGGACTTTTTGAAATATTAGGTTTTGAAACCTACCAAGGATTAGTAGAAAAAGGCATGATTGAAGTAGCTCCTTTAGCTTATATGAGAGGTCGTACCTTAGATAATGCTTTTGTAATCCTAGATGAGGCACAAAATACAACTAGCGAACAAATGAAAATGTTCCTAACCCGTTTAGGTTATGGATCAAAAGCTATTATCACTGGAGATAAAACCCAGGTAGACCTACCACGCGGTAAAAATAGTGGGCTAAGAACTGCTGAACGCATTTTAAAAAGTGTAAAGGGCATAGGATTTCAAAACTTCTCATCAATAGATGTGGTAAGACACCCACTTGTTCAAAGAATTATAGATGCTTATGACAAGGAAGATGCCAAAAGAGAAGAAGAAAGAAAATTAAAAGAAGCAGAAACTAAAGAAAACTAAGGAAATTATATGAATCTCATAATAGCAAATCAAACAGACCAAAAGATTGATATGGATGAAAAGTTAGAAAGTGTTGTAAAAACAGTCCTAGAAACAGAAGGACTGCCTTTAGATTACGAAGTTTCCATTACTTTTGTAGATAAGGATGAGATTCATAAGCTTAATAAAGAATTTAGGAATGTAGATAGGCCAACTGATGTCCTATCTTTTCCTATGGATGAGGACTTTTCTATAGAAGGTGTGGATACTATGCTTGGTGATATTGTAATATGCATGGATGTAGCAAGAGATCAAGCCAAAGATTTTGGTCATTCTCTAGATCGTGAAATTATGTATCTTACCGCCCATTCTATGCTTCATTTACTAGGTTATGACCACATGGAAGAAGATGAAAAATCGGAAATGCGAGCAAGAGAAAAAGAAGTTATGAAAGTCCTTGGAGTCTTTAAAAATGACTGACAAAACAGAAAGAGAAGTCCTAAAAGAAGAGATAAAAAAAGAAGTTTTAGAAGAGTGGAAAAGAGAAGAAGAGCGTAAGGAAGCTGCCCAGCAGAAATTAAATGACAGAAACTTTGAAAAAGAAGAGTTATCTCATGGGCAAAAATTTCTAAAAGGCTTTGACTACGCCTATGAGGGCCTAGTTTGGGCGATAAACCATGAAAAAAATATGAAATTTCATTTACTTGCTCTAGCCATTCTTTTAATAGCCTCCCTATTTTTTAATCTATCAAGAGTTGAGATGATTAGCCTAGTATTTGCAGTTTGTTTTGTACTGGGCTTTGAACTTTTAAACACATCCTTAGAGCAAGCAGTAAACTTAGCAAGTGGGGGTAAGTATTCTCCTTTTGCAAAAGCAAGTAAGGATTTGGCTGCAGCTGCAGTTTTTATATCTGCCCTTAATGCACTGTTTGTAGCTTATTTGATATTTTTTGACAAATTTATAGATATATATAATTCAGTAATAGTAAGGATAAGCAAACAGCCATCCCACCTAGCTGTGATCACCATATCATTGGCAATTGTAGTTACAATTTTTCTAAAGGGTGTGTTTTATGAGGGCCATGGGACAGCCTTTAAAGGTGGTTTTGTAAGTGGGCACACATCTCTTTCTTTTTGCATAGCAACCATTGGGGTTATGCAAAGTGATGAGCCTTTAGTAAAATTATTATTCTTACTCTTAGCCTTAATAGTTGCAGAAAGTAGGTATGAGGCAGACATCCACTCCATACCAGAAATAATTAGAGGGGCCATCCTTGGTACATCCATGGCCATGGCCATATTTGGGATATTTTCATGAAAGAAATAGAAAATTTAATTGATATAGCAATAGCAAATAAGAAAAACTCCTACTCACCTTATTCAAATTTTAGGGTATCCTGTGTTGTAAAAACAAAAACAGGAGCTATCTATAAGGGAGTAAATATAGAAAATGCTGCCTATTCTCCTTGCCTTTGTGCAGAAAGATCAGCTATGAGCACTGCAATTAGCGAAGGAGAAAAGGACTTTGCCTATATTGTAATAACAGGAGATAGCCAAGACACATTCCCTTGTGGAGTGTGCAGGCAGTTTATAAAAGAATTTGCTGATAATGAAACTAAAATTGTGATAGCAAATAGCGTAGAGGATTACAAGATATTTACCATCGATGAGCTTTTGCCTCACGGTTTTTCAAGTAAGGATTTAAAAAATTAATGAAATCAGGATTTATATCAGTTGTTGGTAGGGCCAATGTTGGTAAATCAACCTTGATGGAAAAGATTTTAAGGGAAAAAATCTCTATCATTTCCAACAAGCCTCAAACAACTAGAGACAAAATACAAATAATATATAACGACGAAGATAGCCAGATTATATTTATCGATACACCAGGTATCCAAACTCCACAAAATAAGCTGCAAGAAAAACTTTTTGAATTTAGTGAGGACTCACTAAAAGAATCTGATATAGTAACCTTTATAGTGGATAATTCTCTAGAAATAGGTAGGCTTGATAATGAAATTATTGAAATGCTAAAGGGAATCCGCGTTCCAAAAATTTTATTAATCAACAAAATAGATTTATTAAGTGAAGTCGAATTTGACCAAATCAGAGAAAAATACAAGGATATGGATATGTTTGAGCATATCATTGGCATCTCAGCCTTAGAAGATAATAATATCGATAAGTATCTAGAGATCATAAAAGAAATGCTAGATGAAGGCCCAGCTTATTATGATAGGGATATGATCACTGATAAGTCAGAAAGGTTTATTGTTTCTGAAATCATACGTGAAAAGGCCTTAAATAACCTAAGCCAGGAAGTCCCACACGGGATTGCCGTTCGTATAGATAACTTTAAGCAAAGAGAAAATAAAAACCTAATTGACATCGATGCTACTATCATAGTTGAGAAAAATTCTCACAAAGAAATTGTAATCGGTAAGGGCGGATCCATGGTAAAACAAATTGGTATCGAAGCCCGCAAAGAAATAGAAACTTTTTTAGATAGCAAGGTCAACTTAAAACTTTGGGTCAAAGTCGAAAAAGACTGGCGTAAAAAAGAAAAATTGGTGGATAGGTTTGGCTACAAGTGATCTTTCTGATATAACAGGCTTTGTCCTAAGAGAATTTGCCTACAAAGAAACCAGCAAAATTATAGAAGTTTTTAGCAAAGATTTAGGCAGGATTTCTATAATAGCCAAGGGTGCTCTCGGTAAAAAAAGCAAAACCATGGGTGTTACCCAAAGATTTGTAAAAGCTTCTTATAGTCTTTATAAATCTGGCAAGGACTTTTATGGGATAAAAGAAGCTAGCCTTATAAAATCCTATAGCAAGTCAAATAAAAGTTTTGATGTTATCCTTTATAAGTCAGCCATAGCAGATTTACTTTTAAGAACCCTTGACCAAATTCAAATAGAAACAGTATATAAGCTAGTAGACAATACTTTTGAAGCCTTTGAAAGTGCAAGTAGTAACCAATTAAATATTTTTTTGGCATTTTTATTAAAATATATTTCGTTTTCAGGTTTCAAACCAAATTTGAGCACTTGCGGGATTTGCGGTAAAAAAGTAAATAGTAATGAAGTTTTTTTCTCAAATAGCCAAGCTTCTTTGCTTTGTGATGAGGATAAAAACTTAGTTCGAGATAGGATATTTTTGACAAAGGAAGAATTTGCCTACTTTAAAGCCCTTTTATATACCAAATCAGAAGATTTAGAAAATTTAAAACTACCAGAAAATTATAATAAAATTACAAGATTAATTATAGACTACACCTTGGAAAGACTAGAGATAAACAGGTTTTCATCCATAGAGTGGGTTTATAAAAACGCTAACGAAAGGAATTAGTATGTATTTTGAAGATTTAATACTAACTTTAGAAAACTACTGGAGAGAGCAGGGATGTTCCGTAATGTTTTCTTATGATATAGAAAAAGGTGCAGGAACTATGAACCCACGCACTTTCCTAAGAGCCTTGGGACCAGAACCATGGTCAGTGGTGTATGTTGAACCATCCAGACGTCCAGCAGATGGTCGTTATGGAGAAAATCCAAATAGACTTTACCAACACCACCAATTACAAGTTTTACTAAAACCAAGCCCAGATAATATCCAAGATATTTATTTAAAATGTTTAGAAAGAATTGGCATTGACCCAAAAGAACATGATATTCGTTTTGTAGAAGATAACTGGGAATCACCAACCCTTGGAGCTTGGGGACTTGGTTGGGAAGTGTGGCTAGATGGGATGGAAATCACCCAATTTACATATTTCCAACAAGTAGGTGGTATCAACTGCGAGATTGAAAGTGGAGAAATCACTATTGGTCTTGAAAGAATTTGTATGTACCTTCAAGATGTAGACAATGTCTATGATATCAAATGGTCAGAAAATTTAACTTACGGTGATGTATTTAAACTTGCAGAGTACGAAAACTCCAAATATTCTTTTGAAGATGCTGACAATGAAGTTTTAATGCAATTATTTGATATTTATGAAAAAGAAGCCAATAGACTAATAGACCTTGACTTAGTTTATCCAGCCTATGACAATGTACTTAAGACAAGCCATACTTTTAACACTCTAGATGCTAAAGGTGCGATTTCTGTTTCAGAACGTAGCCACTATATCAAAAGAGTGCGTGATGTAAGCTCAAAGGTAGCTGAAAAATATATTGCAAAAAGAGAAGAGCAAGGATTTCCTCTTCTAAGAAAGGATAATGATGAGTAGATACTTATTAGAAATCGGTGTAGAAGAGATACCTTCAGATTATATAGAATCGACTAAAAAACAATTAAAAGAAAAATTTCAAAAACTAATTGATGAAAATAAACTAACAGTAGATGAAATCAGAGTAGAATCAACACCTAGAAGATTTGCAATATTTTTAGGAAATATAAATGCTAGCCAATCTGATTCTCTAATCTCTGTAAAAGGACCAAGTGCTGCCATTGCCTATGACGACGATGGCAATCCAAATAAACCATTACTAGGATTTTTAAGAGGGCAGGGTGCAGAATTATCTGATGTAGTTATCAAAGATTTCAATGGATCTGATTATGTATTTGTAGAAAAAAAAGAAGAAAGCAAATCAGTTGCAGAAGTTTTAAAAGAAAATGTCTATGATTTAGTAAAATCAATTACCTTTAAAAGATCTATGCGCTGGGGTGGTAAATCTATCCGTTGGGCAAGACCGATTAGATACTTTGTTTCTATCCTAGATGATGAAGTTTTAGAATTTGAAGCAGAAGGCATCACAGTTTCAAATGTGACCCGTGGTCATAGAACCTTAGGGGAAGATAAAATAACAATTGAAAAAATTGAAGACTACGAAAACCTATTAAAAGAAAATTATGTAATCCTACCTTACAAAGACCGCCGCGATACCATTATCCGTGGATTAAACAAAATAAATATGGAAAAGGGTGGGGAATATATGCACGATGAAGACTTACTTGATGAAGTAATAAACATCGTTGAATATCCTACAGTGTTAGCAGGAGATATTGATACAAAATATTTGGAACTTCCAAAAGAAGTTATCATAACTCCTATGAAGGACCACCAAAGATATTTCCCAGTTTTAGATGAAAATGAAAACCTACTGCCATATTTCCTTTTAGTGCGTAATGGTGATAGCAACCATGGGGAAAATGTAGTTTCAGGTAACAAAAAAGTTTTAGTAGCACGACTAGAAGATGCTAAGTTTTTCTATGATATAGATACTGCAAAGAATTTAGAAGACTATGTAGAAGACTTAAAAACTTTAACCTTTTTTGAAGGATTAGGGTCAATGTACCAAAAAACTCAAAGGCTAGTAGACTTAAGTGAAAAATACCAACAAGAATTAAAACTTGGTGAAGATATCAAAGAAGACCTCATCCGTGCAGCTTACCTATCAAAAGCAGACTTAGTTACAAAAATGGTAATTGAATTTACAGAGCTTCAAGGAACCATGGGTAAGATCTATGCCCTAAACTCTGGAGAAAATGAAAGAGTAGCCAAGGCTATCGAAGAACAATACATGCCAAGATCTGCTGGTGGAGAACTGCCAAAAACTATGACAGGTATAGTTTTATCTATTGCTGATAAAATTGACTCCATAGTTGGCCTATACGCTATCGAAAAATATGTAACAGGTAGCCAAGATCCATTTGCCTTACGTAGACAAGCCCTAGGTTTAATTAATATTATCCTAGAAAATAATATTGATGTGGATTTAAGAAACCTAATAAATGATTCTCTAATAGTTTATACAGAAGAAAATGGTCTACCATTTGACTATGACCAAACTATGGCAAAAACTATTGAATTTATCAAAGATAGACTAAAAAATATGCTAATAGATGAAGGATTTAGATATGATATTGTAAATTCAGTAATCGACAGTGAAGATGCAAATGTATTTAGAATCCACCAAAGAGTAGCGGCAGTAAGCGAGTTCTTAGAAGAAAATGAAGATGCCCTAAGCTACTTTAATAGAATCAACAACCTTGCTAAAGACGAGACTTTAACAGATATAGATGATAGCCTATTTGAAAATGACTTAGAAGCAAATTTCTATGAACAAATTGCAAGTATAGAAGATAAGGCCTTCCAATCTAGCGAGGACTACAAAAATGAACTAAGAAATGTAGCAGCTACAGCAAGTGTGGGCAATGATTACCTAGATAACACTATGATAAATGTAGAAGATGAGGCTGTAAAAAACAATAGACTTGCAATGCTAAATGCACTTGCTCAAAGAATTAGAAAAGTATTTGATGTAAGTCAAATAGTAAAATAAAGGATAATAGTATGGATGATGCATTAACTATAGTCATAATCAGCGATTCGACAGGAGAAACGGCTCAAACCTATCTAAAATCAGTAACCACTCAGTTTCCAGATTTAGAAACTAGGATTATAAGACGACCAAATGTTACAAATGTAAAAGAAATAGATAAAATATTTGAAAATATTTCTGACTATTCTGTAATAGTCCCAACCATGGCCGACAAGGACCTAGCTGACTATATTTGCAACGAATCTCAAAAAAGAAATATAGAAGTCCTAGCCATCCTAGAACAGGGTATCAAAACTTTTGAAAAAGTAACTGGTCAAAAAGCAGTCAGGGAAGTAGGGCTAACTCGTGCCCTTTCCAAAGACTATTTTTCTATGATTGAGGCTATAGAATTTGCTATCCAATACGATGATGGTAAAGATCCAAAAGGATTTTTAAAATCAGATATAGTATTGCTAGGAGTAAGCAGAACCAGCAAAACTCCAACAACTATGATTCTTGCCAGCAAAAATTATAAGGTAAGTAACCTTCCCCTAGTACCTGAATCAAGGCTACCAAAAGAAATATTTGAGGTGGACTCTGATAGGATTATAGGACTTTTAATAGACCCAGAAAAGCTTATAAATATTAGACAAGACCGTTCTAAAGAACTAGGACTAATTGGGGAATCTATCTATGCTAGAGAAAATCGAATTCAAAAAGAGCTAGACTACGCCAAGGAAGTTTTTAAAGACCTGGACTGCAAGGTCATAGATGTGACAAACAATACTATTGAACAAACAGCTACGCAAATAGTAGAATACTATATATCCAAATTTGGAGAAGAAAAATAAAAGGGAGAGAAGATGAGTTTAAACAAAATTATTGTACTAAATTTTGGCGGGCAAACTGATCAACTTATCGTAAGAAGAGTAAGAGAGCTTGGAGTATATGCTGAGCTTCATCCATGCGATGTTGATATAGATAGCCTAGATTTAGAAAACTTAGCAGGAATAATCCTAACAGGAGGTCCACAGTCAGTAAATGACAATGATTCTTTAAAAGCAGATAGCAAAATATTTGACCTAGGCGTACCAATTCTAGGAATTTGTTATGGCCTACAATATATTAATAACTACTATGGAGGAGAAGTTGAGACTCCAAAAAATGGAGAATACGGTAAAACTCCACTACTAGTAGATAATAAAAGCGAAATATTTAAAGACGTACCTCAAGAATCCACTATCTGGATGAACCACAGAGATAGGGTAAGCAAACTTGCAGATGGATTTAAGAAAACTGCCTGGACCTTAAACTGCCCAGTAGCAGGTATGGAAAATAAAGAAAAAAACATCTACGCAGTACAATTTCACCCAGAAGTAGTTCACTCAGACTATGGTAAAGAAATGCTAGCAAGCTTTGTCCTAGATATCTGCCATGCAGAAAAAACATGGAAAATGGATGATTTTGCAGAAAAAATCATAGCAGGCATTAAAGAAAAATATGCTGGCGAAAAAATGATTTGTGGCTTGTCAGGTGGAGTAGATAGCTCTGTAGCAGCAACCATAGTTTCAAAAGCCATTGGTGATGATCTTCAATGTATCTTTGTAGACCACGGACTTCTTCGTAAAAATGAAGCAGACGAAGTAATGGAAACCTACAAAAATCTAGGACTAAACGTCAAAAAAGTAGACGCAAGCGCTGAATTTTTAGAAAAATTAAAAGGCGTAGAAGATCCAGAAACTAAAAGAAAAATCATAGGTAACCATTTTGTAGAAGTATTTGAACGTGAAGCCAAAGAATTTGGTGAAGCAAAATACCTAGTCCAAGGAACAATCTACCCAGACGTAATCGAATCAGGAAAAGATAAGTCAAGCGTAATAAAATCTCACCACAACGTAGGTGGCCTTCCAGAAGATATGCTATTTGAAGGCCTAGTAGAACCACTAAGAGATTTATTTAAAGATGAAGTAAGAGAACTAGGAGAAGCCATAGGTGTACCACACGATATGGTATGGCGTCAACCATTCCCAGGACCAGGACTAGCTATAAGAGTAATCGGAGAAATCACCGAAGAAAGACTAGAAGTAGTTAGAGAAACAGATGCAATTCTAAGAGAAGAAGTAAAAAATCATGGCCTAAACGAAGATATCTGGCAATACTTTACAGTTTGGACCCCAATCAAAACCGTAGGAGTAAAAGGAGATGCTAGAGTCTACGAAAACGTAGTAGCAATCCGTGCAGTAGAATCCACAGACGCAATGACAGTAGAAGCAAGCAACCTACCATACGAACTACTACAAACCCTATCAAGCAGAATGATAAACGAAGTAGCTGGAGTTGGTAGAGTAGTGTATGATATAACCTCTAAACCACCTGGGACTATTGAGTGGGAGTAAAAGTATAATATGACTAGGTGGGGGAACGCCATTTTTCAACGGTTTAAACAAACATAAAACCACTTAAAACCATATAAATTAATCTTATTCCCTATCAAAATCCTATCAACATAGGAGGTTTAAGAATGGAATACATCACAGAATTTAATAGGTTAAAACATCACATTATAACTAACTACGGACAGCCTAATTGGCTACTACTTGTTAGAGGTACGGGTCTAACTTTACATGATCCAGAAGTACAACCGTTAAGAGATTTATGGTATGGCAGTGATGATAGTAGTAAACTATCATTAAAAGATTTAAATAACCTGCACCCACAAACAAAACTTGAGTATATCGAAATCAATAAAGAATTAGTTGCATTACTAAATGATTTTGAAAAAGAGTTTGAAGTTTATTATAACTATTTAGAAAAAAGAAATTAAAACGAAAAAATCGAAGATTTTAACAATGGCGCCTTTTGCTATTTTACAAATATGAGTATAATCAACCACTCATTTTGTCAAATAGCAAAGGGCGCCTTAACTTTATCCAAATGTTCTGTATATCATAGGCAAGTGTTAACCGAAAAAATACCCGTAATGAAGCGTAATGGAATAATAAATAGAGCGCGTTGTAGGTTATCTTATAGTGCTATATTTAGTATGTAATGGAGCGCAATGAAGGGTAGTTTTGAATTAACTCTTGCCGTAGGATGAGTGTAGGAGCTAAGAACCTAGATAGACCTCCCGGAATGGTTTTTAAATACTGCTATACAAAGTTGGATGCCTCAAATGCCAATGGATGATTTTGAAGCATCAGTTTTTCTTACAGTTACTATAATTAGCATTGCTTTAATAGTAATAGGTTTCTTGGGGTATAGTAGAAGGGATATGAATGAAGGAGCTTAAATTGATTGAATAGTAAATAGTGTAATCTAATGATTTAAATTCTTGTGTTGTAGGTTTTAACATTAGTCGATGAAAGCAATTAAATTTTATTATTACAGTTTCATATATTTGATAAGGATAGAAGTATTCTAAACTAGAATTATATTTCGATTCTTTTGGCGACCATTAGAAAGCTAGTCGTTATGTTCCCACGAACGTACAAATTAGTCGATATGTTCCCATATACAACAGTTTCGCTAAAAATCATAAATACATCAATGCTATCAACTCGTCCCACGTTGAAGCAGCAATTCTGATGACGTATTGTGGTTTGGACAAGGAATAATAGGAGTCAACCACAACATGTAGTGGTTTGAGTACGAAAATTGGGTCAAAAACAGGCTAAAAAATACCGTTTTTTGACCCTTTTAAATAGGGCATTTGACAGATGACATTTGATGTTTCGGGATTAAAAATCCATAGGGTGAGGTAGATTAGCACAGAACTTTATTGAATAGAGAAATTAAAAGTGATATAATCAGTTGCATAAGGAGGAGTTAAATATGTGTACATGTATTGCAGTAGTAGATATTACTTTATCTCATTTATAATGAAAAAAATTAAAGGAGGTAAAGGTATGGGTATGTTTTCTATATTTGTTATTGAGAGATTTCATTATCAACCAAACCAAAAATAATTGGTTATAATGAGCTCTTAAGATTAGTTCATTATAACCGGCAAGGAGAAGGTTATAATGAAACAGAAAAACCCGAAAAATACGCAAAATTTCATTACATCTAAAAAGCATGTAAAGGAAATATTAAAATATACGAATATCAATAAACAAGATAAAATAATAGAAATTGGGTCAGGAAAAGGACATTTTACCAAGGAACTTGTGGAAATGAGTCAACGGGTGAATGCTATAGAGATTGATGAAGGTTTATGTCATGCCACGAAAAAAGCAGTTGAACCTTTTCAGAATATAAAAGTTATTCATGAGGATATTTTGAAGTTTAGCTTTCCTAAAAATACAGACTATAAAATATTTGGTAATATTCCCTACAATATTAGTACTGATATTGTAAAAAAGATTAATTTTGATAGTCAAGCGAAATATAGCTACCTTATTGTAGAGAGGGGATTTGCTAAAAGGTTGCAAAATACCCAACGAGCTTTAGGTTTGCTGTTAATGGTGGAAATGGATATAAAAATTCTTAAAAAAGTGCCACGAGCATATTTTCACCCTAAGCCTAATGTAGATTCTGTATTGATTGTACTTGAAAGGCATAAACCATTTATTTTAAAGAAGGACTACAAAAAGTATAGATTTTTCGTTTATAAATGGGTAAACAGGGAATATCATGTTCTTTTTACTAAAAATCAATTAAGACAGGTGCTGAAGCATGCGAATGTTACTGATCTTGATAAATTATCCAATGAACAATTTTTGTCTGTTTTCAATAGTTACAAATTATTTCAATAAATTAAAAATAATTAAGCGTTCTCTAACTTTAAGAGAACGCTTAATCTTATTACATTGAAAAATGCATTCTATTATTTTCAATTATTATGATATAACATAACTATCATTTTACTTATTTGCATATTTGCACGAAAATATAGTTATCGACGACTATTCTGATAATAGCAACTAATATAGTCAATGATAACTCAAAATTTATTGATATAGTAGGTATATGTGCAACTAATTAGGGAAGATTTTAGCTTGCCATTTCTGAAACAGCTAAAACAAGTATTGCGTAAAGAATGCGCCAGTCTTCCCATGGACTTAAAATGCTTGCTTGGGGCACACATAAAACCCCTTGAACAATCTATTGACAGAGTTGAAGGACTGTCGGAGATTCTAAGACGAAGTAATCCTAAAATGGCCCTATGCCATACAGATATTCATAATTGGAACTTGATGCAACGGGATGAGCAGTTAGTTCTAATTGACTGGGAAGGCTTGAAATTGGCTCCAGTAAAAGCTGATCTCATGTTTTTGTTGATAAGCCATATTATGATGTATTTATGAACATATACCTGAAATTACACAAAGATTTTTTAATCAATAAGGATGCTTTGTTATTCTATCATATTAGACGTAAACTAGAATATATATGGGAGTTTATTGAACAACTTTTATATGACAATCAAGAGGATAAGGAAAGAAATGAAACTATAAAAGTTCTTGATGGTGAACTGAATAACTTAGTGTTTTGAAAAAAGAATAACGTATTATTAAGCTAAATAATATTGGAGAAGAAAATGAATAAACAAGAATTATATCAAATTGCTTTCAGTATAATTAATCATAAAAAGTTACGGAACTTTGGAACTTCAGGGCATGTTGCGTGCGCGTTGGAGACAAATAGCGGTAACATCTTTACAGGAATATGCATTGACTTGCCCTGTTCTATTGGCTTATGCGCTGAACAGTCAGCTATTGCTGAAATGGTAAAGAACAATGAAACTGCAATCAAAAGGATTATCGCTGTATTTGAAGATGGGAGTATACTTCCACCATGTGGAAGGTGCAGAGAGTTTATTGCACAGATAGATAATCAAAATATAGAGACCCAAATTGTATTACCTGAAATGTAAGAAGTGTTGCTGAAAGATTTATTACCAGAAAGGTGGGATGGCAAATGGAACTGAAAAAGATAACTAGCAGGGTCTTTTATTATCCACATCAACCAGAAACTGATAGGCCTATGTTGGCATACTTAAATGGAGATAAAATTGCACTTGCCATTGATGCAGGAAATTCAGCAGACCATGTTGATGAATTTTATAAATCCCTAGAAATCGAGGACCTAAAGAAGCCAGATTTTACTGTCATCACTCATTGGCACTGGGACCATACCTTTGGAATGCATAAAATTCACGGATTGTCCATTGCACACCATAAAACCAACGAGTTTTTGAAACAGGAAAGAGCCAAACTATCTGACAGTGCATATATAAAATTTTTGATAAATGATGATGAGTTCCTAGCTAGAGAATATGTAGATAATAAAAGAATTATTGCCGTTCTATCGGATATCCAATTTGAAAAAGAGCTTACCCTTAATCTCGGTGGAATAACCGCAATGATTTTTCATACGGTTTCACCCCATTCGGAAGATACGGTGCTTATCTATATTCCTGAGGAAAAAATATTGTTCTTGGGAGATTCAACAAGCGAGGATTTCTACAATGATGGGTATATGGATAAAGAAAAATTAATGTCATTAACAAATTTGATAGAAAGTTTCGACTGTAAGTATTGTATTTTAAGTCATGCAGAGCCTCTAACTAAATCAGATTTATTAGATTACTTAAAATCCATTCTAAAATAATAATCCATGAGGTGTATTGATATGTTCCCGTCTACCGATAGCCCCAAAAACGCAGTGGATATGTTCCCGAGAACGGACACACTCAAATGACATTCATTCTATCCTCTCAAGCCATGTTGAGAGCGTGGTATTGATGTCAAAAATAAGATTATAGGTTATAATATTGTTGAAAGTAGTAGCTTTTAGGATTTTTAGAGTGTTTTGTATGAATTTTGAAAAAATTGTAATTAGTTTATTACCTATAGCAGGATGGCTTTTGTCTTTCTTTTATAAGTATAAAGCAAATGGAAATATAAGTAAGTATAGTGGATTTAGAACAGCATTAAGTATGAAATCAAAAGAAAATTTCTTCAAAGATACCTAGATTTGTTAGGGCCAAGTCTTCTGTTGGTGCTTTGTATATTGCTTTTAAGTCTTTCATTAATTCTTTTATGTCTTTGTATGATACATATTTTGTTGAGTTTCTTAATTGATGGATTATGCACTTTTGTATTTCTGCTTTTGGATATACTGCTTCTATAGCTTGTGTGAATCCAGGTAGGTTATCTGTTGATATTATTAGTATATCATCAAGGCCTCTTTCTTTTAGCTGGTTTAATACTAGGAGCCAATATTTGCTTGATTCATTCTCTCCTACCCACATTCCTAGAATTTCTTTAAAACCTTCAAGATTGTACCCTAATGCAATGTATACTGCTTTTTTGACTACTATGTTGTTTTCTCTTACATGGTAATCTATAGCGTCTAAAAATACCATAGGATAGACTTTTTCTAAGGGTCTATTTTGTCATTCTTCTATGGTTGGTAGTATTTTATTAGTTATTTTGCTTACCATTGTTTCAGATATTCCAAATCCATAAATATCTTTGATGTGACTTGATATATCTCTTGTGGTCATGCCTTTTGCGTACATTGATATTATCTGATTTTCTATGTTAGATATGTATTTTTCGTACTTTTTTAATGCTTGTGGTTCAAAGGATCCTTCTCTATCTCTCGGAATATTTAAATCTATATTTCCATAGGATGATTTTACAGTTTTTTTACTTGAGCCGTTTCTTGTATTAAGTGATAATGGCTTTTCACCATATTCATAGTCTAAATGCTCATCTAATTCTGCTTTAAAAGTTCTTCCATTGTATCGCCTAGAAGTTCTTTTAATACTTCTTGAATGTCTCGTGCATTTTGAGGATTATATTCTTCGATTAACATTTTAGCTATTTTGCTTCCTCTTGATTCGGGTCTTTTTCTTGGCATAAAAATTCCTCCTGATTAGTTTTTTCTTTACCCTAATCAGGAGGTTCTATACACAAAATTTTACACATTCTCGGGCCTACTCCTTTCTATTTATATTTTAATTGATTACATGCCAAAGTTTACATTACTAATTAATTTTGCTATTGACCACTATAATCAATTATAAAAGCTTTTCTAGATATTAGCATCTTTTTATATTCAAGATATTTTAAAGTGTCATTGTAAAACTCTAATTCCTCGTTATAATCATCTTCATTATCAAATTCTTTCTTATTTGGTTCATCAGGATAAGAGTCTACATAATCTTCATCTATCTCGTAGTAACTACGATATCCTTCTGTGAACGCCAGAGCTTCAGCTAATAACTTATAATTTATTTTAATCTTAAATTTATCCTCTAATATATATTCAAATATTAATCTGGCATTAAAGTCCAAGTCTGAATAGTATTTTTCAACCCCAAATTTTTCATTATATGCTAATGGCTTATACGATTCTTCTCTTGCCATTTGTATAAAATCATATACTCTAAGATTACTTTTTTTAAATTGAGCTTTGCTAGGTGGAGTATCATATGGCAAGAAATATTTGAACACTTCTACGAACTCGTCATAATATTTGTCAACTTGTCTTTGACTAGCCTTACTTATCAGATCTGAATATCTCATAAATTTTAAATCTTCCATCTGGTTAGGTTTATCTAAATCTTCTAATTGATAGAATTTGTCTTCAATTATAGGTCTGATTTTATTTTTTATATTTTTCTTTTCACTCTCAGTGAAGTAATCGCAATTTGAGTCCAAGAACTTATTTGCCAAATCTACATAAATAAATTTATCTTTCTTGTGTTGATGGAGTGTGTTCCATTCATCTGGTCCAATATTATAAACTTTTTTTAACATATCTTTTGTATTCTTTGCTATTTTTTTATATTCATCACCATACTTGCTATAATGGTTGAATACTTTATCAATATCTTTATTAAACTGATTGCTAGGTGTATGCCTTGTCATATAATTATCTCCTTTAAATTTCAAATTTTTATATATTTATTTACATTTTACCTAATTTGTCGAAAAAATCAATAATATGTCGATAATAAATAGCTAATTTATAAGATTTTAAATAAAATTCTGTACTTTTTATGTCGATAACATCATGGTATTATATTGGTGAGTACAAGATAGCTATCAATAAGTATTCGAATAGCCAAGATTAAATGGCTACAAAATAAAGAAAGACGTTGCAAAATAATTAATAGTCAAATGCTATTAGTTGTATAGAAAGGAATTCTATATGAAGAATTTGAACAAACTTATGAGATTTGACTCTCAGACTTTTTTTAGCAATAAAGATATAAGAGTTGTTGGTGATGAGCCATGGATCGAATATGGTGCTGATGGAAGTACCAAGACAGAAAAAGGCACAAAATACAAGTGCATAATTGCTAATGATATGACTAGATACTCTGATGATACTGTTGGTGGAAACGATGGAGAAGCTTTAGTAATTAAAGTAGAAGGTCGCGCTAAACAATATAGTAAGTTTGCAGCCATCAAAGTAATTGAACCAGAGTGCAAAGTCTATGGCGACTATAGAAATCAACTTTCAGTAGTAGCTAAAGACATTGCTGTGGAGGGCAGAAATGAAAACAAAAAGATATAAAAGGGGTGCTGTTGCACTCTTTTTAATTATCATTAACTTTATACTGATGATATTTTTCTCAGTAGTATATCCAAAGATAAGATTAGAATTTATTAGATTTGGATTAAAGCTTCCGTATATAAATTATCATTTCTTTTCGTTAGTGATCGTATTAATTATCGGTGCGCTATTTGTGTCCTGGTCAATTCGAAATTATTTGAGTAAGGGTTATAAATATGCATTTAATCATTACAGGTTAGATAAGAATGTAAGAAAGCAATTAATAGATAGTGGATATTACATTGAAAACAAAAATTTCAGTTACTTAGCTATTCCTAATGTAGTTATAGAATTAGATGATGATATGGTTAAAGGTCAAATAATGATTGAAAATTCAATTAAATTTGATAAAAAATTAGAAGGTTTAAGGCTTAATGCTTCAATACCTAATTATATTGTGACGCAACAATACCTAGACAAGAATGGTAAATATTATATTTACTCAATCGTATCAAATGAAATTTTTAATCAAAGGCTATTTGATAAAGAATATGAATATATTTCATGGGCTAACAGTATAAATGATGATTATTCATTAAAATTAACTGACTATGAGACAATACCGATTCATCATATGGGTATAGCTGCGCAGACAGGTGGAGGAAAGAGTTTTTTACTCCAAACCTTAATTGTACAGATAGTAAATAAGAATGCGAAACATGAGCTATATATAATAGACCCTAAGCGAGCTGACTTATTTAATTTCTCAATAGATGGTTTAAATACAGATAATGTGGCAGGTAAAGAAACTTCTATCGAATTATTGGAAAAGTTCTACAATAATATGAAAATAAGGCAAGATGATATGCAATCAAGCTTTAAAATTCATAAGAATATAGATTATACAGATTTAAACTTACCAGCTCATATATTGATAATAGATGAATTTGCTGCTTTAAAAGCATCGTGGAACACTCTGGATAAAAAATCAAGAGACCATATAAATGATATGCTCGAAAACATAGTATTTATGGGCAGACAATTAGGATTTTTTATGTTTGTGGTAATGCAAAGATTTTCAGCTGACAGCTTACCTAAAAGTATAACTGAACAATTAGTGGTGCGAATAGTATTAGGCGATTCAGATGATCTTACTTATCGAACATTGTTTAGCCAGTCTGTGAATATAGGAAAAATCAATCTAAAACCAGGTATGGGTTATTTATCTTGTCCAGGGGTGGCTAGTATTGATAACCCCGCGTTATTGGTGCTACCGTTTTGTGGGTTTTTAAAGACTGGGCCCCCTCAGGGCGAAGCCACTGAGGGGGCAGGATATGGGGTTAGGTAATAACCCCATATCCACCCGTTGGATAATAGTCAACAAATGCGCATTTAGTCAGGAAGGGAGCATAAATTATGCTATTAGTAGATGTAGATCAATTCACAATGGTTTTAAAACCATCTTACCCATTTGAATATGATGATTGGAGATATGGCGTGGCCATTGATTTGATAGATGAATTCATAGATAAGTCAAAAATATGCTATGTGTTAGGAAATATAGTTGAAGCCGACAAGAACTTACCAGCAGGCTACACTGAAGGTTACATGATTGAAGATTCATTATATTACTTCTCAATAGCCTTTAACGAAGCTATGCCTAATATAGGTGTAATAGTAAAATTTAGTGGTCACGCTTGGTCTGTATATATGGAAAAGTACGAAAATATATATGGCGAGAGAATGAACTTGTGGAGGTTCTTCTCGTTAATTAATTCAGACCTATATGAGTACAGGTTAAGCAGAATAGATCCGTTTGTGGATTTCATTAATGAAGGAATTGATGTGGCTAAGATAAAGAAATCAATTGAGGCTGGAAGGAGCGAAATAAGGTATGGGAAATCAAGACAAAAGTTTATACGAGAAGATTGTTGAAGATAATTGGTACAAGAGCTATAGGAAAAACACTTCAGCTATAAGAGATGTATCAAAAAACTTTAACTGCGAAACACTGTATGTAGGTTCAAAAAAGAAAAATGCTAATGCATTACTACGAATCTATGACAAGAAGAAAGAGCAGCTATCATGAAGTATTTAAGACATATAGCTGAGGAAGTAGACGATTGGGTTAGACTTGAAGCTCAGTATTCAAATAAATATGCCCATCAATTAACGGAAATGTTCAAAGTGTGTGAGTCTGATCAGGAGTTTAAAGAGATTATATTGTGTTCAATATTAGATAGATATATGTTTTTCTATACAAAAAGCAATAAACCAACAGAGATGACAAAACTCATGCTAGACGAGTTAGAAGAATTAAACTTCACCATGTACTTACCTTCACCTAGAGATAACGAACTTGAAAGGTCTATTAAGTACCTAACAACTAATAGTGGTCTATTCTCGGTGTTTTATAAAATTAAGTTTATATATGGTGAGGAAGGTCTAGAGGACTTTATTATGTATTTATACGAAGAATTTAAGAATAACTATATACCAAATGATGATGTAACAAATTGGCTTATAAAACACAAACTAAATTATATAAATCAAAGTAAGCCATGGAAACGAAAGGAAAATACAGATGACAGTAATGATTGATAAAGATAAATTAATGGATTTAGGGTTCAAAGAAAACCAAGCAAGAACTATTATAAGACAAGCAAAGACTTATCTTGTAAATAAGGGATACGAGTTATATAGTAATAAAAGACTAGGATGCGTTCCTAGCTATGCCGTTGAAGAAATAACTGGTGTTCCTATAAGCGATGATATTAAAGGAGCACAAAATGAGTAAAAGTAAATATCCATGTGTATATAAAGATGGGCCTAATAAATTCTATTATCATGTAGATTTAGGTACGGACCCTTTTACAGGTAAGAGAATACAAAAAATGGGTAGAAGAGACGATAAAAAAAGACCGTTTACTAGAGCTAAGGATTGTTATAACTATGTACTGAAATTAAAAAAACAATATTTAGAATCTCAAGGGATATTTTCTGATGATATACGTTTGAATGAATTTATAGACAGAAAACATCTGCCTAATTATAAAAATAAAGTTCAGAAATCAACTTATAATAACAGACTAAATCATATAAAAATTATTAAAGAATTTTTTAATAATAAAAAACTAAAAGAAATAACCAAAACTGATTGTAGTATGTTTATAGATCATTTATTACATGAAAAAAACTATAAGCCTTCATATGCTGCAATGGTATATGATACTTTCAAAAGGATAATAAAATATGCAATAAAGGAAGATGTTCTGTATAAAGATGTAACAGATAACGATGATAAAAAAATACAAGTGACCAGAAGTAAAGTTGCATTTTGGACCAAAGATGAATTTGAAAAAGTTTTAAAGACCTTCTACCTAGGCAATACTTACCAGCATATGGGCTTTATTATAGTTTGGCTCTATTTTAATACAGGTATTCGAGTAGGAGAAGGTCAGGCTTTAACATGGGATAAGGTTGATTTTAAAGCTAAAACTTTAACCATAGACTCTAATATGGTTATGAAAAGTACCAAAGAGTACTATATCAAGGAAACCAAAACAGAATCAAGTATGAGGATTATATCATTAGATGATAAAACAATCAACTACCTAACTGAATGGAAAAAAGTACAAGAAAAGAATGGTATAGATAAATTTATAATTAGCCATAATGGAAACCCTGTATCTAGGGGCAATATAGGCAGAATATTAAAAAGACATGCTAAATTATCGGGAGTACATCCAATTCAGCCTAAAGGTTTGAGACACTCTCACGCGAGTTACCTAATAAATTATTTAAATGCAGATTTATTAGTCGTATCACATAGACTTGGACATTCAGGTCCTGAAATAACGTTAAGGTATTATAGTCATATGTGGCCGGGAAATGACGCTTTATTAGCCAAAAAACTTACAAGAGATATTAATGTAAGTACGACTAAAGAATCATTATATAAATTTAATGGAAATCAATCGGTAAAAAATTAATTGGGTAAATCCCTATCAAAATCCTATCAAAACAATACATAGGGTTTTGAAATGGCTAAATTTCAATGATAGAAGTTGGTTGGGACAATTGAATGGGAATAAATAAATCGAGTTTAACTCGATTTATTTTTTTACCTATTTATATGTCATGCTCTAATATAATTAAATAGATAATTTAATAAATTAATATTTTTTGATATAATATAATCATATTATAATTTTAAACTAGACTATAGAGTATTTAAAAGGCTATTCTTAAGTGGGACATTATTTAAATTAATAAAATTAAATATAAAATATGACTATATGTGTAGATAAATAGAAAGGTAAATACATGAAATTAAAAAAACTAACTTTAAAAAATTTTCGTGCTTTTAAAAAAGAAGAATTTTTATTTGAAGATTTGAGTGCTATAATTGGAAAAAATGATACAGGTAAATCTTCTGTATTAGAAGCATTAGATATATTTTTTAATTTTGAAAATACTGCGAGACAAGTTGTTAAATTAGATGTTGATGATTTAAATATACATTGCGCACCGGAGGATTGTATAGAAATATCTTGTGTTTTTGAACTTGAAAACCATGATGATAATTACATTATTATTGATTCAACAAACCAAACAACATTAAAAAATGAATATATGTTGAACAAAGATGGCGATCTTGAAATTGTATCTAAATGGAAATGTAGTGGCAAATCTATAACAAAAAAAAGTAGAACAAATTTTATAGTTGCCGAGATTCCTTATATAAACAATAACAACTTCTTAACAATGAAGATTGGTGCTTTAAGAAAAGAATTAGAAAAAATAAAAGATTCTATACCAGATTCCTATAATAATATTAACAAATCAATTAAAGCAGACATACGCAGTAGTTTATATAATTTCTATTCAAGAGATGCAGATATTAGAGAAGTAGAAATAAATATATCTGATATTGAAAGTGATATGAAAGATTTATGGGCAGTATTATTAGATAAAATTCCTGCGTATTTTTTATTTCAAGCAGATAGATCTAATACATCTAAAGATGATGAAGTACAAAGTCCATTAAAAGCTGCATTGTCAAAATCCATTGATAACTATAAATATGAACTTGATGAAATAATTTATAAAATAGTCCAAGAGGTTTCTGAAACAGGAATTGAAACCATTGAGAAATTAAAAGAATTTGATTCTGACATTGCAAGTGATTTAGTTACAAATCCAGTTGTAAGAAATTATGATACCCTTTTTAATTTTACCATAAATGATGATAGGGGAATACCATTAGAAAAAAGAGGATCGGGTATTAGAAGACTTATTTTATTAAGTTACTTTAGAGTTGAGGCAGAGAAAGATGAAGATGAAAATAAAAAAATTATATATGCGATTGAGGAGCCAGAAACAGCACAACATCCTAACTATCAGTACAAAATTTACGAATCATTTAGAGAAATGTCAAATAATAAAAATAATCAAATTTTAATAACTACACATCGACCAGAAATAGCGAGTTTTTTGAGAAGTGAGGAACTTATTTTAATTGAAAAAAATAATCAAGGCTATACCTATAACTACAATGAAGAAAATAAAAACAAAAAAATTACAGAAACATTAGGAATATCACCAAACTTAAGGGGAAGTTATGTTATATGCGTTGAAGGTCCTAATGATGTTAACTTTTTATTTAATTTAAATAATCAGATACCTGAATTTAATCAAATTATTGATTTAAAGGAAAATAAACTTTTACCTATGCAAGGTGGAAACTTAAAAGATTGGGTTAATAAAAATTACCTTGAGGACTCTAATGTCAAAGAATTTCATTTATATGATAGTGATGTAGAATCATATATTACATATATAGAAGAAATGAACCAAAAAGATGATGGAAGACGAAGAGGTATTAATACAAAATTACCTGAGATGGAAAATTATGTTCCGGTACAACTTTTATCAGAAAAATTTAATATTGAATTTAGTGAAGACAAAGATTGGAAAAAAGAGGATGTTCCTAAATATATAAATAATAAGCTTTCTAACGAAAACAAACTTTTAGGGAAAGATTTTAATGATTCGGAAAAAAATGTTAAACAACGTATTAATGGTAGTATTGTGAAGGAACTTACGAAAGAAAATTTAATAGAATATGGAGTTTATGAAGAAATAGAAAATTGGTTTATAGAGATTGCTAATTGGATAAAAAATTAATCTTGAATATATTTAAAATCCTAGATATAGAAAATCTAAAAAGATTTATAAAATACTATAACAAAAAAATTATATTTATACATATAATATAATCAATTTAAATTTTAATATATATATATATATATTATTTCATATAAAAGAATGTATTTAATATAATTTGAATTAATCTTTTAAAATTTATAAAAATATCTCATTTCTAATACTTGCAATAGTATGATATTTAGATACCTTTTAGGAGATACTATAGTAGTAACAAGAGTATTTTTAATTTACAATATATCTATATATTTTGGTATTAGAAAAGATGGTTTCAACAATTTCTTAGGATCAAATCTTATTTTAAAATTTGTAAGTTTTGATAAGGTAAAGAGTGTTGGTATAAAGTCAAGTAAAAATAATGACCTAGAATTGACAATAAAGGCATATGGTAACACCTATAGTCAAACTTATGACTTAAAAGATAAAGACTTTATTATAAAAAATATTGAAAGTAAAACTAATTTAAAAACAAATATTTGAACAATAAAATAATACAAGTATATTATCACCAACAATCAAAACGGAGGTAATTGTACATTGATTTTATAAGCAATATGGAAATTTTGATACTATTTTTAGCCTGTTTAGGCTAGTTTTAGTATGCCATATTGTGAATAAGATCTGTGTGTTTACGGTAGGAGAGGTCTATTCACTTTTGTGAGTAGGCCTTTTTTGTATTTTATTTTTAATATGGCATACATCCTTAAGGAGGATATATGCTTACTATAAAGGATTTAACTATTAATTTAAGAGAAGATGATAGAATCATATTAAAAGATTTCGACTTTGTTTTAAATGATGGAGACAAGGTTGGACTAATAGGTGAGGAAGGCAATGGCAAGTCCTTGCTTTTAAAGGCTATTGTAAATAAAAAAGAGATTGAAAGTTACTGTGATGTAAGCGGTGATATTTATAAAAGTAATGAAATAATTGCCTACCTACCCCAATCTTTAGATAAAAAATATTATAGCCTTACTACTAATGAGTATTTCTATAAACATATTGATTTTGCTTTAATAGACTACAATAAGCTTTATAAATATATAAGCGAGTTTAATTTACCAGAGGATATCTTATCGGATAAAATAAAAATGGAAAATCTATCTGGTGGGGAAAAGATAAAGTTTATGCTACTAGTAGAAATGCTAAAAAATCCCACTATATTCCTCTTTGATGAGCCTAGCAATGACCTTGATTATGATTCCCTAATTTGGCTTGAAAAATTTATGAAAGAATTGGATATTCCGCTAATATTTGTATCACACGATACTAAATTACTAGCAAATGTTGCTAATAAAATAATCCATCTAGAGCAGGTAAAAAGAAGAACTGAAGCAACACATACCATTTCTAATAACTCTTATGATGAGTATGTCAAAAAAAGAGAAAACTTTATAGAGACAGAGACAAATAAAGCTAATAAAGATAGGGAAGAATTTGATAAGAAATTAGGCAAGTACAAAAAAGTTCATGATTCTGTTGAGCATAGCTTAAGATCTACTAAAAATGATGTGGAAGGCAGGTTACTTAAGGAAAAAATGCACACGGTAAAATCTATAGGCAGGCGACTAGAAAAAGAAGAAGCCAATCTTACAAAAAAACCTGACTATGAAGAAGCTATTGATATATTTTTTGATGATGATATAAAAGTAGCCAATGGCAAGGAAGTCCTAGACTTTAAACTAGATGAGCTTAGGGTGGGAGATAGGCTGCTAGCTAAAAATATTGAACTTAAAGTCATAGGACCAGAAAAAATATGCATAATAGGCAAAAACGGTGCAGGCAAAACTACCTTGCTAAAAAAGATAAAAAATGAATGCCAAGCATTGAACTTAAGGGTAGGCTATATGCCTCAAAGCTATTCTGATTTTGAAAAAGGTGATATAAATGCTATAGAATATTTAGCTAATTCTTTTGCAAAGGAGGACCAAACCAAAGCTGCCAATCTTTTAGGCAGTCTAAACTTTAAAAGAGAAGAAATGTTTAGAAATATAGCTGATTTATCAGGAGGACAAAAGGCAAAATTATTTTTTGCAAAGATGAATCTGGATAAGGCAGAAGTTTTAATCCTAGATGAACCAACCAGAAACCTATCACCCCTATCTAAACCTGAAATAATTGAGGCACTTAAAAATTATAAAGGAGCGATAATTGCAGTTTCTCATGATAGAGAATTTATAGATCAAGTTTTTGATAAGGTTTATAATTTAAATTTTAAAGGTTTAAATTAACTTTATTAATTATTGATATGACAAAGTTAAAAAGTATATTTATATTATGAAAACTTTAATTAAAATTGCTTTTAAAATATTAATATTTTTTGTATCTTGGATAACGATATTTGTATTAATTCCAATACCTGAGGGTATTTCTGATGTATGGTGGAGATTTATAGCTGAATTAGTTCCATTCTTAGCTATAGTAATTCTAACATATGTATTTAATAAATTAGAGAAAAATAGTTTGTCTATATTGAATTTTGAAAAACCTATAAAGCAAACTTTATCGGGAATACTGCTAGGATTAATATGGTTTTTTATACCATTTTTATTACTTAGTAGTCTAGGATATTTAGAGATAACTGATAAAAATTATATAGATATGCTAGGTATTTGGATAGTTTCTGCATTTATAAATACTATTATGCAGGAGTTTTTGGCTCGCGGATATATTTATAGACTATTAAAAAAAGAATATAATATTATGATTGCGACAATTGTTAGTACTTTACTATTTACTCTTATGCATGGCGGAGCCTTTGAGGCAGGCCCTATAGCTGTTATAAATGTTATCACTATGTCTTTATTGATGACTATTATCTTAGAATATAGCAATTCTCTAGTGATACCAATAATTATGCACTTTATATGGAATAGTCTCGGTGGAATAATATTTGGAACAGTTTCTTTAGCTGATGATTATCCTCACTTGTACAACATTGAAATCTCTGGAAATCCAATCATATCTGGAGGAAGTTTTAAGATGGAGGGAAGTATCTTTATATTTATTATAAATATTATTATGATTGGGATAGTTTATTACCTATATAAAAAAAGAGAAATAACAAGATACAAATAAAATTAAGCTCCTGTATCCTAAAAGAGGATAAGGAGCTTTTTTTATACATTTATATAATCAGTAAACACAGGAGTCATGCCTATAGATTCTAAATCTTCTACCACATCATTTGTAGTTCTGATATCATCTATCTCAAACTGGCTGCCGCCGCTGTGTTGGTTATTTTTTGATCTGTGGCCTATGGATGTGTCTACTGATGCTGAAACTTTTGTTGCTGCGTATTTTACGGCTAGGTTTCTAAAGTCTCTTGATTCTCTAGTGGATAGGGTGATGGATGCGTATGGTAAAAATATCCTGATTGCTAGCATGATTTGGAAAAATTCTCTATCTTCTACTATATTTTTAAAGATGAGGCTATCATCTGCACCCTTTGCTGGCCTTATCCTTGGTAAAGATATGGCTATTTCTGCTTCTGGATATTTTTTTTGAACTAGGCTTGCGTGGACTCCTAGTTTAAAGGCTTCTTCTATTGGATCTCCTAGACCAAATAGTGTGCCAAAACCTACTCCTCGCATGCCTCCCATTATTGCTCTTTCTTGGGTGTCTATCCTATAATTAAATGATCTTTTATGGCCTGCTGGGTGGTAAAAGTCATATGTTTCTTTGTTATAAGATTCTTGAAAAACTGTTACAAAGTCTGCTCCAGCTTCTCTTAATTTTTCATAATCTGCTACATTTGCAGGATATATTTCTACACCTATTACTTTAAAGTATTTTTTTGCTATTTCACAAGTTTTTGCTATATAATCGATTGATGAAAATTTTGTGCTTTCTCCTGTAAGGATTAGGACATCTTCTATGCCTGTTGCAGCAAGGGCCGCCATTTCTGCTTCTATTTCATCAAAGTCGAGTTTGGCTCTTTTTATATCACTTTGGGCCCTAAAACCACAATATTTACAAGAATTTTCGCAGTAATTGGCTATATAAAGAGGGGAGAAGAGGGTTACGTTGTTGCCAAAGTATCTCATTCTTTTTTGATGTGCCTTTTCTCCCATAATTTCTAAAAATGTACCGTCTTTATCATTTAATATATTATAGAAATCTTGGTAGGATAGGTTATCTTTTTCTAAAGATAACTCTATATCGGCATTTGTTACCTTAGAATTTTTTACCTCTTCATAGATAGCGTCTACTTTTTCTTTTATATCTGAATCGATTATATCCATGCCTGGAAAATATTCTTCTACACTTTTTATATTCATATTACTCAAAAAAATCCCTTAATGGACTTGATGGGTCTGCGCCATTTTCTAGTACACGGCCTGGTTTTGATAAATAAGCAAGTCTACCAGCTTTTATTCCATGTTTAAAGGCTTCTGCCATCATTGTTATATCACCAGCGCTTGCTATACCAGTATTTGCCATTATTGCTGCAGCTCCCATTTCCATTGCTTCTGCTGCTTGTGATGGAGTTCCTATACCAGCATCAATGATGATTGGTAGGTCAACTTCATCTATAATTATTTTTATAAAGTCTTTTGTAGCCAGACCCTTATTTGATCCAATAGGACTTGCAAGTGGCATCACTGATGCAGCTCCAGCATCTCTTAGGTCACGAGCATAGTTTAAGTCTGGATACATATAAGGAAGGACTATAAATCCTTCTTTAGCCAAAACTTCGGTAGCTTTTAAGGTTTCTGCATTATCTGGCAAGAGATATTTACTATCTCTCATGATTTCAATTTTTACAAAATCACCACAACCCATTTCGCGAGCAAGTCTTGCAATTCTAATAGCTTCATCTGCATTGCGCGCTCCAGATGTATTTGGGATGATGGTTATATCATCTGGGATATAGTTTATAATATTTGCTACATCCTTTGTATTTGCTCTTCTTAAAGCTACTGTTATCATTTGAGCTTCTGCACTTTTTATAGCAGCGTCTATGAGTTCTGGCGAATATTTTCCACTTCCTAGAATAAATCTTGATCTAAATTTCTTACCACCAAGCTCTAAGTAGTCTTTATTTTCCATTATAATCTCCTGTTATAATTTTTATAGCTGTTAAGGCCTCAAGACTTGCTATAATTCCTACATAGGCAAGGTATAATCCTTGGTCTGGATTTGAAGTAAAGTCACCTATCAAAGTTACATTATCTATTTGCTTTATTTTTATATCACTAAGCTCACCTAGACCTGAAACTCCTGTACCTGAGATGAGATATTTATCTTTTCTGCCTACAAAGTAGTCAAATAGCATAGTTTTTGATTCCTTATTATCAAAGGCTTCTATAAATATATCTGTATTATGGGCTATAGTATCCATATTTTCAGTTGTTAGATAAATATTTTGGTTGTGGCATTTTACATAAGGTAGGGTGGACTCAATTTTCTTTTTAGTAAGCAGAGCCTTATCTCCTCCTAGCTCATCAAGGGTAAAATTTTGGCGATTTAGATTAGAATACTCTATCGTATCAAAATCATAAAGGTAAAGCTCGCCCACACCAGCGCGGGCTAGGGTCATAGCTATATTTGACCCTAAACCACCACATCCTAATACAGAAACCTTAGCATTTTTTAGCTTTTCGTTTACTATAGGATTTTGTCTTCCTAAAACTTTTTTTCTGATATCATCCATTTTTAACCTCCTCCAACAAATGAAAATACCTCGACTTTTGCGCCGTCTTGTAAAAGAAAGTTTTTAAAGTTTTCTCTTTTTACTAACTTTTCATCAACTTCTACAGCTACAAAATCTGGGTTAAAGTTAGCACGTTCTAATAAGTCATATAGACTTTCATTTTCTATAAAAGAAAGTTCTTTAGCGTTTACTTTTATCATTTTTTTCACCTCCTTATTAAAAAAGCGCGAAGGAAATACCATACCCGTGGTGGTATGCCCCTTCGCGCCTAGTGCACTCTCAACTTTAAAAAAATATTTAATTGTCTAAGAGACTTAAAAATTTATAAAATAAAAAAGACTCCTGTTGAGAGAGTCTTTAAAACTTAGCTTTATAGTTAGCTTTCTTTCGACGGTATTAACCGCATCAAGTTTTAAGGGTTGACTAAAGTCTCTCAGCTATGAAGCACCCCTAGCTTCATATACATTATAGGACATAGTTATGAAAATTGCAAGGATATTTTATTTATATATAAACTTATAAAGTTAAATATTAAATATAGTATAATAAATTTAAGATCAATAGTGTAGTTAAAAAAATTAGAAATTTAAAGAAAAAAGGAATAAAAATTTGAATAAGAGATTGAGTTTATTTAGCAAAAAAATATTAGTACTTTTATTTTCTGTATCTTTACTAAGTTCATGTAGTAACGGTAAGGATGATGATCTAAAGGTTCAAGAAGAAAAACAAGCAGAGGTCAATTTAGATGAGCTACAAAAGTTTTTGTTTGAAAAACTAAACGGGGAACAACTAGTCAGAAATTACGGAGAGGATACTGGATGGACAGATCTAGAATTTACTGAAGATGGAAACTTCACTGGATCATATCTTGGTAAGATAGAAAATGATGGATTTGATGCAGGTCTTAGTGAATATGCTTGGAACTGGTATAGGGCAGAGGAAATCCATACATCTGACTTTAAGGGAAAATTTACTATAGTAGAGCAGATAAATGATAATGTTTATAGAATGAAGCTTGATAATTTTGAAATCACTTCAGATTATGGTCGCTATGATGATATCTATTTTAATGTAGATTTTGCTATAGGGATAAAACCTGATGCGGATTACTATTTATATATCCCAGGTACACCAGCTTCTTTACTGCCTAATGAAGATAGTAGGCTTGATAATAATTATAAAAAAGAAGATATGGCAGAAGATAAGACCCAAGGATTTATAATTTGGAATAAGTATGAGGATGAGGTCTTTAATCAGTTGGCTCTTTAAAGGTAAGAATAGAATTTTAACAAAAAGTTAAAAATATTAGTGTTAACCTGAGCGCAAAGGCATAGACTTTGAGCCGAAGAGGATTGTGATACTGCTAATTTCTAACTGGAGTTAATATTAATTTATGAGATCCTTCGACACGTTCGCTATGCTTACTTGCTCAGGATGACAGTTCGTGGGTTGAATTTTTAGTTGGCTTTTGTGGTTTGTGTAATGGCTGCGATTGGGGATGTTCTATTTAAGATAGATGTCTCAGCTGCGCTCGAGATGACAATGAGTTAATATAGACGCAGGTCTTTTTACTTGATTTAGAATTATTGAGCTTGAACGATTGGTATCTTAATAAATTACTATTACCTTATTGTCATTTCGACTGGAGCGTAGCGGAATGGAGAAATCTTTTTTAAAGGCTTGATTTCATCAAACGGCAGTTTGTTAGTCATTTTTATTATTTTAGTTAATACTAAGCTAGGAGATCCTTCGGCGCGTTCGCTTGTCTCTCTTGCTAAGAATGACAGACTTTGTTTTTTAAAAACTAATAAATAAAAGGCCCGCATATTGCGGACCTTTTTAAATCATATTTTCTTTTTTAGTATCCTCATTGCCCATAGGACTGCTATTATTGTAACTCCAACATCTCCAAATATTGCTAGCCACATATTTGCATATCCTAGTAGTCCTGCTATTAGGATTCCTATTTTGACTGCCATTATGAAAGTCACGTTTTGCCTTACTGTTCTATTGGTAAGGTCTGAGATTTTCATTAGCTTGCTCATCTGGCTAAACTCTCCGTTAACTACGAGTATATCGGATGATTCAATAGCAAGGTCAGATGCTGTTTCTCCCATTGATATACCAACATCTGCATTGGTAAGGACTGGGGCGTCGTTGATACCATCTCCTACAAAGACTGTAGGAAGTCCTTTATCTTGGTAGCCTTTCATAATTTCTAGCTTCTGGTCTGGCATGACTTCTGCAAAGTAGTTATCTAGGCCAAGTTCTTTGGCTGTTTCTTCAACTGCATTTTTGCCATCGCCTGATACTACAGCTATATTTTCAAAATGGTTGTGAAGATCTTCTATAGTTTCAAATGATTGGTCTTTGATTTCATCTTCGATTATTACTTTTGCAGCAAGCTTGTCATCTATAGATACATAGATTGCCCTGTCATTTTCTTCTCCATCATAGCCAATAAATCTAGCAGAACCTATCTTGATTAGGTCGCCATCCTTGCTATTAGCTCTTACACCAAGGCCCTTTTCATTGATCACTTCTTCAAACAAATCATGTTTTTCATCACGGTCTAGACTTTTTACTATCCCTTTTGCGATAGGATGGGTACTCATTAGCTCGATATTATATATATAATCGAGGATTTTTTCCCTATCATGGTCAGTAAAATATTCTATATCTTTTACTTTGAAATTCCCTGTAGTGAGGGTTCCGGTTTTGTCGGATAATAGGACTTTGGCATTGTTTAGTCCTTCAAAATACTGGCTTCCTTTTATAAGGATGCCATTTTCACTAGCTAGACCAAGGCCTGACATAAAGCTTAGTGGGACTGATAGTACTAGGGCACATGGGCATGATATTACTAAAAATGTAGCTGCCAAGAATATAGAGTCATACCAATCTCTTCCAAAAAATAGGGGAGGGATAATTGCTACTATAAGCGCAATAGCTACAACAATTGGGGTATAGACTCTGGCAAATCTTGTTACCATCTTTTCACTTTCAGACTTGCTTTCTGCGGAATCTTCTATAATCTCCATAATCTTTGCTGCAACAGAATCATCAAATTCTTTCTTAGCTTCCATTTTGATAATCCCTTCAGTAAGAAGAGATGAAGATATAATCTCAGACCCTACTTCGGCTTCTACTGGCATGGATTCTCCAGTGACAGAGGATGTATCAAGGAGGCCGTGACCTTCTATAACGACACCATCCACACCGATTTTCTCACCATCACGAACCAGGAGGATATCTCCTACTTCTACATCATCTAGGTCGATTTCTGTAGTAGAACCATCTGGGTTTACCTTATTGGCCACATCAGGCACTAAGTCTAGGAGTCCTTCTATGTTTTGGCGGGACTTATGGCTTGCTATATTTTCAAATAAATCACCAAAATTATAAAAAAGTATTACAGCAATTGCTTCTGTATATTTGCCTAGGAAGAAGGCTGCAATTGTTGCTATAGTCAAAAGGAAGTTCTCATCCATGGCCTGGCCACGGATGATTCCCTTAAACCCTTTTATCAAAATATTCCATGCTGAAATGAGGTAGACTATCAGAAAACCTACTTTAATCCATATATTTTCACCTATAGTATTACTTAATACTGCTAATATAGCAGTAAACACACCTATAGCTATAAGTTTTCTAAGCTCCTTTTTGTGAGCATCTGTCATAGACTCAAGCATATCCTACCTCACTAAGACAGTCCCTGGCTCAAGCTTATCAGCAAGTCTATTAGCCTCATCAAAGATAGCATCTTCATTAGCACCATCAGCTAAGTCCATCTTTAGTTTCAAAGTTAGGAATGATAGGTTAGCATCATTCACTCCATCTATTTTCTTAACAGCCTCTTCAATCTTTGCTGCACAATTTGGGCATAGGTCATCACTTTTTACTTTGTATTTTACTTTCATTATATTCTCCTATTCATTAATATGTTCTAATCCTGTCTTAAAAATTGTCTTTATATGATCATCGGCAAGTGAATAATATATAGACTTGCCATTTCTTTCTGATTTTACTAAGTTGCTATCCTTTAGATACTTAAGCTGGTGGCTAATAGCTGATTGACTCATATTAAGAGCATCAGCAATGCCCCCTACACTTATAGGTCCATTAAAAAGCTTATGGAGGATCCTAAGTCTAGTAGAATCTGCAAAAACCTTAAAAAGGTCCGAAAGCTCCATTATATTTTCAAGTCTAGCATTTTTTATCGATTCATCCATGTTACCTCCTTACTAAATTTGAACATGTGTTCATATGAGCATTATATCATATATACATATGATGTCAACTAAAAAAAGCCTAGATAATCTAGGCTATCTATCTTACATTTCAATAATTTGTCCAATATTTTCTTTTTCTGCAGCTTCTAATATTTTTTGTCCAACAACTAGGTCTAAAACTGCTGATCCAGTTGTTTCAAAAAATGTAATTTCATCAGTTCTTTCGCGACCAGAAACTTTTCCTAAAAGTTTTTCACCAAGTTCTCCAGTGATATCTTTATCTGGGTCAAAGTTTCCATTTTTAATTGGCTTTATAAGGTCTCCTGATTCACTCACTGCCCCATCAAAGGTATCCACGTATAATTTTTGTGCGTGAGTGATTATATATGCTGGGATTTCGCTCATATCAGGAGTATAGGAACCAACTCCATTTATATGGCAGCCTTTTTTTACTTTTGTGCCATCAAAAACAGGGTCCTTAGCGGTAGTTACTGTGGTAATTATATCTGCATTTTCTATTGCTTGGTCAGCAGAATCTACAGCCTTTATCTCAAAATCAAAGCTATTTCCTAGTTTTTCCTTCATGCGCTTAGCAAAATCTTCTGCGCGGTCTTTCGATAAATCAAAAACCCTTACTTCTTTTATATCACGTACGTTTAATATTGCTTCAAGTTGACTTTCTGCTTGTCCACCTGTACCAAAAAGGGCAAATATTTTGCTATCCTTATTGGCTAGCTCATCAGTAGCTGCTCCAGCTATAGCTCCAGTACGTAAACGAGTGAGGTAGGTCCCATCTATTAGAGAATTTACCTCTCCAGTTTCACTATTTAGGGTAACCATAGTTGCAGGTACTGATGTGAGATTTTTGGCAATATTATCTGGATAAACTGAAACTATTTTAACACCCAAGGCATTTTCACTTGGCACATAGCCATACATATATAAGGATTGGCCATTGTGGTCAGCTACATCTAAATTTGCACGTAGGGGAATGTCAGCTCCACCATCTGAATAAGCTTTTAAAGCATCTTTTGTTGCCTCTATGGCTACTTTCATATCCATTACTTTTTTGATATCTTTTTCATTTAATACACGAATTTGCATAGTAAAACCCCTTCATAAAATTTGTATTATTTTGCTTTAATTATATAGAAATAATTTGTCAAAAACAATGTATATTTTTAAAAATGCTGGGTAAAAAGAGAGCAAAAGGAGGCTGATATGGTTAATAATTTATTAGAAGTGAACAATTTAAAATCTTGGTATGAAGCTGATAAAAATATTTTAAATGGCTGTAGTTTTGCTATCGAAGAAAATGAAATAGTTGCCCTTGTTGGTAGCAATGGCTCTGGGAAAACCACTTTAATAAAAACTATTACAGACATTCATCCCAAATTTGAAGCTAATAGTATAAATTTTCGTGGAAATAACATTGATTTTTCTCATGAAGATTTTAAACTCAATCGTATTGCAGTTTTTTCTGAAGACAATAGTTTTAAATACTGGACCTTTTCAGAGTACAATGAATTTTTGCACAGGGTTTACAATAGAGAAATTGATGAAGAATATCAAAATCATATGATAGAAAATTTTAACTTTACCCAGTACATAAACAAACCTGTCAAAGAACTTTCCATGGGCAATAAAAAGAAATTTTTTATAATTGCAGCTCTTGGTTTAAAATTGCCTTTAGTAATTCTTGATGAACCAGTGGATGGCCTAGATTTTGAAGGCTCAGTTTTTCTTTATAAAATAATGCGCGAATACAAAAAATACGGGTCAATTTTTATGGCAAGTCATATTTTAGAATCCATTACAGAATCTTGTGATACATATATATTGCTAGACCATGGCAAACTTTCGGAAAAAACTACAGTCGACAGTAATTTAACATCTGAAAAGATTCTACAAAACTTTAAGGGGTAGGCTATGACCAAAGTTTTTTTAAAGGATATGCTCGATAGAAAAACAATCTTAAAATATTTTGTAGGTCTGGTTTTAATATATGTAGGAATGGATTTTTTAATTGGCAAGGACCCAAATCTATTAAGTATCAATTTTGACTTAAGATTAGTACTTTTTGTATGTTTTGCCCTTTTTACAACCATATTTTATTTTGCAAAAACTTATACCAGCACTGAAAATACCTTGCTGTATTATCAACTGCCGGTAAAACGCAAAAAGATAAATTTATCATTTATTTTAAGTTTAATAGTAGATTCGATAATTAGAAAATTTTTGCCACTTGCAGTTATAGCTTATGTTTTAAAGGCACCGGTTGAATTTTATCCCATAATTTTACTTATGCTGCCAATTATTTGTATGCTCGGATCCTTACCTAGTAGTAGCAATATTGGAGGAAATAAGAAATTAATTGTATGTATGCTTTTACTCGCCTCAATTGCCTTGGTTTTGTTTTTATTTTATAAAACTAGTTTAAGTATGGGAATTAAAACTTTAATATCAATCATAGCTATTTTTGTACTAGTAATGATATTAAGCAGATTTTATCTAAATCAAGCTATATTTTCCCAACAAGAAATGGGATCTAGTAGGAAATTTAAGATTTATAATTATTTCTTAAAATTTATCCTAGCAGAAAATGTATACTTGATTAATACCGTGGGTATCATTTTAATGATAGTATTTGTTTCTATTATGATGCCAGGAGCAATTAAAATCCCACTTGCCCTAGCAATAGCAACGGTTAATACACCTTTGCTTACAATTTTTTCCACAGATGTTGGACTTGCTACTTATAAAAAAATGTTACCAAAGACTTATAAATCATTAGATAAAGATTATATAAAAGTATTATTTATATACTTTGCTTTGGTTCATATCATAATTTTACTGGCAAATCTAAGGCAAATATCAGTAAAGCTTATTATAAGCCTAATTGCTTTTACTATTTTTGATACACTTATGGCAAATTTTATGGAAAATAAATATCCTATTGTAGGCAAAAAGACCACAATGGCGATTTGGAAGTCGCCTAGAAAATACATAATGGGTGCAGTTGTTTTTCTATTGTCCTTTGTAATTTTTGTAATGATTTAAGGAGAGAATAATGAATACCAAAGTTTTAAGAATTATCATAGCAGTAATATGGTTTGTCGTGGCAATTTTATCTTATACAAGAAATGAAATACCTTATACAATTATTAGTGCAGTTGTAGGTATTGTATTTTTAGTATTTGCCTTTAAAACGGATGAAACTAGTAATAACCGTAGAAATTACTAATTACTAAAAAATCTCCCTTAGGGAGATTTTTATATTTCGGGTATAATTCTACTAAATATTATATAAGAAAGGAATTATTATGGATACAGGAAAAATTGCAAAAATTATCGGAATCATTGCTATGTTGTTCTCAGTATATATGTTTTTTGATAGTAGAGGAGGCAAGGGCTTTTTCGTACTATTAATCGGTGTAGCTATTTACGCATTTGGTAAAAAATCAGAAAACGACACAAACTACGTGCCTAGATAATTTTAAAAAATGAAATCTCCCGTAATTGGGAGATTTTTTGTACATATTTTAATTGGGGAAATTGTTATGAGAAAAAATAAAATAGAAAGTATAATTGGCCTGGCTTTACTAATTTTATCCGTATTTATGTTCTTTAATAAAAGAGGTGGCTTAGGATTTTTTGTATTTCTTATAGGGCTTGGACTTTATATTTATAGTAGACGTGGCACTGATTATAAATCAATGTAATAAATAAAAAAGGACCTTTAAAGGTCCTTAAATTTTTATAATTATTTGTGAATGATATCTCCAGTTTCAGCATCTAGTTCAACATCATCTCCATCTTCAACATCTATTTCATATACTAGTTTACCATCATCATTGTGGTCTAATTCATATGATTTTACATAGCCTTTGTTATTTTCTAAAGCTTTTGCCATAGCATCTTTTGGAGATAAGATTTTTTCAAAATCAATTGCTACATCATCATCTAAATCATCATTGTCATCATCATTTTCTTCTTCTTTAGCTAAAACTTCTCCACTTTCAGCATCGATTTTTACTTCGTATTCTTTGTTTTCTTTGAAACCTTGAATATCGTAAGCATATTTTCCATCATCTTCGTCAAGTTCTACTGATGAAATTTCAATGCCTTCTTCAGTAAAAGTTTCTTTAAATTTTGCTACTGCATCATCTAAGCTTACAGCAAATTCTTTTTCTTCGATACCTGTTTTTAGATCGTCGATTTTTTCTTCTACATCATCTTTTGTATCATCGATTTCTTTAGTAACTGCTGCTTCAGTATTGTTTGCAGCATCCTTTACATCATCTTTAGCTTGTTGAGCATTTTCTCCACCACAAGCTGTTAATACAGCTGCTAGTGCGATAGCTGATGCTCCATATTTTAAGTTTTTAAATTTCATAATACCCTCCTTAATGAAATCTGTTACATTAATATACTACCTTAATTTATTTAAAGAAGTTTATATATATATATTAATTATGATTTCAACTATTGATCAAGTTTATTTAAATTATATTCACTAATAATATTTTTTATATCATTAAGTTCAGTATTTTCGTCTATGCTAACACCAATTTGTACGCTAGATTCTACAAGGGGTGATCCAGCTAGAATTACTTTTTCTTTTAAATCATCATCTAGCATTTCGTAAGCTGTTTCACAATTCATCATAGATGATCCTAAATCAAAAAATACTACTAAACCATCTTCAGCAAGCCTTGTCATTTTTTCGTTTATTTCTTCAAAATTTGAACCTAGCTCACCATCCTCTGTGCCTCCAGAATATTCTATATTTACGCCACCAGCCATTTGTCCTACTAATTCAGTGAGACCTTCGGCTAATTTGTGGCTGTGGCTTGCTATTAAAATATTAATCATTTATTTCTCCTAATCCTGTTTTTATCATTATATATGAACTTGCTGCACCTGGATCTATGTGGCCAATTGATCTTTCACCCACATAGGATGCTCGTCCCTTATTTGCTTTTATATCTTTTGTTTTATTCATAGCTTCTTCGGCAACTTTTATAACTTCATCATAAGTTTTGCCTTCATTTAATGCATCTGCAACTGGCTCTAAAACATCTACCATAGTTTTATCGCCAACTTCAGCTTTTCCTCTTTGTTTGACACCTTCAAGACCGCTAGCAAAAGCTTTATTTAATGTATCACGATCTAAATCACTTATATCTTTTAAGCTTGCGGCAAATTTCATAAAAAATGAACCATAAAGTGGACCGCTTGCTCCCCCTACTTTTGATAACAATGTAGTAGCTACTTTATTAAATAATGTTTTATAATCTTCAAAGTCATCCTCTATAGCTTCTTTAGTAAATTTAAAGCCCTTAGCCATATTTGAGCCGTGGTCTGCATCACCTATTGATCTATCAAGGTCTGTTAGATAATCTTTATTTTCTATAATTTCGTCTGCAATTTTATTTATTATTTCTTGTACTTGTTTAATTTCCATTTTTTCACTACTTTCTAACTATATCTACTTCTTGGTCAAGTAATTTTAATCTCTCATCATCTACTTTGTAAAGAGTGATTGAAAAACCTGCCATATCCATGCTTGTCATAAAGTTCCCAATATATGTTCGGGCAACTTTTATATTTTTTTCTTCTAGGTAATCAGCAAGACAATTATTGATCACATATAGTTCCATTTCTGGAGTGGCACCCATGCCATTTACCATTACTGCATATTCACTATCGTTATCTTTTATTTCTTCTAGTAATCTATCAACCATTTCTTTTACAATTTCATCTGCTGATTTCATTTCTTCTTTTTTGATGCCTTCTTCTCCATGTATACCTATGCCCATTTCTAATTCGTCATCAGAAAGCTCAAAACTTTCTTTGCCATCAGATGGGTTTGTACATGGTTCGGTTGCCATGCCGATTGTTTTTATGTCTTCTATAATTTTTTGGGCTGCTGTTTTTATTTCTTTTAGACTTGCTCCGTTTTCAGCCATTGCACCTAAAGTTTTGTGAACAAAGATAGTTCCTGCAACACCACGTCGATCTTCTTTTTTATCTACAACTATATCATCGTTTACAATTATATAGTCAACGTCAATATCTTCCATTTCAGCCATCTCTTTTGCCATTTCAAAGTTCATTACATCACCTTGGTAGTTTTTAATGATCATAAAAACTCCTTTGCCAGCATCAGCTTTTTTTATAGCTTCAAAAACTTGGTCTGGGGTAGGAGATGTGAAAACTTCTCCAGCAACAGCACAATCTAGCATTCCACGGCCTACATAACCTGCGTGTGCTGGTTCATGACCTGATCCTCCGCCAGAAATAATACCAACTTTGCCATCCACTGGTGCATCTATTCTCGCAATTACATTTGTATCTGGAATTCTCTCTACTTTATTTGTATTTGATTTAACCAAACCATCTAGCATTTGGTCAACTAAATCTTCTGGATTGTTAATGATTTTTTTCATATATACCTCCAAGTATAAATTCATACTAATAATTTTATACCCACAAAGCCCTGTAAAGTAAGATTGAATTTTCCGGCTAAAATAGTATACTTTATGAGAAATTAATGAAAATTAAAGGTCAGAGTTAGTCAAAATTTGACCTGTTATATATATTTATATTACTAAAGGCAAATGTAAATTTTAGCCTTTTTATTTAAGAAAGGATAAATCTTTGCAAAAATTTAAAATTAATTCTGAATATAAACCTAGGGGTGACCAGCCAGAAGCTATAAAAACACTTGCAAATGGTTTAGAACAGGGCAAAAAACATCAAATCCTCCGTGGTGTTACAGGATCTGGTAAGACCTTCACCATGGCAAATATAATAGAAGAGGTGCAAAGGCCAACTTTAGTTTTAGCTCACAATAAAACTTTGGCTTACCAACTTTTTACAGAATTTAAAGAATTTTTCCCAGACAATGCTGTTGAGTATTTCGTTTCTTATTACGATTACTACCAACCAGAAGCCTATGTAGCAGCAACTGATACTTATATTGCAAAAGACTCATCAATAAATGATGAGATTGATAAGATGCGCCACTCAGCAACCATGGCTCTTTTTGAACGCCGCGATGTAATAATTGTGGCATCTGTTTCTTGTATTTATGGTTTGGGTGATCCAATTGATTATAAGGAACTAGTAGTTTCACTACGTCCTGGCCAAGAAATTGCCCCAGAAGAAGTAATGAGAAAACTAATCGATGTCCAATATGTAAGAAATGATATTGATTTTGACAGGGGGACTTTTAGAAAACGTGGGGATATATTAGATGTATTTCCTGCAGGTTTTGACCAAAAGGCCATACGTTTTGAGTTTTTTGGAGATGAAATCGAAGAAATTTCTGAATTTGATTCTCTAACTGGAAAAGTAACTGCAAAATTATCCCACGCTTACATTTACCCTGCCAGCCACTATGCTACAACTAGTGCAAAAACAGAGCGTGCCATAGTTACTATCGAGCAAGAGTTAGAAGAACAATTAAAATATCTAAATGATAATAACAAATTACTAGAAGCTCAAAGACTAGAACAAAGAACTAGATATGATATAGAAATGTTAAAAGAAATTGGTTTTTGTTCAGGTATAGAAAACTACTCCAGACACCTAAGCCAAAGACCAGCAGGCAGTCGTCCATATACACTTATAGATTATTTCCCAGATGATTTTGTAATAATGGTCGATGAATCTCACGTATCTATTCCACAAGTTGGGGGTATGTATGAAGGAGACAGGGCTCGTAAGCAAAACCTAGTTGATTATGGTTTTAGATTACCATCAGCTCTTGATAATAGGCCTTTAAAATTTAATGAGTTTGAGTCTTTAGTAAACCAAGCTATTTACGTTTCTGCAACACCAGGCCCATATGAAATGGAAAAAACTGGTGGAGAAATGGTCGAACAAATTATCCGCCCAACAGGATTGCTTGATCCAGTAGTTGAGGTAAGACCAACAGAAAATCAAATAGATGACTTAATTGAAGAAATCTATAAGACAACAGAAAAAGGCGATAGAGCCTTGGTTACTACCCTGACTAAAAAAATGGCAGAAGATTTAACTACTTATCTAACAGAAAATGGTATAAAGGTAAAATACCTGCACTCAGATATAAAAACCATCGAAAGATCTGAAATTATCCGTGAATTACGTTTGGGAGAATTTGACGTGCTTGTCGGCATCAACCTATTAAGAGAAGGACTTGATATCCCAGAAGTAAGTCTAATTGCAATATTAGATGCAGATAAGGAAGGATTTTTACGTTCGGAAACATCCCTTATCCAAACCATCGGTCGTGCAGCTAGAAATAGCGAAGGCCATGTAGTCATGTATGGGGATAATATTACAAAATCAATGAAAAAAGCCATGGATGAAACAGCCCGCCGCCGTGATATCCAAATGAAATTTAATGAAGAGCATGGCATTACCCCACAAACCATTAGAAAAAATATCGGGGAAATGATACAAGTTACAAAAGCAACAGAAGAAGCAGAAATAGAAGAATTTAATAGAGAAGATATAGATACTATAATAATTAATCTGGAAAGTCAGATGTATAAGGCAGCTGAAGAGCTAGACTTTGAACGTGCTGCAAACATCCGTGACCAGATTAAACAAATGAAAGAAAATTTCGTAGGAGCATAATTTGACAGAACACGACATAATTATAAAAGGTGCCCGCACCAACAATTTAAAAAATGTCGACATCACCCTGCCACGCGATGAAATGATAGTTTTTACAGGGCTTTCCGGATCAGGAAAGTCCACTTTAGCCTTCGACACTATTTATGCAGAAGGGCAAAGGCGCTATGTAGAAAGTCTATCATCATATGCCAGACAATTTTTGGGCAATGTTGACAAACCAGATGTGGATAGCATAGAGGGACTTTCTCCTTCTATATCTATTGACCAAAAAACTACAAATAGAAACCCAAGGTCAACAGTAGCAACAGTTACTGAGATTTATGATTATTATAGACTCTTATACGCAAGGATTGGGGATGCTTATTGTCCAGTCTGTGGCAAGAAAATTGAGGCTCAATCCATCGACCAAATGGTTGATAAAATCTTAGAGTTACCAGAAAAAACAAGGATTCAAGTCCTTGCCCCAATGATACGTGGCAAAAAAGGCCAACACAAAAAAGCCTTAGAAAACATCCAGAAACAAGGATTTGTAAGGGTTGTAATAGATGGCGAACGCTATGACCTAGAAGAAGATATAGAGCTTTCAAAAACTAAAAAACACGACATTTCAATAATTGTGGATAGGATAGTTATAAAAGAAGGCATAGAATCAAGATTAACTGATTCCCTAGAAACTGCCCTAGGACTTGCAGATGGAATTATATTAATAGATGTTATTGATGGTGAGCCTTTTATGCTAAGTAGTAAACTTGCATGCCCAGATGGCCACGTTTCATTACCAGAAATAACTCCAAATATGTTTTCATTTAATGCACCCCTTGGTATGTGCCCAGATTGTAATGGACTTGGCTTTCACTTACAAATTGACCCTGAACTTGTAATTCCAGATTTAAATTTATCCATTAACCAAGATGCGGTAGATGCTTATAGTGGCTCTGCTAAGGATTCTTACTATTATCAAACTATCCGTGCCATTGCAGACCATTATGATTTTTCTTATGACAAGCCGCTAAAAGATGCACCGAAAGGCTTGGTTGACGATATACTTTATGGGACAAAATACGACTTATCCTTTATATTTGACTCAAGATTTTCTGGAAGGAAAAGATACAAGGGTAAGTTTGAAGGAGCAGTTACTAACCTTGCTGACAGATACGAAAGAACAAATTCTGAAGCCCAAAGAAAAAGATTTAGAGAATTTATGGGTGAGGAAGAATGTAAGACCTGCCATGGCGATAGGCTAAAACCAGAAGTTTTATCAATCAAGGTTGATCAAACTAATATAGCTGATCTTACAAAGTTATCAGTAGAAAATTCTGTAAAATTCTTTAAGGACTTAGAATTATCAGAAATGAAGGCAAATATTGCAGAGCTTATTATAAGAGAAATAGAATCTCGTCTTAAGTTTTTAAATGATGTGGGTCTTGGATATCTAACCCTTAATCGTTCTGCGTCAACCCTATCTGGTGGAGAAAGTCAAAGAATAAGGCTTGCAACTCAAATCGGATCAGGTTTAGTTGGAGTTTGCTATGTCCTGGATGAGCCATCAATTGGTTTACACCAAAGAGATAATGATAGGTTGATAGCATCTCTTAGAAATCTAACTGATATTGGAAATACCTTAATAGTTGTAGAACACGATGAAGATACTATCCGTGAAGCAGATTTTATAGTAGATATAGGGCCAAAGGCTGGTGTCCATGGTGGAGAAATAGTGGCTAAGGGTTCAGTAGATGATATTATAAAATCCAAAAAATCTATAACTGGAGATTATTTATCTGGCAGAAAAATAATCCCAATCCCAGAAGAACGTAGAACAAGTGATGACTTTATAGAAATAAAAGGAGCTTCCGAAAATAACCTAAAGGGCATAGATGTTAAAATCCCACTAGGAACTCTTACATCAGTTACTGGTGTATCAGGATCTGGTAAGTCTTCTTTAGTAAATGAAATATTATATAAATCAGTAACCAAAAAATTAAATAAAACTAAGGTCCGTCCAGGAAAACACGATGAAATCCTAGGACTAGATCAAATCGATAAGGTAATAGCCATCGACCAATCACCAATTGGTAGAACTCCTCGTTCAAACCCTGCTACCTATACCAAAGTTTTTGACCACATCCGTGATGTTTTTGCCATGACTAATGAAGCGAAAATGAAAGGATATACTAAGGGAAGATTTTCCTTTAACGTAAAAGGTGGACGTTGTGAAGCCTGCAAGGGTGATGGTACAATCAAAGTAGATATGATGTTCTTACCAGATGTATACGTACCTTGTGAAGTTTGCCATGGTAAACGCTACAATAGGGAAACTTTGGAGGTAAAATACAAGGGTAAGGATATATCAGAAGTTTTAGATATGACAGTTGAAGAAGGTATAGAATTTTTTGCCAACCACGCTCCAATTGTTAGAAAACTTCAAACCTTATACGATGTAGGACTTGGTTATATAAAAATAGGCCAACCATCCACAGAATTATCTGGTGGGGAGGCCCAAAGGGTAAAACTTGCTACAGAGCTTGCAAAAGTTGGTACAGGTCAAACTCTTTATATCCTAGATGAGCCAACAACAGGTCTTCATATGGCAGATGTTCACAAGCTAATCGATGTTTTAAATAGGTTAGTCGATCAAAATAATACTGTAGTAGTAATTGAGCATAACCTGGATGTGATAAAAGTATCAGATTATTTAGTAGATCTTGGACCAGAAGGTGGAGATGGCGGCGGCACTCTAGTAGGATGCGGTACTCCAGAAGAACTAGCTAAAAATAAGAAGTCCTATACAGGTAAATATTTAAAGAAAATCTTTAATGAAAATAAAAAATAGGAGCAAACTATGAGCTTAGAAGAAAAAAGAGATAACAAGCTAGACTCAAAAGGCAACGGCAGACCAGTTAGTTTTTCAACTGGCGATGGCGATGACTTTGTAATTGACCTACCAGGATCTATCCCTGGAGAAGAAAATATGACTACAAATGATATGCACGATGATGAGATTGAAAATCTTATTTCGGACATAGATTCAAAAAACGCAGAAATAGAAGATTTACTCCACGAGATGGGAGTAAAAGATATCAATAAGTTATTAGAAGGCGACTATTCAGACCTAGACTTAAATTAACAGTCAACTGGTGCAAATCTTGCACCAGTTTTTTTATATCTATTTTTTATAGTTTATTATTTTATAAATATATAACATAATTCTAAAATGTGATATAATCATTATGAGAAAACTAGAAAGGAAGGCTTATGATTGAAGTAAAAAATGTTTCAAAGACATTTGGCAGCCTAAAAGCTTTGGATGATGTATCATTTAAAGTTGAAAAAGGCGATGTCTTTGGAGTAATCGGCCAAAATGGTGCTGGAAAATCCACCCTATTTAGGTCAATAATGAACTTTTTTGATGATTACACTGGCTCTATTACATATGAGGGAAGACCTATAAAGGATGTTCCTCTAGAAAAAATTGGGTTTTTACCAGAGGAAAGATCTCTTTCTCCTAAAAAAACTATAGAAGAAGAGATAAGATATTTTGCAAAACTCAACCAAATGGACCACATCCCAGATGATGAACTTAACAAATGGTTTGATAGGTTTGAAATTAAAGGAAAATTAACTGATAAAATCAAATCCCTATCAAAGGGTAACCAACAAAAAGTCCAACTTTTAGCAGCAGTTATCTATAAGCCAGACTTTGTTATTCTAGATGAGCCACTATCAGGACTTGACCCATATAATATTAGACTTTTAGAAGAGATTATCAAAGAACTAAATGCCATGGGCATGACCATTTTATTCTCCTCCCACAATATGGAAAATGTGGAGGCTCTTTGCAATAAGCTAGTTATGATTAAAAATGGCCACATAGTCCTAAATGGAACTCCAACAGAGATTAGAAACTCCTTCCCAAGAGAGAGAGTACTTGTTGAAACTGATAAAGATTTACTTCCTCTAATCGATGGAAAAGTAAAATCTTATACTAAAACTGGAAATATTTGGAATATCTATCTAAATGATCCAGAAGATAGTAGAGCGCTTTATGAGGATATAAATAAAAATATTGGCTTTGTATCCCAATTTAGCCAAGCTGCTCCAAACCTAAATGAAATCTTTGCAAAGGTGGTGGAAAGTCATGAGTAGAATAAGAATTGTAATGCAAGAAACCCTAAAGGGCCACCTAAAATCTGGTACATTTTGGGCGATGATTTTACTACCAATTTTATTTGGTGTTCTAGGAGGTCTTGGTGGTTACTTTGCATCAAGCTCTGGTGAAAGTCAAATGGGTATTGTTACAAGCGATGAGCTAAAGCCTTATTTTGAAGATGACCAGTTTTTATCTATAAAGGAAGATGAGATTGATCAAGCTATAGATGATGGCAAGATTTCTTCATATGCAAAAATAAGAGAAGAAGATGGCCAACTAATAGCAGACTTTAATGAAGCAGATGCATCTATGACAGAAATGCTAACTTTCCAAAATATTTTAACCATGATACAAAATCAGTTAAATGAGGATAGGGCAAGTCTTGATAGTAACCAACAAAAAATACTTGCTAAGACCCCAATAATAAATAAAATTGCCGATGAAAAATCTGACAATAAGATTATTGGCCAGGTTGTTTACTTTGTTTTGATGTTCTTAATGTATATGGTGCTTATGAGCTTTGTAAACCTAGTTTTAGCTGATATAGCTACTGAAAAAGGTACAAAGATGATAGAATTTATCTTCTCATCTGTAAAACCAGGAGATTACTTTGCTGGAAAAATGCTGGGTAACTTTATAGCGGTATTTGTACAAATTATTACTTATGTAATATTTGGAATAATAGGATTTTTTGTTGCACAATCTAAGGGACTATTAGATGGCGTAAATCTATCCTACAGTTTAACTGGGTCTACCTATGGTATGATAGCCGAAATAGTTTTATTAGTTTTACTAGGCATTTTTGTATTTTTAGTAATAGCTGGTATGCTAGGTTCTTTTGCTACAAAAGTAGAAGATGCAGGAAAAATGGGAACTCCACTTATATTAGGTACAATTATTTTATTTTTCCTAGCTATTAATCTTCAAGGCAAGGGAGATATAATGATAACAAAAGTACTAAGTTATGTGCCATTTGCATCAACATTCTTTATGCCACTAAGACTTTTAAATGGCTATGCGGGACTTACAGAAGGTTTGATAGCTATAGCTGTCCTAGTAGTTACAATTTTCTTAGTATATAGATTTGGAGAAAGAGTATATAAGAGAAATATCTTAAACTACTCTACTGACAATTGGTTTACTAGAAGATTTAAAAAATAATTATAAATTTAAAAGGGACGAGCTTATGCTCATCCCTTTTTATTATGACTAGTCAAGTACCATAGCGATTATAACTTGTAAAAAGCCAGCAATTACAAATATTATCCAGCTAGCCTGCCAATTTCCAGTCCAAAAGCTATATATAAAGAAAACACCAATAGCTGTTATCCAAAGCACACCTGATATCTTGTTAGTCTTGCCTTCTTTTTTCTGGATTTTTGGATCTCTATATTTTAGTATATCTCTGTATGATGAATATTTTATCATGCTATATCCCATAAGACTTGCCCCAATGGCAGTTAGCAATAAAAATAAGTAGACAGGTATATTATTTGTTATCCCTTGATTTATAGCAAGTAGGTATATTGCTGGAGATAGGATAAATATAGCTATTGCTATAATTACATTTTTCTTAAGTTTTGGCATATAGTCATTTAAATTTTTATCTATCACACCTTCTACACCGTAGGAGAAGTTGTAAGGTTCTTTTTCTATAAAGTCAAACTTACTTACAGCAAAACCAGAGTTTATAAATAGCCCTACTGTACAAGCAATAAGTCCTAAAAATACAACTATAGCAAGGCTTTCGCTGGTATTTTCAAGGGTCATAAAGGCTATAGGTGAAGTGATGACAAGAAATGTTGCTAGCGATATAAACTTTGCAACCTTATCATAGGCTGAGTAATATCGGTTTAACAAATCTAGATCTATAACTCTTGCAGTATCCTCTACTTTTTCATCTACTATTATTTGCTCCATACCAAGATTATCATCCAGTAAAAAATCTGTACTTACAGAAAACATTTGAGATAATTTTACAATCTTATCTAAATCAGGCATAGCCATAGAGCTTTCCCATTTTGATACTGATTGGCGGCTTACTCCAACTTGTCCTGCCAAATCTTCTTGGGTCATTCCTTCTTTTTTTCTTAAATTTATAATCTTATCAGCCAGTATCATAAGATCCTCCTTTTATGTTTCTAAGCTCATTTTATAAAAAAATCTCTTAACATACCACCAATCCGATTTGGAATTTTGTCAACTTTCAGTTGCATTGGCTAAAATTAGCGCTTTTATTTTGATAAATAATTTATTATAATATTTATATCCCAAAGATAAAACTTTTAAAAAATATTGTATAATAGGGTAAAGGGGGCTTACAAAAATGAAGAGAATTATATACATATTTGCTATGATTTTGCTGATTGCTTGTCAGAAAAAAGAACTAGAACCAGTTCAAGAAGTGAAACCTCTAGCCCCCTTAGAAATAAATAATGATTACGATTCATTTTACTTAAACAATAAGAAATATTCTCTACCGCTTTCTTATGAAGAGCTTAAAGAAAATGGCATAAATTTAAACGAAGATGAGTTTTATTACCAAAAGATAAATAAAAATAGTCAAACCATGGCAAATTTAAAGGGTAATGGATTGGATCTTGGAGCAACTTTTAAAAATAAGGGCTCAGAACAGATTGATATAAAAGAAGCTACAATTATTGAGCTTTATATAAACAACACCGAAGGAGAAAACAAAGATTTTTCTATAAATGACCTTAGCTGGGGATCTAGCTACCAAGAAGCTAAAAGCTTATTAAAAAACATCCATACCGAAGAGGCCAGCAAGGAAGATGATAAGACAATAAATTATTATACAGATAAAAACTATGTTTCCTTATACTTTGAAAATGAAAAGCTTAGCTCGGTTGCTATTTTTTCTAAAAGCTTTATGAGAGATGAGGCTTATATAAATGGGGAATTTGTAGTTTTTGGACAAACCCTAAAATTCCCTTTAACTATCCATGATTTAGAGGATTTATTAAATAGTAATATAAATATCGAGGGCAATTACAAAAACCTAGACCCAGGCGATGAGATGACCATTAGGATATATTCTCCATTATTTGATGACATGGAAGATAAGCCTAGCTCTAGTGGAGTAGACTTTGAATTAAAAAACACCAGTCCTAGCCCTATTTCTATAAAAGATGCTCAGATAGTAGGTCTTGTAGCAGAAAGTAGCTCTGACTTATCTGTGGGTAATATTTATGTAGGTGCTAGTTTAGATGAGCTAAAAATGGTAGATAAGAAAAACCAAAACCCTCCAAGACTAAGTATAGAGGGTAAGACTAACGAGCAGCTAAGTAAATTTATTTTTACTGCTGATAATGACACTAGCTATATCTATTATGCAGATGATGAAGTTATAAGACATATAGAAATAAGAAATACTAAGGAGCAATAATGGAATTTACCAAGGTAGAAATATCAGATAAAAAATACCTAAATTATATATTTTTAAAAGCAGCAGTTGGGGGAGAGCCTGTGACTGCTATGTTTGATACCAAAGGCAATAGCCTATTAAAAAAATCTATAGCTGATAAAATTAATGTAGATTATATAGACCAAGAAGTAATTGATGAAAAACGTGGCTGGAGAAGAGCTAGGGTAAATCTAAGGCTAGGTGGTCTTGAAATAGGATCAGCCCCAGTTATAGTAGCCAATGATGATACCTTTGACTTGCCAGTAGATCCAACAGGTAATAAATATCCAGCAGATTTTATTCTAGGATGGAACATCATTTCTCAATTATGTTTTAGGGGAGATGGCAAAACAAATGATTTCGAAGTCCAAGTAGATGATTTTAGACAGCCATCTAGCAAAGAATCTCAAAACCTACCTATAGTATATGTAGAATTTGACGGAGAGAGAATCCTTGCAGGTATTGATACATCAAAACCTCTTACCACAGTTAGCCAAGAGGTTTTTGATAAGATAGTAAAAAATAAGGATGCAGGAAATACTATTGAAATGCTAGGACTGTCTAATGAAAATCTAACCTATGAAACTAAGCTAGAATTTAAAGTAGATGAAGATAAAGTAGTGCTTCCTAGCGCAAGTCTTAATCCAAAACTAAATGAAGGTGATGTAAAAATAGTATTTGGAGCAGATTTACTGCAAAATACAACATGGGCTATGTATTGTCCTATGAGATATATGAGAGCAAAGCAGCTATAAGATAGAGAGGGTATCCTCTCTATTTTTGTGGAAAATTTGTCGGGAAAAATCTGCCAGATTTTCTATATATAAGTAGGTATAGCAAGAGTTTAAAATGTGGAAAATAATCAAATTAAAGTTATAATATTCGTATATTAATTAAGGAGTGTTATATATAATGAATAAAAATCAATCATCAACCACAAAAATAGTTGCAGTAGGCATAGGAGCAGCAGTATTTTTTATCTTAGGTCGTTTTCTATCAATCCCTATCGGTATACCAAATACTTCTTTAGAAACAACTTATCCATTCTTAGCTTTAATGAGCGTGCTTTTTGGACCGGTTGTTGGAGGTTTAATTGGTTTTATAGGTCATGCAGTCAAAGACTTATTAACTTATGGCCTTTGGATTAGCTGGGTTATATCTTCTGGCATAACTGGTATTGGCTATGGTTTATCTGCTAAAAGAATAAATATCCAAAATGGAGTGTTTACTAAATCTGACATTATAAGATTTAATATCGGCCAAGTCTTAACAAATCTAGTAGCATGGGCAGTAGTTGCACCAGTATTAGATATCCTTATTTATTCAGAGCCAGCTAATAAAGTTTTTGTTCAAGGAATTGTTGCAGCCCTTACAAATTCATTATCTGTAGCAATTATAGGTACACTTTTAATCATTGCCTACACAAAAACTCAAACACCAGAAAATTCTTTAAGAAGAGACTAAATTGGAAAATCAAAGCGTAATTAAATTTGAAAACTTTACATTTAAATATAGGTCCCAGCAAGAGCCAACCCTTAAAAATATCAATTTTGAAGCGAAATCTGGAGAAAAAATTGTCATAATTGGTCCAAGTGGATCTGGAAAATCCACCCTGGCCAAGGCAATAAATAGCCAAATTCCAAATACCTTTGATGGAGACATATCAGGCAAGGTTACTATTATCGATAAAGATATTGAAAATTCATCTATTTTTGATATATCTCTTTTGGTTGGGACAGTTTTACAAGATACAGATGGTCAATTTGTAGGTCTGACTGTAGCAGAAGACATAGCTTTTTCTCTAGAAAATGATAATGTTGGCCAAGAAGAAATGAAAGAAATAGTACATCAATGGGCAGATATTTTAAATATAGAAAATTTATTAAACCATAAACCAAATGAAATATCAGGTGGGCAAAAACAACGTGTATCCCTAGCAGGGGTTTTGGTTTCTGATACACCAATCTTGCTGCTAGATGAGCCATTGGCTAACCTAGATCCTAAAAGTGGCCTTGCTACGATGAAATTAGTTGATGAGCTTAATAAAAAGTATAACTACACAATTATAGTTATAGAACATAGACTAGAAGAAGCTTTAAACTTAAACCCGGACCGCATCCTAGTTATGGATGATGGGAAGATTTTAAAAGATGGAAAACCAAGTGAAATTTTAAAATCTAATATTTTGGAGCAAATAGGCGTAAGAAAACCTCTGTACATCAATGCCTTAGAATATGCTGGCTTGGATTTATCAACTGTAGATAAATTAGGAGCTTTTGAAAATATAGATTTAAAGCCAGAGCAAATTGATAAGATAAAAAAATGGGCTGATGATATTACTGTCATAAGGTCAAATGAGGTTAAAGACCCTATTTTATCAGTAAAAAATCTGGGCTTTGCCTATGATAGCAATAAATCTGTTCTTAGAGATGTTAATTTTACAATCAATAGGGGAGATGTAGTTAGTATCGTGGGTCCCAATGGAGCTGGCAAATCAACCCTCGCCAAATTATTATGTGGTTTTTTAAGACCAACAAGTGGACGTATTTTATTAAATGATAAAAATACGGAAGATTTATCCATAAAAGAGATCGCAGAAAAGATTGGCTATGTTCTCCAAAATCCCAATGCTATGATATCAAAAACTAATGTAGCTGAGGAAGTAGGTTTTGGCCTTAAACTTCGCGGAGTAAGTAGTGAAGAGATAGCAGAAAAAACAGAAAAAGTTCTTAAAATCTGTGGGCTTTTTCCCTTTAGAAATTGGCCCATATCAGCCCTATCCTATGGGCAAAAACGTAGGGTAACTATAGCATCTATTTTGATTTTAAATCCAGAAATAATAATCTTAGATGAGCCAACAGCTGGACAAGATTACAGGCATTATACAGAAATAATGGAATTTATTCATACATTAAACAAAGATTACCAGCTAACAATCTTAATGATTTCTCATGATATGCATCTAATCCAGGAATATACAAAAAGAGCTCTAGTGTTTGGAGAAGGAACTTTACTAGCAGATACTTATCCAAAAGCCCTATTTGCAAATAATGATTTATTAAATAGATCATCTCTTACAGAAACTTCTTTAACAAAACTGGCGAGAACTATAGCTTATGATTCTGAAGAATTTATAGAAAAATTTATCAGCTATGAAAGGAACAGACTATGAATGACAAAATCCTAGGTTACATAGAAAATGACACTATCATTCATAAGCTATCTGGAACTACAAAGCTTATTTGTTTTTTGATGTTATCAATTATTGTTATGACTAGTTATGATACTAGATTTTTATTTTTTGTGACTGTTTTTTCTATTATTTTATTTAAAATAGCAGATATTCCATGGCAGGCGGTAAGCTTTGTAGTTAAATTTGTAGTGGTTTTTGCTATATTAAATCTTCTAGCTATCTATATCTTCGAGCCAGAATACGGAGTCGATTTATATAATAGTAGGACTTTAATTAAGGCAGGCTGGGGCAGATATTCTATTACTAAAGAACAGCTGTTTTATGAGTTAAATGTAGCTATAAAATATTTTTCAACCATCCCTCTTGCTTTGATATTTATTTTTACAACTAGCCCTAGCGAGTTTGCTTCTAGTTTAAATAAAATAGGTATAGGCTATAAAATAAGTTATTCTGTAGCCCTTGCCCTAAGATATATCCCAGATATCCAATCTTCATACAATGATATAAAGCTTACCAGTCAGGCCAGAGGAATTGAAATGAGTAAAAAGGCTAGCTTGGGCCAAAGAATTAAAGCATCATCAAATATAGTTTGGCCGTTGATTTTTGATAGCTTAAACCGTATAGAAACCATTAGCCAGGCTATGGAACTGCGCCGTTTTGGTAAGGAAAATACTAGGACTTGGTATTCATATAGGCCTTTTAAAAAAGTAGATATTTTGGCAATTATCATTTCTATAATTATAACTGTGGTAGGTATCTACCTATTTTTTGTAAACGGTGGCAGATTTTATAATCCTTTCTAAATAATTCTAAAATGCTTTTTTAATCCTTACTATACTGGTATCATATATAATAATATAAAGATTTAAAGAAATATAAGAACAAAAAAATTAATTTAACACCACAAGGCAAATCTGGAGGATTCATGAAAAAAATAAAAATTAAAGGCTGTGCTTCTTTAGCTCTAGCCCTAGCTTTGGTAGTACCAACAACTGCTAAAGCGGCAAGCACCGTAGAAATTCAAACTGGGCAAACTATCTTAGAAAGCACTGCTAATGCCAAAAAAGAAGAAAATATCTCATCTCAAGTACAAATGAATCTTGATGAGACAGGCAAAGTTGCAACTTATACAATAAACATCGAAAAAACAAATAATACAGATGATTTAAAGGCGATTTTTTACATAAGTGATGAGTCAAATCTTGCAAATCTTGAAGTAATCTCAGATGATGATATCAGCCAAGACCAAGTCAAAGTAGAAGATAGTCTAGATGGCAAAAAAATAAGCGTTGACCTAAAGCAAGCTAGCACTATAAATTTAAAGGCAGATATAAAAGATGGCAAGGAAAATAAACTAGTATTTGACTACATTCTAGCAAATGGAAGCGAAACAGCTCTTACTAGCAAAAGAGTAATCTCATCTATAAATAAAGATCAGGATGGAAAAGCTAGTCTAAGAGAACAAGAAGTAGCAGGACTAGGCTCTATTTTAGGCGGAAAATTTGTAGATAATAGTACTATCCAGTGGTCAGACTTTTTAGTAAACCAGTCACCAGAAGATATATTAACAAACTATGCAATCTCTTTAAGCGATGGACAAACAAAGCCTGAAAATCTCCATATAGAAATTTATAGGGCAAGTAAAGAAGGTTTTGTATTAGAGGCAAGCCATGACCTTGATTTTGGAGATATAAAAGATTTAACTATCCCAGCGAATGGTGCTGCAAAGATTAGCTTTAAAATAAAGGCAGATGAAAGTGTAGATATATTTACTGCAAATGGAGTAGAGCTAAAAAGAGAAACAAGCACTGAAAAAGCTAAAGATAGTCAAGTAGAATCTTTAACAGAACAAATCAATGAAAATGATGCAAAAATCAAAGAAGAGATAAAAAAATCAGACCAACCATCAGTAGAAAAAAATACTAGCAATGAAGATAGCAAAGTAGAAAATCTTACTAAAGAGATAGATAAAAAAGATGAAGAAATCAAAGAAGCAATAAAAGAAGCTGACAAAAATCAAGAAAAAGAAGATTCACCAGCAGAAAAAGAAGTAAAAATAGTAGTTTTAAAAGATGAAACACCTGCTAATCCTGTAGAAGATTTACCTATAAAGGAAAATTTAAGTCAAGCAGAAGTAGACTCCCTAATCACAGACCTTGATAATAGAACTATAGAAATTCAAAAAACTATGCAAGAGATTGACAAGGAATATGGAGAAAGCCTAGCAAAAACAACTACTTCAACTGAAAGTGAATCACCAAATAACGAGACAATTGCTGATATCATCAAAGACCTAGATGATAGAAACAAAGCTATTCAAGATGAGCTAGAAAAAATCTACGGCAAATACGCAGTAGATACAGTAATGGATTTAAACAAGTCTATTGATGATGAAACATACGAGCTAATTACAGAAGTTGATAAAAACAACGAAACTATTAAAGAAATCATCGACCAAGTAAATCTTTCTATAGAAACTAAAAAAGCCTTAGATGATGAAAAAGAATTAGCAAATGTAAAAGCACTATTAGATAATGTAGAAGAACTAGCAGAAAACAACGAAAAAGTCCTAGACAAGGTGGAAGAAGAGGACAAAAAACAAGAAAATACCCAAAACTTCAAAAACGTAGTCCCAGGCTATTCAGAAAAAGTCTACAAAGACTTAGAAAAAGTGGTAACAGTAACCCTAGACCCACTAAAAGCTCCAACCCAACAAGTAGACAAAGAAACAGCAACAAAATCTTACCCAACTATAGCAAAATACCTAGAAGAATTAGCAATAGTTAAAGATTTGCTAAAATAAATTAAGAATAAAGTCAAAAAAACACTCAGAATACATCCTGGGTGTTTTTGTTTATAAAACCCACAAAATAATCATAAAATAAATAAGACAAGCCCCTAAGTCCAGAGTCTCACACTCCATCGTCATCTCGAGCGCAGCCGAGAGATCTACCTCAGATTCAAACATCCCCAACCGTAGCTATAACACAAATCACAAAAATCAATCCAAAACCAAACCCACGAACTGTCACCCTGAGCGTAGTCGAAGGGTCTCATATACTACCATTAAATAAATCACTAAAATCAAAACTACGTTTAAAAAAGCCAGCATTCAAAAAAAGATTTCTCCATTCCGCTCCACTCCAGTCGAAATGACAATAGGGGAAATCATATTATATTGGAATAATAATCGTATACACTAAAATAATTCTCAATCAAGTAAATAAGACAAACACCTAAATTCAAAGTACAACACTCATTGTCATCTCGAGCGCAGCCGAGAGATCTACCAAAAAGTCAAACATCCCCAACCGCAGCCATTAAACAGATCACAAAAACCAATACAAAACCAAACCCAAGAACTATCAACCTGAGCACAGCCGAAGGGTCTCTCATCCTACCATTAAAATAAAATAATAAAAATTTCAATAAAAACCACAAAGCGTTCAAAAAAGATTTCTCCATTTCGCTACGCTCCAGTCGAAATGATAACAGGGGGAGCATAGTCTTATTAATATAATAATCATTCAGTCACAATAATTCTCAATCAAGTAAATAAGACCAACACCTAAATTCAAAGTACAACACTCATTGTCATCTCGAGCGAAGCCGAGAGATCTATCAAAAAGTCAAACATTCCCAACCGCAGCCATTACATAAATCATAAAAACCAATACAAAACCAAACCCAAGAACTATCACCCTGAGCGCAGCCAAAGGGTCTGTTATCCTACCATTTAAATAAAATACTAAAAGCGAAACATCCTTCACAAAAATACTTATTAATGGGTAAATATAGTATACTAAATATTTCACACTAAATTACTAGCAATTAGATCCTATACCACGTATAATACTTATCTAATGTGTATAAATAATTAGGATATAAAATATAAATAATCTTAAATTTCTATTAAAATATATTTAAATTATTGGTTTAAGTTAGAATATATTGGTTTTTTTACGTATATATCTAAAAATACTTAAAAACTCTCTATATTTCGCACTAATTTAGTAGTATAATATATAGAAGTAAAGGACTTGAACTTCGTGAAATTTCAAACAAAGTTTAGAAAAATATAAATCAGGGGGAGATTTATGAAAAACAAATTACAACAATTTATTGTAAAATTGCTAGCAGCAACGCTTGCAATTATCTTGGCTGTGCCTACAAACGTATTTGCCATGAAGCAAAGCAAAAGCAATATTTACACAGCAGCCACATCAGTTATGGGTGTTCAAGAAAAAGATACCTCAAAAGAAGAAACTGAAAATACTGATTCTAGCTTAATCAAATCAGCAGTAAGCCAAGAAGAAACAACTGACTATATCATAGAAAAGTCAGCAACCTTATCAAAAACAACAGGACAAGTAGACTACAAAATTGTAGTAAAAACTAAAGACCCTAGCAAAGAGTTTACAGAAAATCAAATCACAACTTTTGGTATAACAGAAAATACTGATGACGAAAAATTATCAGTAGATGATGTAAAAGTCTTAGATGCTGATGGCAATGAGACGGACATCAAGTTTGATCAACACACACCAAACTTACTAAACGCAAAGGAAGATATTAGAACAACAGGTATTACCTCAGCCAAACCACAATATGGGATGGTTTATTACCTAAGCACAAAATTAACAGAAGAAGCTTTGAAAAATCTAGAAGAAAAATCCCCACAACTTGCTCTAGATTTTACAATAGCTTCTCCAAATCAAAATCCAGTTCAAACAAGATATTCTTTAGAAACTACAAATCCAGACACAACAGAAATCACAATCGATAATGATAACAATGTAGTAAACCAAGCGGCAGAGCTAGTAGAAAAAGAAGACAACCTTCACTTATACAAAGGTGAGTACAAAAAAGAAGAAAAAACACTCTTTCAAACCACCCCAGCACATTTAGTATGGACAGACTACATAAATGCAAAAGATGACAAAGAGTTTGCCATAGACTTTGACCTAGACGAAAACCAAGACACAGAAAATAGCCAAATAAAAATTGATTACTACGAGGCTAGTGATAAAGGATACGTACTAAACCAATCCTTTAGCAAAACAGTAGATTTTACAAACAGTTTAAACCTAACCATACCACAAGGTTACATAGCAAAACTAGAAGTAATCACAAAACCAAAAGAAAACACCAACGCAAAAGAATATGAATTTAATGGAATCAAAATCCAAAACCCAAGCTATACAGAAGAAACATCTCAAGCAGGAGAAGAAGAAAAACCATCAGAAGATGACGCTGACCCTCTGCCTGCTGATACTTCAAAAGAAGAAAACTCTAAAACTAAAGAAGAAGATGAAAGACAAAAAACAGAAGAATCAGGCAAAAACGCTCAATCAGCAATTGCACTGAATAAAGATGCATATATTTCAGATTTAAAAGAAAATAATAAACTTTCAACCAATCTAGAAAATGCAACAAAGCAAATTGTTCCAGTATTAGAAAGCTATAATAAAGAAGAAATCAACTGGGATGACTTCAAAGCTTCTATCCAAAATATAGCAAAAGCAGAAAATATAGATTCTGCCCAAGCTGAAGAAATTATATCAGCCCTATTAAGAGGGCTAAATGAAGACAAATACAAAGTAGCTAATGTAGATATCAAAGAAGCTACAAATTTTGATCAAGCAAGTGAAAATGCTTTAACTACAGAAGAAATTAAAGCTCTAATCAAAGAAGAATTTGCCAAAAAGGATGCCGGCCAAATCACAGAAGAAGAATTGGAAGCATCACTAGCAAGCATTAGAGAAAAAAACAACATTACAAACGAAGACTTCGTCAACATCCTAAGAGATTTATACAAAAATGATGAAATAGCAAATGATAGCCAAGAAGATACAACTACTATTAAGACTGATAAAACTAAAGAGAAAGCTCTAGCAGAAAAATTAGCAGAAGAAAATCTATCAACAGAAGACTTCATTACCTTTCTACAATCTTATGTAAAATCATACGATATAAAAGAAGACCAACTAGAGTCACTACTAAAAGATAAGCAAGCAGAAGTAGAAAAAGTAATCGGCGATTTCACTATTGATGAAATAGTGGCAGCAGCCTACTTAGAAGGGCTCAACCCACACATTTTCGCAGAGGATAATCCAACTGTTATAGAAGCCGATTTTGATGATGTAGATTTCAAAACTGAATTAGAATACTATACAGAAACCCTAACCAGAGCTACTAATGAGCAAAAGTTATTTGATATAGTAAGAAAAACTCAACCTGGTTTAAAAGACCATGCTATCAGAAATGACTATGTAGGTTGGAAGATTAATATCCCTGGCACAGACGATTCTGGTAACGACATCACGGAGTTCAAAAAAGATAAGTACGAATATGATAACTTGAACTTCTCTATTTACGCACCAGCAGGTCAAAGCCTAGAAGACTACAAGGTGGTAGTAGAAGATGGTCAAGATGGAACTACAGATTATTCTGGTTCAATGACAGAGAAAAAGGGTGAACATTACATTTATAGTTTCTCTATTCCAAAAAACAAGCTTACAGAAAAAGGCTACAATATTTATGTAGTGGCCAAGGAACCAAAGAAACGTCAAAACTATGCTATTGGTGTAAAGATTTCTCCAGACAAAAACTATGTAAATGAACTTGTGAAGGACTTTGATAAAGACTTTGAAGAATTATCACAAAAGTATCCTTTCCTAATTAAATGGAAAGATACTTCAGCTGCCAACCCATATAGAAATGGCATAAATCTAATAGATACCAGAATGGTATATTTAGAGCCAAAGGGCTGGCAAGACCTCTTCCCATACAATGGTTTTAGGTCTCTAGACTACAACGACAATATTGACGATACAGATATTATGAAAAATAGAGTATCAATGTTTGGAAATATCAAAGAAGATGGTCAAATCACATGGACCATTTCTGAAACTTTCCCAGCAGAGAGACTTGTCAACAAAAACACTGTAGGTATAGATGCCTACTCAGCAAAAACTGACGGTCAAGGACTAACAGGACCAAGTGTACAAATCCTAGTACCAAATGACAATGGTGGCTATGATGTTACAGACTTAGGTAATGTAGCGAAAGAAACACTACAAAAAAAAATAGGCAACAAACCAGGAACTATTGTAAACTACACCTTTACTGACAAAGCTACAAATAAAGAAGAGTTTACAACCCTAAGCCTAGACTCTGGCAAGTCTGCATCCATTGCTTACAAGCCAAGCTTGCTTCAAAGAGAAGAAGGGGCAGAGAAGGACACAAGTGGCCTGGCCTACCTACACAAGGTCCAAGAACACAAGGACGGCTCAGGCTATGAAGTAGCTCTTTCAAAGGACCAAGCCAACACAATGAAGGCCTTTATACCAAGTAATCCAAATGCAAACCCAAGATACAATGACCCAGCATTCACTAAAACAGGAGTTATTGTATTCTGTCTAAACCCAGGTAAACCAGAACCAACTAGACAGTACAAGTTTAACGGAACCATTACCAAGGGAGAATGGTCTACAGCTGAAAAAGATTGGGCGACAAATGGTAGGGCCATAGCAGCCCTTGCTACAGCAAACGAGGCCAAGTCATCCCCACTTTATAAAGGAACTGTAAATGAGGAATACTATGCCAGTCTTTACGAATATGTCCTAAGACTTTATTGGTATGGCCAAGAGCTTGCAGAAGAATACCAACTTGACGAACAGTCCTACTACAAGATTATCCAATACAACCTTTACTACTGGTTAGCTGGAGAAAACTACGCAGAATCCTTTAGAAATGGTGGAGGCTACAACCCTAATTATTTCTCAAGTGCCGAATACAGCTATGCCCAAGGGCTAAAAAACCGTATAGCAGAAGGCAAAGATTGGGGAAAGGTAAACAAAGACGAAGAAATCCAATTCTTCTACTATGGCCACGACAAGACAAGGTCCTACCAAAACACTATAACAGGTGATACCAAAAAAACAGCCAAAAAAGGCAGCGTCACAGTAAATAAAATTGACCAAGACCAAGATGGAAAGAAACTTCCTGGAGCCTATTTCCAATTACTTGATAAAAATAAAGATCCAATCAAAACCCTAGTAACAGATGAAAATGGTGTGGCAGTATTTGAAGACCTTGACTATGGCACCTACTATATAAAAGAAGTCCAAGGACCAAAGGGTTATCAATTTAAAGAAGAGATTTCTGATGCTATAGTAGTCGGAAAAGAACAAGCTCATTATACTTTCAATTATAAAAATAAAAAAAACGAAATAGAATTTAGAAAAGTAAATGAAAAAGGCCTTGCCATGGACGGTGTAGTCTTTGAACTAAGTCTAAATGGCAGAGCGCTTTCTGGCCAAGACCAAATATCCGGCAAAGATGGTAAATTCTCATGGAAAGAACTTACACCAGGCAATTACCAAGTAGTAGAAAAAGATATATCTAAATATCCAGAATATAGCGAAAACGAAGGAAGAACCGTAGCAAGCTTTAGGGTAGATGAAAATAACATCATCCAAGATAAAAAGATTTATTATCCTAATGGCAATAGCAAAATTGATATTAAAAACGAAAAGAATGAGGGAAAACCAATAGGTATAGAATTTACCAAGGTTGACCTTAAGACAGAAAATCCTCTAGAAGGAGCAGAATTTGTCCTAGAATATAGAAAACCGGATTCATCTATCTTTAGAGAACTTCCAGGATCTAGGACAAGGTCAAATAGCCAAGGTAAGCTTGTTTGGAACGACCTAGTAGACGGTGACTACAGGGTAATAGAAACCAAGGCCCCAGACGGTAATTATGATACTGACCTAAACCTTGGAGAAAAAGCTACCTTTACTATAGTTAAGAATCAAAATGGTTACTACGAAATAAAAGATAAAGATCAATTAGATCTAAAAATTACAAACACCGCAAAACCAGAAGAACCTAAGATTACTACAAGTGAATTTGAATTCACTAAGGAAGATAAAGAAACAAAAGATAAACTTCAAGGTGTAGAATTTACCCTAACATCAGAAGGCGAAGTTGGTGAAAAAGGTAAGGAGTTTGACTACAAAGTCAGCAAAACAACTGATGAAAATGGAAAAATAAAGTTCGAAACCCTATATCCAGGCACTTACACCTTAAAGGAAACAAAACAACTACCAGGATATCAAGAAAATAAGAAAACCTGGACTGTTGTGGTAGATGATCAGGGTGAAACAAAAGTTCAAAGCCAAGGTGGAGGTTACAAGATAGAAACGTCAAAGGAACAGACTTTTGATAACACTTATGTATCTCTAAAGGCATCTATAAAAGAAACGAATAATGAAGGTGTATTCCTTTATACAATGAAAATCAAACCTAAAAAGGATATCTATGGTATAAGCCTGCAACCAAATAGTTCAGATATTACAGGGGATTTAACCAGGCAAGGAACTATTGATATAACAGGCTTAGAAGTTGGAAAAGAAAAAACATTCAGTAGGACGTTTTCAATAAGGGATATTGATAAAATCAATAAAAACACTGATATTTACCCTGTGAACCAAGTTATGATATTAAAAGATGGAGGGGGTAATCAACAAACTGCTAGTATTTCTCCAACTTTTAAGGTCATAGAGGACTCTGGCCCACTTACCATCACAAACGAAAAGGAAAAGCCAAAATCTGCCAACCTTACTATCAGAAAATACGATAAGGACACAAATCTTGGTCTTGAAGGCGCAGAATTCGAACTATATGACAATGCGAGTGCTACAGGCAAACCTATAGATAAAGCTACTTCCAACGAACATGGTTATGCTACTTTCAATAGTGAGAATATTCAGTTAGATACAACTTACTATGTAAAGGAAGTTAAGGCTCCAGAGGGCTACAAATTTACAAGTGCAATAACAAAAGTAACATCATCAGCGCAATCTGATAATACAATAAACGCAGAGATTCCAAACGAAAAGAACAATTCTCGTTTTGAACTTTACAAAAAAGACTCTAATGGTAATTACCTGGAGGGAGCTAAATTTAGACTCCTAGATGAAAATCAAAATAAATTTGAACCAGATAGAATTGAAACTACTGATAGCAACGGTTATATCAAATTTGATAATCTAAAAGCAGGCAAGACCTACTACCTAGAAGAAGTTGAAGCTCCAGATGGCTATAGGAAGAAAGAAGGTAAATTAAAATTAATTGTAGATAAGGATGGATATATCAGTTGGAAAAATGAAAGTCTAGTGGAAGAAGCAGATTCAGCGGAACCTTCAAAGATCATTACAAATGACGTATTAAAAGTAGAAAAAAATGCAAAATCAGAATCTTATAACTACGAATTTGCAAATAACCCAAACTATATGAATGCTCGTGATTATGTAGAGGCTACAGACCCAGAAAACAGTCTTATAACATATTACCTGATGCTAAAACCAAATTTTGTAGATGGTTCATCAGCTACTAATAAACCAACCATGCTAGGACTAAATGCAACAAATGCAAATTTAGAAAAAGTAGAGCTTTTTGACGTCAATCCTGGTAGAAATAGCAAGGAAATAAGTGTAGTAAATGAGAAACTTTATATTGGCGGTCTAATGAATAGCAAAAGCATAGATGATAGGGTTATATCCTATTTAGATAGAACTCAAGCACAAAATTCAGATGCTGGCAATATAACAATGGGATCATCAACTATAAGCGAAAAGACTACAAATATCATAGAAAATAACCAAACCAATAACGCCTTTATCAAATTTCCACATAATGGTAGCGAGGGTAGGTTTGATGGAAACTGGTCATATATAGTCAAAGTTACAGCTAAAATAGTTGATAAATATCAAAAATCACAAATTGGTTATAATTGGAAAACCATAGATACACCAAACAACAATGATGCCATACTTCATCATTTTGATCTTCCAGCTCTTTATGAGAAAGAAGTAATCACTGAAGAAAACGAAGATAAAAATACAGAAGCACCAAGCTTTACTGTAATCAACCAAAAGAAGCCATCAATAGACTTTGTAAAACAAGATGGAGCTAGTAAAAACCCTCTATATGGTGCAGAATTTGTACTCTATAAAGGTGATGAGGAAGTTAAAGACTCACTAACATCTTCAGATAGAGATGGGAAGTTTGGATTTGACAACCTAGAAGATGGCTCATACACAGTTTATGAAACAGTTCCACCAGAAGGCTATCCATATGCTGAAAGATTTATTGTATCGACCTTTACTGTTGAAAATGGTAAAGTTAAAGATCTTAAGACCAACCAAAAGTATGGCGAAGAAATTATAGAAAACTTTGATTCAAATGAAGCCTATCCAATCTACAACAAAGTAAATGAGATTAAGTTTAAGAAGGTAGGAAAGGACAATAAACCTTTAGCAGGTGCTAAGTTTAAACTTGATAGAGTTTGGGATAGCTATGATGATAAAGGCGATCTTCAACCTAATAGACAAACAGTTTTAGAAAATATTGAAACCCTTGATGATGGTATCATAGCCCTTTCAGCAACTGAACCTGGCAGATACCAACTAGTAGAAACATATGCCCCAAAAGGTTATCAACAAATAAAGACAGATAATGACGAAGAAGTCAAAATAGGTGGACAAATAGTAGCAGAGTTTACAGTAGAAAGAGGCAGCCTAGACATTAAAAACATCTTAGTTGGCGACAAATATATCCAGGACATGACAGGAAAAACTGATCCTCTTGAAATAGTCAACAAAGAAGTAGGTGAGGGTAAGTTCCAAGTTAATAAAGTTAAAAAAGATGGAAATACAACTAATCCACTAACTGGTGCAAAATTCCTACTAAAAGATATGGAATCTGACCAATATGTAAATACAGACGGAACACTTACAACAAACTCAGGCTCTGCCCTTACAAGTGGAGACGCTACAGTTAACTACGAAAACCTTACAGCTGGAAAATACGAACTAAGAGAGTTCAAATCACCAGACGGATACGTAAGAACTATAAATACTTGGAATATTGTAGTAGCAAAAGATGGCAAGACAACCATCATCGAAAATGAAAAGCTTGATAATGATGTTACTGCTGAAATAACCCCTGAAGCTACAAGCTCACCAGCTATTCTAAAACTAGTAAATAAATCCAATGAAATAGAATTTACTAAGATAGATAGCAAGATTGATAAAGCTCTTGCAGGAGTTGAGTTTGAAGTCTGGTGGGACCAACAAGGGAATATAGAAAATAGATACGAAGATACCGAAGAAAGTCAGTATAAGAACTATGTTAAAATCAAAAATCCAGATGGTGGAGCAACATTCACTACTGATTCAAAAGGTAAATTCAAACTTTCAAATCTAAAAACAGGTCACTACAAGATCTACGAAACACTTCCAAAAGGTTATAAAGTTACTGACCAACCAACCGACAACGAACCAATAGCAAAAGCTACAGGTGAATTTGTAAATGAGTTCTATGTAGATATGGATGGAGACATCAAAAAGAACGACAATGGTATAGTAGGCGGAGATAAGGAAGAGCCAATCACAACCATTAAAAACACCCCAATCACTGGTAAATTTAGAGTTCAAAAAGTTGGAGAAGATGGAGTCGAAAAACTTGATGGCGCAGAATTTGCACTATACAAAGTTATCGCTGGCCAAGCTGATAAGGAAAAATATATTAAGCAAGAAGTTGTAAAAGATTCTGATGATAATAAAATCCCAGGACGTATAGAATTTGCCGACCTAAAAGATGGCCAATACCTACTTGAAGAAACAAAAGCTCCTGACGGATACGTTATGAGCGCAACTAAGTGGGAAGTCACTGTAGAAGATGGCAGGGTCAATATTTCATCAACAGATGAATCTTCTAGCTTCACTAGAACAGACGATACACTTACTTTAAATGTAGTAAACAAAAAAGCTAGCTACCCATCCACAGGTGGAAATGGTCCTAAGATTGCTTTTGCAATCCTAGGTACAGCTACTATGCTAGCCGCTATTGCTTATTATGCTATTTACCAAAAGGACAAAAACAAGGTCCTCCCTTGAAATTAAGCTTAGTAACAAGAGATAAGTAAGAGTTGAACAAAAAAGTCCTAGACTAAAATCTAGGGCTTTTTTTATATGGACAATTACAAGCAAATCGTTTTTTATAAGACCTACCAAGCGTCACCATTCACCAATACAATTTTAAGCAAAACTTTAAGCTAGCCAAGCTAACAGGCTTTTTATACAAGGATTTTAAAATCTTAATCAATATATGTAAATATATCTTTCTATCCTCTCAAATATGCTAAAGTAAGGCAAAGATATGTCCAAAAATAGCTTGTCAATATTTAAAATATATAGTATACTAAATGAGTAAGAATTATGGATATTTTTGCCCAAAAATAGAAAACAAAAGTAAATTATAGAATATTAATAAAAGATTTTTCAAAAAATTGGTAAATATATTGCAAAACACATAAAAAGTCCATTTTTTCTATTGTTCTATGGTAAAATATATCCTATAATTATAGTAGAAGATAATATATTAAAAAGTTAGCCTGTTACAAGTAGTTATAAATAACGAATAAGACCAAAACGTTACATTCTTCCTAGATCAAATCTAGGTCAGGCTAAGCCTGATATCGCTGGGTAGCTAACTACCTAGAAAAAATACACAGGTTCTATAATTGGAAATTGTATTTTTGGAGTTTTCATAGAACCAAAACCGTTGGAACGAAAGACCCATTAGACGTAGATAAGTACATAATAGATATTATCTATTGTACACAGTCAAAGTGATGGGTCATAAGTAGACCAATAAATTGCTTTTTCGCAAAAATTTAATAAAGGAGAAGAAAACATGAAAAAAGCGACAAACAAGCTAATGTCATTTTTAGCAGCTTTTGCAATGGTTATCGGTGTATTAGTAGCTCCATTTGCTAATGCTAATGCGGCTGAAGTAGAAGCTCCAGATGGTAAAATTGCTACAACTACAGATGATATACCAACATCTACAAAAGTTAATGTTTGGAAATTACAAGCTGATTCTTATAAAGACCCAAAAGTATGGGACCACAATGGTGGAGAACTTACTAAGGAACAAAAAGAATCACTAGGTGAAAATGTAAGAGGACTTAAAGGTGTAGAATTCTCTTACTGGAAAGTATCAGCAGCTGAACTTGATAAACTTAATACATCAAAACCAGATACAGTTGAGAAAGTAAATGACCTACTAAATAGAGACAAAGTTGATGGTAAAACAGAATTAACTGATGAAAATGGTAAAGCTGAAATCTTAGATCTTGCTAATGGTAACTATTGGTTTGTTGAATCTAAAACACCAGCTAATGTTACAACTAATGGTGGACATGCAGTTCCATTTGCACTAACATTACCACAAGTTAAATTAGTTAAAGGTGAAGATGGTAAATTTGCACCTGCTAAACCAACAGAATACTTAACAGAAGTAAATGTATATCCTAAAAACACTACTACTAAAGTAGATGTAAACAAAGACTTCACAGACGAAATTGATAACGATAGAGATGATAAAACAAAAGATGCAGATATTAGAGACTATAGACTAGGTGATGCAGTACCATATACAGTAAGAACAGTTTTCAAAGCTAAAACAAACTATAAAAATGCTTACTGGACAGATGAAATGACCGATGGTCTAACATTTACTGAAGAAGATCAAAAAGATCTAAAAGTTACAATAGATGGTAAACCTGCAGATCAAGCTGACTACACTTTAACAGTTACAAAAGATGCTGAAAGCGGAATCCAAAATGGATTTAGAGTAGAACTTACAAAACCAGGTCTTGCAAAAGTAAGCGACAAAGATGATGACGTAACAGTTGACCTTGTTTATACAGCTACAGTCAACTCAAAATCAGTAGTAAACATTCCTGAAACAAACGACGTTACATTTATCTATGGTAACGATCAAAGATTTGGTAATACACCACAACCAACATTCCCAAATGATGATAAAGAACTTACAGTATCTAAATCATTCGTAGATGTTGAAGGAGAAGACAAAGAACCAAAACCAGGTGAATCTATAACATTTGACTTATTTGATGCACAAGACGGAAAATTAAAAGGTACAGTTAAATTTACTCAAAACGACAATGAAACCTATACAGTAAATGATGGCACTGAAGATAAAACAGTTCAAGGAAACGACTGGACTTATACATGGAAAGACCTTAATCTTGAAAGACAATATAAAGTTGTTGAACGTGATCTTAAAGGTTTCCAAGCACAATATACAAGCGAAAAAGGTAAAACAGTAGTAGTAAACAAAGTTTCTAATAATATAACTGTAAATCCAAAAGAACCACATGTTGTTCACTATGGTAAAAAATTCGTTAAAGCTGATGAAGTAACAGGTGATAGACTTGAAGGTGCAGTATTTGCTGTTAAAAATGCAAACACTGATGAACAAAGAGATGTTAAACATGCTGGTGAATATCTAGTTTATAAAACAGACTCTGAAAAAGAAGCAGACAGAGCAGCATATCTAGAAGTTAAAGCAGCTTATGATGAAATGACAAAAAAAGATTCTACAACATCACAAGAAGATGCTGATAAATACTACAAAGATAATGTTGTTCCAAAATATAATGCTCTTAAGACAAGATATGATTGGAAAGCAGTTAATCTTAAGGATGAAGAAGCTGCGAAAGATCTAGTTAAGTTAACTTCAGATGCTCAAGGTAGATTTGCTATTGACGGTCTAGCTGAAGGAGATTATGAACTTGTTGAGTTAGAAGCTCCAAAAGGATACTCAATCCCAACAAACAATGCACACGCATTTGCAGTAAATGCTGAATCATGGACAAAAGAAGATGGCGTTCAATTCACACCTGCAGATGATGCAGAAAATACATCTGTAGATAAAACAAAGGGTGATGCTCAAAGAGTTAACAACAAGAACGTAACAATCCCACAAACAGGTGGTATTGGTTCACTTATCTTTATCGTAGCTGGTCTTGCACTTATGGGTGTAGCTTTCACAGCTATGAAAAGAAGAAACTCAGTTGAAGCATAGGCTTTAACTAACAAAAAACAAAAACAAAAACATAGAAAAAGCAATTAAAAACCAGGAATTGATTTTCCTGGTTTTTTGTTTTATCCCGAATTACGACTATGTCACCCTGAGCAGAGCGAAGCGTAGTCGAAGGGTCTCCTATACTTTTATTTACTTCGATTCGAAGTAATATTCCCCAAAGAGATCCTTCGGATCATTCACTCCGTTCATTCGCTTAGGATGACACAACGTGGGTAATGCATGAATCAAGTCAGATTTCTCCACTCGCACCCATGGCGCTCGGTCGAAATGGTATTGTTGTAGTCAAACTAAAGTGCGAAGTATCGAGACTCCATATCGACCAAATGAGCGCAAGCGAAATGCGAGGAGATATCTGCATTATTCCCAATTCCTAGTTGTTTACTAAAATATATTAGACAAGCCACCTTATTCATTGCTATAATATATATATATGAAAAATTTAAAAAACACTACATATTACACAGACGAAGAGCTTAAAAATTGGATAGAGGATGAGTCTATGAATGAGTGGTTGGCTGATACTGCTGATCGTATTCGTAGGGACATATATGGCGATGCAGTATATGTGCGTGGACTTATCGAGTTTTCTAATTATTGCAAAAACGACTGTTTTTATTGCGGAATTCGCAAATCTAATAAAAATGTTAACCGTTACAGATTGACTCCAGAGGAAATTATCCAATGTGCTGATATTGGCTATGAATTAGGTTTTAGAACTTATGTTCTCCAGGGCGGGGAAGACACATATTATACTGATGATATGATTGTCGATATTGTAAAGGAGATAAAAGCAAACCACCCTGACACAGCTATTACTTTATCACTTGGGATAAAACCTTACGAGTCATTTAAAAGATTTTATGACGTAGGAGCAGATAGGTATTTGCTGCGCCAAGAAACTTCTGACAGCGAGCACTTTAGCAAGCTTCACCCTGAAGGTATGACTATGGAAGAGCGCCACGAAGCCTTATGGCAATTAAAAGAAATTGGCTACCAAGTAGGTGGTGGCTTTATGGTGGATAGCCCATACCAAACCACAGAAGATTTGATAAAGGACCTCAGATTTTTACAAAAATTAGAACCGGATATGATAGGAATAGGACCATTTTTAACCAGCCATGATACACCTTTTAAAGATTTTCCAAACGGATCTTATACAAAAACTTTAAGATTGGTCTCAATTTTAAGAATCCTTTTCCCATATGCATTAATCCCAGCAACAACTGCATTGGGAACAATCAATCCATTAGGCCGTGAGATGGGACTAAAGGCAGGGGCAAATGTACTAATGCCAAACCTTTCTCCAACTATGTATAGAAAACAATATCAACTTTATGATAATAAAATCTGTACAGGAGATGAAGCAGCAGAATGTAGGGCATGCCTAGGCCGTAGGGTTGACAATGCTGGTTATGAAATAGTAACTGATAGGGGAGATGTGATTACTAGAAAGGCTGAGTTGATTTATTAGAGTTTAGTATGTAAGATATGGCAGATTTCTCCACTCAAAATCAAAGATTTTTCGGTCGAAATGGGAAATTTGATTTTACAAAAAACCAGTATACTTACATCACCCATCTCGACCAAATGAGCGAAAGCGAAATGCGTGAAGAGATCCGGTATTAGGAAATTGAGTCAGACTTTTCCACTCGAAATCAAAGATTTTTCGGTCGAAATGGGAATTATGATTTTACAAAAAACCAGTATACTTACATTACCCATATCGACTAAGCAAGCGTAGGCGTAGCGCATGGAGATATCTGTTATAACATTATTATTAGGGAGAAAATATGAGCGGCAATTACTATGTCTACATAATCACCAATGCAACAAACACTACTGTATACGTAGGTATGACTCACAACCTAGAAAAAAGAATGTATGAGCATAAAAATCATTTGGTCAGAGGATTTTCTGATAAGTACAATGCTGTAAAGTTGGTCTATTATGAATGGACAGATAATAAATTTGCTGCACTTGCTCGTGAAAAGCAAATAAAGAAGTGGAGTAGAATCAAAAAAGATAGAATTATCAATCAGATGAATCCTGATTGGGAAGATTTGACTGGCAATTGGGATATAGAATTAAGCTCATACTAAGGAAATGAAGCAGATTTCTCCACTTGTATCTACGATACTCGGTCGAAATGGTTAGGTTTTGGCGTATACATATGGACCCGTTAGCCATCTCGACCAAACAAGCGTAAGCGCAGTGCGCGGAGAGATCTGCTTTAAATGTAAAAATTTAATTAAAAAAAACTACCAAGCTTACACTTGGTAGTCTATTTTATCTAGTATTCCTTGCAAATATGCTATTGTCATCCCGTAATTTGTCATTGGGATGTTTTTTTCTTTACATTGTTTTACCCTATTCATCACGCTGGCGCGGTTAAACATACATGATCCGCATTCTATGATTAAATCGTATTTCTCTATATTGTGAAAGTCTTCGCCTCTTGCAAAGTCTATGTTTATATCAGGATATTTTTTTCTAAGCATTTTTGGAATTTTTACCGTACCTATGTCTTCATCTATAGGTGGGTGGGTGCAGACTTCTGCTATTAGGACATTTTCTATCTTCTTGTCTAATACCTTTACTGACTCCCTAAAGTACTCTACATCTCCTTTAAAACCACTCATTAGCACAGAAAAGCTTGTCAGTTTACTAGCTTCTGGCTTTTGCTTGTAGACATCTTTAAATACTTTTGAGTCTGTAATTATTAAATCTGGAGGATTTTTTAGCACACTTAGGGTGTTTGAAAGATTTTCTAGGCTTGTACTGATGCAAACCGCATCCTTATCTATCAATTCCCTGATTGTCATTACTTGAGGTTTGATTAGCCTATCTTTAGGTGCAGCCTCATCTTGGGGCATGACCAAAACTACTGTATCACCTTTTTTTACTAATCTGCCTGTAAGGGTTAGTGGGCCATCATCAGCTGCTATTTCTTTTATTTTATCAAATAGTTTATACCTATCATCAGTTTCTACATTTATTGCAAGTGGATTTAAATCTTTAAATTTTTCTGCAATCTCTTTTCCAATTTCTAGGTCTTGTTTTGGAGCTATAAAAATAATTGGCTTATTTTTTGCCTTTAATTTTTCTACAAAGCTTAAATCATCTTCTAGGCTTAGGACGTATAAAAATAGGTCGGCTTTTTCTAAAACGCTTACTGATTTTGTGATTCTCTTATCAGATAGATCTGTCTGATCGTTGATACCAGCGGTATCTATAAAAAGGACCGGCCCTAGCCCATGGATTTCCATAGGCTTATTGATGGGGTCGGTTGTTGTACCGTGGGTGGCAGAAACTATGGCAGTTTCTTGCCCGGTTATATAGTTTAAAAGTGTAGATTTACCGGAATTTGTGTTACCAAATATGGCAATATGCACTCTTTCTCCATTTGAAGTTCTCATATATATAGGTCTCTTTTGCCATTTTCTACTGCGGCTAAGTTTTCTATAGTATCTTTTCTTACTTCCTCATTTGGAATGGTGTTTATTTCTCTGCCTATTAAGGCTTCGATATCTGCTTTTGTTTTTGGACTTGCGTAGTCTTCTCCGTATTCTTTTAGAGTTACTAATGCATTTGGTTGGCAAATATTACCGATACCGACATTTTTTACCATTTCCATAAATACTTCACCAGTTCTACCTTTTCTGTAGCAAGCTGTACAGAATGATGGAATATGATCTTTTGCTATTAGCCAATCCACAACCTCATCTAAGGTTCTGTTGTCTGATAGCTCAAACTGGTCTGATCCTTCTGTGACATTTTCAGTATATCCACCTACGGATGTTTTTGATGCACCTGAGATTTGGCTGATACCTAAATCTAGTAGTCTGCCACGCATTTGCTCGCTTTCACGAGTTGATACAATCATACCTGTATAAGGAGCTGCAACACGGATACATGCAACTACTTTTTCAAAGACATCATCTGCTAATGCATTTTCAAAGTCTTCTACGTCTACATCATCACCTGGTTGGATACGTGGTACAGAAATTGTGTGTGGTCCTACATTGTATTTTGCTTCTAAGTGTTCAGCATGCATTAATTGACCGATAAATTCGTATTCGTAATTATCAAGCCCGTATAATACACCAAGACCTACATCATCAATACCAGCATCCATAGCACGGTCGTGGGCTGTTGTGTGGTAGTCATAGTCTGATTTTGGACCATAAGCGTGTAGTTTTTCGTAGTTTTCTTTGTTGTATGTTTCTTGGAATAGGATATAAGTTCCTATTTCTGCATCGTGAAGTTTTTTGTAGTTTTCTGTTGTAGTTGCAGCAATATTTACATTTACCCTACGGATAGCACCGTTTTTGTGATGGATATTATAAATTGTGTCGATAGATTCAAGAATATATTCGATAGGATTGTTTCTTGGATCTTCACCAGCCTCTAGGGCCAGTCTCTTATGTCCCATATCTTGAAGGGCGATTACTTGCTCGCGGATTTCATCTTGGGTTAATTTTTTACGAGGTATGTGTCTATTATGTCCATGGTATGGGCAATATGTACATCCGTTAATACAATAGTTTGATAGGTAAAGTGGGGCAAAAAGAACTATACGGTTTGCATAAAATTTAAGTTTTAATTCTTTTGCAACCTTAAAGATTTCATCATTTAGGTCATCTTCCTTACAAGATAAAAGTACGAAAGCTTCTCTGTGGTCTAGACCCTTTGCCTTTCTTGCCTTTTCTATTATATCTATAATAAGTTGTCTATTGTGAGCATTTGCTCTACCATAGTCAATTGTTTCTAAAATTTCTTCATGGTTTATAAACTCAGCTGGATCTGAGCTTTTTGGATTATATTTTGCCATAAAATCTCCTTTCGTATCTATAATTATAATACTAGAATACTAGGGTTTACAAGTATAAGTTATAACTAATCAAAAATAAAGAAAAACATTAAGATGAGTTTTAACAAAGTTTTTAGTTATAGTAATTTTCTAACAAGATGCCTAAACTATAGGGCTTTTTCATTGTATAATAGTAGAGATTAAGATATAATATAACTGAATAAGTCTACTTAAAATTATGTGAAATTATTTTATAAAAATTTTTAATGATAGGAGTTAATATGTTAAGGAAGAAAAAATACAGCTTGATGGCTGGATTGCTTAGCCTTTTTATGGTGCTTACTGCAATCATATCGCCAGTTTCACATGCTGCTAGTGCTAATGAAGCTACAGGCAATAGTCATCTTACAATAAAAATACCTAGAAATGGTAAGGATGCTGATGAAAATAGTCCGGCGCGTGAGCTAAGAGTATTTAAAATTAGTGATGATGAACTTAGTGAAAGTGAGCTAGTAGCTAAACGTAAAGATTATGAAGCCATGAGCATAGCTGAAGTCTCAAATGCACTAGAACAAGAAGGTGAACTTGTAACATCAAAAGTAGAAGAAATAGATGGAAAAACAGTAGACCTTATTACTCTAACAAACTTAACACCAGGTGCATACCTTTTAAAAGAAACTGATGAATCAGCTCAAAATCACGAATATAGAATAACCAGTACAACCACAAATATCCAAGCAGGTATAGCAGATGTACAAGAAATAAATGTAAAAACTGAACAAAACAAAAAAATACCTTTAGTATTACATAAAATTGCTTTTACAGATGATGAAAATCTAGAATCTATCAACTTAGAAGGTGTTATCTTTAATCTTTTAAGAAAAAATGAAGATGGCCAAGAGGAAGTAATAAATCTAGAAAAAACTGCGGATGGCGTTTATGCTTATAATGAAAACCAAGGTGATTCAGACATTGTAACCAATGCAGATGGTAAGATTGAAATTAATAATTTACCTGATGGTGACTACTTCTTTAGAGAAATCCAAACTATTGAAGATTATGTAATCAATGAAGATCAAAGAGATACCAAAGAGTTTACCTACAATTCTAAAGAAGGCCGCACTGTAGAAGTTGTAAATAGAAAAGAAGGTCAAAGATTTACCATAGGTCTCCACAAGGTAGATGGAAATACTAATGAAGATCTTGCTGGGGTAGAGTTTAGACTGTATGTAAAAGCAGGAAAGGATCTTACACCAGTTGGTAAAGATGAAAATGGCAACTATGATATTGGCAACCAATATACTGACACATTTACAACTAATGAAAAAGGTGAGATAGCAATAGAAGGTTTACCAGAGCTTGCAGAAGCAAATACTTATGTATTTAGAGAGGTAAAACCACTTGATGGATATGTTATAAACAATGATAACAATTATCCAGTTAACAAAAATAGGGTTGTTGAAGTAAAAAACTTCAAAAATCCAAGACCAATCGAGCTTAGACTTAACAAAGTAGACTCCATTACAAATAATCCAATTGATAAAGTTGGATTTGAATTATTTAAAGTAATAACAAAAGCAAATGAGGATAACACCCTAGAAACCACAACAGAACGTGTAGGAGTGAAGGGTGAGGCTGGATTATATGAATTTAGAGATGATTTAGCAGAATCAGAAATAGAATATCAACTTTATACAGGTGTAGATGGACAAATCAATGTAAGAGGTTTACCAGAAGGGGAATACTTCTTTAGAGAAAATCAACCGCAAAAAGATTATAACCTAGCTGAAAACCGTGGCAAAGAATCAAATAGACTAGACCGTGAAAATTCTAGTGATACTATGAAGAACAGACCAGTAACTCCACCATCAGTTAGCCCACCAACACCAAATAATCCTTATGGGTCATATAATTTTGTAAAAGTAGATGACAGCAAAGAACAAAAGAGATTAGCAGGAGCAACTTTTGCCCTTTATAAAGTAGGAGAGGATAGCAAACAAACTCCATACGAAGTAAATGGAAAAAGATATACAGTAAAATCTGGGGATAACGGTGAGTTTAAGGTAGAAAACCTGCCTTACGGCAAATATGTCCTTAGAGAAACAGTAGCTCCTACAGGTTACATCCTAGATGTGAATCCAATTGAGTTTACAATTTCAAAAGATTCTGCAAATGCAGAAGCAATTATGATTGTCAATAAGAGAAATCCAGATAGACCAGTAACACCACCAGTGGTTAGTCCTCCAGGAACCACCCCACCAAGAACAACTACACCACCAACAACAAGGACCACAGTTCCTCCGGTAGTAAGCCCACCCAAAACTTACTACGTACCAAAAGATACTCCAGGAGTGCCAAGGGGACCTCTTGTTAAAACAGGAGATATTAGAATATTGGTATTTATAGCTATTGGTTTAGCAATGATCTTATTTGGTATCCATATAGTAAGAAAAGAAGAAAAAACTCAAATTGGACGCGTTCCATTACAATAATTTGACTAAATTTTAGTTAAAAGAATTTAATAAAAGCGGAAAACATAAGATTATTTATTAAACCCGCTCAAAGGTGCTTAGGCAAAAGCACCTTTTTTTATGAAAACGAGAGGCGCTATGGCTTTTAAGAAAAAAAATAAAACTCAAGAAAAACCCAAAGATAAGAAGTCAAATCCAAATAAAAAGGTAAAAAAGAAGAAAAAACCTCAGTCAAAAGCATCAAAGTGGGCTTGGCGATTAGTATTTTTACTAGGAATAGCCATAATGCTCTATCCTTTAATAAATAGGCTTTATTATCGTATAGACTCAGGTGATCAGGTAGACACCTTTAAGGCTGGTACAGAAGACTTATCTACAGAAGAAATTAAAAAACGTATGGAACTAGCTTATGCTTACAATGAATCCTTATCTGGTGAGATTGCTGATGATCCATACACTCGCAAAAAACAAGAAGAGGGTAGAAAAGAATATGCTCGTATGCTAGAAGTAGCAGAAATGATTGGTCACGTAGAAGTCCCACGAATCGACCAGGACTTGCCAATATATGCTGGTACTAGTGAGGATATTTTACAAAAAGGTGTAGGCCACTTGGAGGGAACTTCCCTCCCAGTTGGGGGCAATAGCACTCATGCGGTTTTAACTGCTCACTCAGGTTTGCCAGAGGCAACACTTTTTACCCATTTAAATCAGCTAGAAATCGGGGATAAATTTTATGTCCACAACATTGAAGGGGTCATGGCCTACCAAGTTGATCAAATAAAGATTATAGATCCATCTGATTTCTCAGAATTAGTAGTAGCACCAGGTCATGACTATGTGACACTTTTAACCTGTACACCAGTTATGATTAACACTCACAGACTGATAGTAAGAGGCCACAGGGTGCCATATGTACCTGCGGTAGATGAAGAATTAATTAGGACGAATAGAGCGAACTGGATGTTTAGAATATTATTTTTCGTAGCCCTATTCTTGATTTTAGTCCTTATTATTAGGCTTATAAAATTAAGAAAAGAAAATAAGGACTACTATAAACGACTTGAAGAAGTACGTAAAGAACAAGAAAACTTAAAGAATATCGTTATGAATGGAAGCTACAATGGTGGCTATCCTTCTTACCAAAATGGATCTGATATGTTTGAACAAATGAGAAATACAAATACTTCAAGCAATCAGGATAATACAAATGGTGAGATAAATGAATAGGAAACAAAGGCTAAAGAGAAATCTTCCCTTTGACCTTATCTTTCTTGTAGGTCTTTTGATATTTGCATATCCCTTGATAAGTCAGAAATACTATGAAATAGAGTCTGGCAGTGAGGTTGTAGAATTTAGCAAAGAAACAGAAGATATAGACAAAGAAGAAGTCAAAAGACGTATGGACTTAGCCCGTGCCTACAACGACACGCTGGATCCATCACGTTTATCCGACCCATTTACTGAAGAAGAAAAGGCAGGACGTGCAGAATATGCAAGGATGCTTGAAGTAAATGAAATGCTAGGTCACTTGGAAGTTCCTAGGATAGGGCAAGATTTACCCATATATGCAGGTACAACTGATGAAGTTTTAGAAAAAGGACTAGGCCACTTGGAGGGTACATCTCTACCTATTGGGGGAAAAAATACCCATGCGGTTATTACCGGTCACAGGGGTCTGCCAAATGCTAAGCTTTTTAGAAACTTAGATCAACTTGTAGAGGGAGATGTTTTTTATATCCATAACCTTGAAGGCACCCTAGCCTATCAAGTTGATAAAATTCAGGTAATTGACCCATCAGATTTTAGCCCGGTTATGGTAGAAGAAGGTCACGATTATGCAACTCTTTTGACTTGTACACCATATATGATAAATTCTCACAGGCTTTTGGTAAGAGGACATAGGATTCCTTACCAAGAGGCAATCGATGATGGAGTGGCAAATAGTAAGAGGCTTGCACCTGACTTTTTACAATTATCATTAATTCTTTTACCAGTTATTGCAGTTTTAATAATAATTGTAATAAGAGAACATAGAAGAAGAAATACATTAAGTACGGAGGTAAAAACTATTGAAGAATCGATTAAAACTTACAAAAAGTAGTGCCATAGGATATTTACTTATCCTTTTTGGTTTGCTTTTTGTAACAGTTCCCCTTATTAGAAGAAGCTACAATGATTACTCAGCCATAGCCTCCCAAAAAAACTTTGAAAAAGTCCAAGCCCAAAGGTCAGAAGAAGAAGTTTTAGAAGAAACAGAAAATGCTAAAGAATACAATGAAATTGTAAAAAACTCTGACATCACTGTTTCAGACCCATTTACAGCAGAAGATTATGAAACTAGATACGAAAAGTTTACCCAAACTAATACACCCTTTGCTTATTTATCTATACCAAAACTCGATAAACACTTGCCTTTATATCTTGATGCAACCCTTGATCACATTTCTCTAGGAGTAGCCCAAGTAGACGGGACGTCTATACCAATTGGAGGTGCGGGAACAAGATCTGTTATAGCAGGCCACAGAGGATGGTGGACAGATACTATGTTTTTATATATTGATCAGCTCCAGCCAGGAGATTATATTTATATAGAACGTGCTGAAGAGACTATGCGATATGTAGTTAAAGATAAAGAGGTGATAGGACCTTACGATTGGGATAAACTTGCTCCACGTGGAGATGAAGATATCATAACCCTTATGACCTGTAGTCCGTTTTTACCACCTAGACCAAACAGACTTCTTGTAAACGGCTATCGAGACGAAAGTGCAATTGCAGAAGAGTTTAAAATTCCAGGCAAGGAATTGCCAGCAAGTCAAAATGAAGAAGAAAATGGTAAAACGGATAATATGGTTAAAATCACAAGAATAGCAACACTAATATTTGCCATACTTGGTACAATATTATTTATCCTAACTCTCATTAGATTTGTTAGAAGACTGAAAGTAAATATTGCCTATTCTAAAAAATAAAAGCCCTTTATAAAGGGCTTTTATTTTTTTGCTAATTATATAGAAAAGAGATGACAAAGCATATTTTTAGTGTATATTTGTAAAGTATTAATCTTAATTCTGACTAAAATGCTAGTGTAAATGATTTCCTAGATAAATGTTGATATTCCAATCTTTTGACATAATAAAAATTTTCTAAAATTATAAATTTTGTTTGAAATATGTAGAGTAAACAGTATAGTAATAATATCAAATTTAAAATAAACTTAAAGTTAGTTTATATATATTAATAACAAAACGCTAAAAGTTAAAGAAAGGGGGACTGTTAAGTTTGAAATATAAGTTAATGTCCGCAATAATGGCTTTTTCAATGTTAGTATCATCTACTATTGCGCCTCTTGCAGCGAGTAAATCATATGCAAGTGCAGATGTAGAACAAAATACTTCCATAATGAATAAAAGTACAAATGAAGTAAAAGATGATGAGAAGCCAGCAGAAACTAGCGACACTCAACTTGATATTCCTGAAAAAACTGAAGAAGTTAAAGAGCAAACTCCAGTTGATACAAAAACTGAAGAACAACAATCAGAAATACAAGTAGAACGAGAAGAAGAAACTAATAAAGAAGCAACATCAGACACACCACAAATAGAAACAGAAGAAATAGAAGAAATAGAAAAAATAGTTAAAAAATCTGATAGCGCAACTTTATACGAAGACAGTTCCTACACAAAATTAAGCAGTGAAGATATCGACATCAAAATCACAGGTAATATGCCAGAAAATGGCACCATAAAAGCCTATGAAATTCAAAATGCTATTACAGACATGGAAAAAGAAAATGTCTTAGCTTTTGGTTTTGAAATATTTGATAAAGATGACAACTTATACGATAAAAGTTCTAATGATGAATATAAAATCGAAATTAAGTCAAGTAAATTAAGAAACTTAGATAAAGTCTACTTCTATAAAAAAGATGAAGCAGATTTAAGATTCACTGAAATAAATGATTTTTCAAAACTTTCCAATCAAATAAAGCTAGATAGCAAAGCAGATGAGTTTGCCGTTGCAAAAGATATCGAAAAGGAAGAAGAGGAAACTTTAACAAATCAAGTAAAAGATAAAGAAGTTAAATCTCCATTTATAACTAATCAAGATAATGAAGAAGAATTAAACAATGAGTTATCAAAAGAAAAGGAAGTTGAAGATCCAAAAGATATCTTAGATAGCTTAACAAGTTCAATAAATCAAAAAGAAATTCCAGCAACTATTAATGAAAACCCAAATCCAACTAATAATTTAGAACTAATAGATTGGAAAAAAGACTTTTTAGATGTTATTGCTGGAAATTTAAAAGCAGATAAATCTGACAAAGAAGAAACTATTAAAAAAAGTTCAGACACAGAAGAAGATTCAGAATCTAAAAATAAATCTGAAGAACTTCCAAAAGGTGAAAATTTTGAAGAAATAAAAGCTGAAGCGGAATCAAAGGAAGAGGATTCTAAAGAAAATCCACAAAGTACTATTGATAATGAGTCTGAGAGTAAAGAAGATTACGAAAAATCCGAAAAAAAATCTGAAACTAATAAAATAGAAGAAGAGACAGAAGAAAAACTAACCTATCAACAAGTATTAGCGGATATATACACAGATAAGACTTATAGCCAAAAATCAAACGATGGAACAAGAATAAAACTTTCAGGTGACCTTCCAGGATATACAAAAGTAAAAGCATATCCAGTAGAGATTGAAATTGAAGGTAAAGAAATCTTAGCAGCTTACGATATAACAATCTTTGATGAAAATGATAAGGAATATAAAGTCAGCGAAAGAAATGACATCAATGTTCAAATCACAAATCAAAAAATAAGAAAAGCTAGTGAAGTAGAAGTTTACCATAAGGAAGATGAATTTGCCCCTGAAGAAAAAGTTGTAGTAGATAAAAAGATAAATGACACTGTAACGTTTAAGGCTGATAGCTTCTCCATATACGCCGTTACAGATCCAGATGCTCGCGCTGTCACTTTCGTATTTTTAAATAGAAATGAAAATAACGAGAGAGAAGTGTGGGATACCCAAACAATTAGAAATGGTGAAAAGCTAGTTGAACCAGAACTACCTATCTTTAGTTATAAGGGTAAGTTTGAAGGCTGGCATTATTATAATATCGATACAGATACTTTTGGAAAGAAGTTTGACTTTGAAAAGCCAGTTACTGTCACAGAATCTTCTCCTAAAATCATCTACCTAAAGGGAAAATATCCAGATGTTGCCTATATCAACTTTATAGATAGAAAAGAAGTTAAAAATAGTGATGGCAGTATAAGTTATGTAAATGAAATCTTATCTACTAAGGAAATACCACTAGGTAGTAGGGTTACAACAGAAGATGTACCAGTACTACCAGGAGAAAGCGGAACTGTATTCTCACACTGGGCTACAAAGCCAGAAGGAAGAACAGCTTTTGATTTTAACACTCCAATTACAAAGGACTATATCCAAAGTGTACAGGGCGCAGACAATTTCGTTAAACTTGACCTATATGCAGTATTTAAAAAAGCACTGACAGTCACCTTTGATTCCCAAGGTGGTACCCATGTAAATAAACAAATAGTTTATAGTGGCGATAAAGTAAAATTAAGTGATTTAACTAAGCCTGCCAAACCTGGTTATCAGTTTAGATATTGGTCTACTTCTATTGGTGGCAGCCAGTTTAATCCTAACACTCCAATTACAAAAGATACTACCCTCTATGCAGTTTATGCTCCACTGAATGTAAAGTTTACTATTAACCATTTGAGGGAAAATCCTAATGATGACGGTTACTCCTTATTCATGAGTGAAACTAGAAATGCTGTAGCAGGAACATATACTAACAAAGATTCTAGCAGTTATCAACTCCCTAGTAGAGATCAAAATGCTGCAGGAATGGTTTATGATCACGCAGATTCCTCTAGGGTTATCAGAGGTGACAATGGAACAGAGATAAACATTTACTATAAAAGAAAGAAGTTTGTATACAGAATCTTTACAGGTGTATGGCCATTTACTAACGATATAGTCAAAGAGAATGTTAAATGGGGTGCAGATACAAGTCCTTACTTTAACCTTGCGAAAACGAGATTAGGTGGAGGCTATACCTTTAAAGAGGACAGTGTAGCTGGACAATCTGTATCATATCCTATTGAAATGCCCCAAAAAGATTACACCTTAAGAGCTTGGCCAGAAGGGAGCAATGAATGGAATGTAAGATTTATTGATGTTGATACTAATGCCCTTATTAGACTCGATAAACAATCTTCTCTACTAGACTCAGGATTACAAAGCTACAATGGTGGTGAGAAAATAACTGGCTTTACCTTCCAATACGTTGAAAGACCAGGTCTTGTAAGAGCAAGTCCTAGCAAGACTCACGCTAACGGAGGAGAGTCAGAAGTACCAGAAGTATGGGTTTTCTATAAAAGAAACACCCACACCTTGACCTTTTCCACAAATGGTAGTGGTGCAGATATCATTATAAATAACGTCCCTTATGCTAGTAACTTAGGCCAATATGCTCCACCTAACTATGTCAAAGGGCAGACAACAAATGCTGACAAAAAAGTATTCGCTGGATGGTATGATAACCCATCTGGTGCTGGCAATCCGGTTGATTTTAGTAAGTTGACAATGCCAGACAATGATTTGAAGTTTTATGCTAAATGGGACTTACCAACATATACAGTCACAGCTTATAAACAAAGAAATAACGCCGCAGCTGGCGTAATAGAGCAAAGAATAAAAGAGGGTGGCACAGTTGATAAAAGCAAACTAATTGCTGACAAGCCACCGATAGCTCAAAATACCCCAGGTTCTGAACTTAGATGGTATGCATTTATAGATGGGATTTTGACAGAATATAACTTCGCAGATCCAGTAACTAGTGATATATACTTATATCCAGTATGGGTAGCTCCAGAGGGAAATGATATAAGACCTCTATCACAAATTTATAGAGTCAAGTACAAGGCTCCTCAAGAAGGCGGCACCGACTATATCTACACAGACCCAAACGACTATGTAAACAATGCTGAAGCCATAGTAATACCACCATATGTAAATAATGAGTATAGGTTCCCACCTGATAAAGATAATCCAACTGGCAAACAACTATCAATGCCAAAAGATAAAGTCTTTGAAGGTTGGGTTATAGATAAAAATTCAGAATTTACTAGTGTAAAAGATCCAAATATGCTAAATAAAATCTACCGACCAGGTGATATAATAAATGTAATAGGTAATATTATGTTTAAGCCAATATTTAATGAGTACAGGGTTACAACACTTACACTTAAAGAAATCGCCCCAAATGGTAGTAATTTAGATGATATAGTTTATGAATCTCGAAATAAACCATCAGATTTACCAGACGGTATAAATGATAATAGACCAACTGAAGATTTAAGAAATAATGACATCATAAAATTACCACAGCCTAGAGCTACAAATTCAACTGGGTTTACATTCTTAGGATGGTCTACAACTGAAGATTCGACAAAAGGAAAGATTTTTAAGCCCGGCCAAGAAGTAATGATAACAGATGAAAATATGCCAAACATTCTCTATGGTATATGGGAGAGAGACAAATACAAAGTGACTATAAAAAATAATGTCACAGGAGATGACATCACAAATAAGGATACCCAGTTCAAAGTAAAATATACCTTAGAAGGTAAAACTTATGAAAAGGTCTATACAATAGAAAATGGTGCATCAGTCGATGTTGAAATTCCTTATGGAAGCAATATAAGTATTGAGTCATTATCTGATCGATTGGTAAAATATAAGTATAAAGATGAAGTCTATAATAGCAATGTTTTTACTTTAAATTCTCTAGATAAAAATATAGATGTCATATTTGAATCTCAACCCATACCGCCACCAACAGGCCTAATCGATGACATAGCCCCTATGGCTCTTATGCTTGCGCTAGCTAGCATGGCCTTTGCATATAGATTATATAAAAGAAATAAACTAGCAGGGGGTATTGATGAATGAATTAGAAAAAGTTGAAGATTTTTTAAGCAAAGTTAAATTTAAAAAGCAAACTATTGGCGGGGTGTCTGAGGCTGATGTGCTGGCAAAAGTTCAAAAGCTTTCAGACCTCTATGCCGAGGCTTTCAAAAACCAACAGATTAAATATGAAACTCTACTAGATGATAAGAATAGAGAAATAAAAGCATTAAGAGAGAATAGCAATGAGTGAAAAGATAAAAGTAGCTCATGCGGATAGTAAAACCTCGCGAGATTTTGTCGATTTTACAAATGTTAATAAAATCATCAGACAAAGGCGAGTTGATGTCTCAAATAAAAATGCAATTATAAGTTTTTTTAAAAAACTATTACTAATCATTCTAGTATTATGGTTGTTGTTCACTTTTATTTTTGGATTTTTTGTAGTCTATAATGACGACATGTTTCCAAAGATGGTACCTAGTGATTTGTTAATGTACTACAGACTTGATAGAAATTTCTATGTGGGTGATGTAGTAGTGGTAGGTAAGAATGATGCAAACTACGCGCTACGTTTAGTAGCAAGTGGAGGAGATGAAGTAGACATTTCCAAAGAAGGACAGTTGATTGTAAATGGATCATATCAAGCAGAAACAAATATCTTTTACCCAACGGGGGAATATGATGAAACAACAGAAGAAATCAAATTCCCACTTAAATTAAAAGAAAATGAAGTTTTCGCCCTAGGAGATATGAGAAGAGGAGCCAAGGACAGTAGATACTTTGGCTCGGTAGAAAAAGAAGAGATAAAGGGAAAAGTATTTGCCCTTTATAGAAGATCAAACTTTTAAATAAGTTAAAATCAATAATTTAGACACCACTTGTCATCCTGAGCAAGCGGAACGCGTCGAAAGATTTCTTAAATAAAGAGTCACTTTTTATCAGGAAAAATAAAAATCAGGAGAAAAATAAATGAATTTAAACAATATTTTCAAAAAAGTAACAGGTGTTGCACTAGCAGCAACATTATCATTTGGAACATTTGCAAGTAGTGCATTTGCAGCAGCCACAGGACCAATAAATGGTGGAACCCCTGGAAGTACAGAAGCTTCAACTACAAAACCAACTCTTACAAAAACTGTCACTGGTGGTAACTACTTTGGTGGCGGTACATTTAACTTTACAATAACCCCTGTAGATATAAAAGCAAATACTTATACAGGTTATACATCTAGACCAGCATCAAATTTCATTACATTAAAAAATGAAGGACAAAACGATGGTGAATTGAAAATAGATGCGGGACAAACAAAAGGATCGCTTGACTTAAATATAAACCAGGAAACTGTTAATAATCTTTTGCCAGGTGTTTACAGATTTGAAATAACTGAAAATGATACAAATATAGCTGGTATTACAAAAGATCCTAGCACAATGACTGTTGATGCATTTGTAACAACTACTGATGGAGAAGATAGAAAAGTTGAGTACTTCATAGTATCTGAAAATGGACAAAAAGCTGATTTAGCTTTCGAAAATACTTTCTCACAAGAGAACTTAACTATTGCTAAAGCAATCACTGGTAATCAATCAAATAAATCTGACAAATTTACATTCGAAATTACAGTAACTCCAGCAGAGGGAACTACAAATAATTCTATAGGTTATTACGTAGGAGAAACTTCAGACACAGCAACACCTACTAGGGTAACCCCAGGCGAAAATGGTTCAACAGTAATAACTCTAACAAATAATGTTACAGATGGAACTATAATCAATTTAACAGGTCTTGCAGCTGGAGATTCTATAGCAATTAAAGAAACAGATTCAAATAATTACGGTGGTTATGTAGTTTCAGCATCAAATACAGATGTATCTGAAGCTGAACTAGGAACTGATGGAGTAACTGCTACAGTAAATGGAAATAATCAAGATATCACATGGACAAACAGCCGTACAGCAAATACACCAACAGGTCTTATCGAAAACATCGCACCATTCGTATTAGCAATCGCAGCAGCAGGAGTTATCTTCTTTGTATACTTCAAAAGAGATAAAGAAGAAGAACTTGCTTAATAATTAAAAAAAATATCAAAAATTAAAATCCCGCCAGATTTAAAACGGCCCCTAGTCCCGGGAAGGGACTACCAATAAGCCCGTGCGGCTATAAAATAAAATTGGGGATACATTCGACTCCATATATCTATCGTCATTCCTCTCAGAGTGGCGGTTTAGCTTATAAATGAAGTTTATAATCCATTTATTATTTACACCTCCTGCAAGCAAGGCATGTCATCCTGAGTGTAATGAGCGTAGCGAATGAAATCGAAGGATCTCCTAAACTAACATTATTTTTATATACCAAAACCCTTATCAAAAGCTTAACAATTTAAATCCAACCCAAAGAAAGGAGTAAGCAATTTGCAAACAGCAGCAAATATATCTCGTATAGGCGAGAAAATACTTGACCGTATAGTCGCAATAATTTTAATATTAGTAATGCTTTTTGCAGGCTACTCCCTTTGGAATTCATATATGCTATTTCGAGGTGGTTTTGCAGGTGATGAGCTTTTAAAATACAAACCTCAAATTACTGAAGATGGAGAAAACCCTACTCTTTGGGACTTGATGAAAATAAATGAAGATGTAGTAGCTTGGGTTACTATTGATGATACAAACATTGACCACCCTGTTGTCCAAGGAGAGGACAATATGGAATACATAAATAAGGATGTTTACAAAAAATTCGCCTTAAGTGGTTCTATATTTTTAGATTACAGAAATAATAAAGAATTTAAAGATCCATATTCACTATTATATGGCCACCATATGGAACGAGGAGGAATGTTTGGAGATGTCGTGCTTTTTGAGGACAAAAAGTACTTTGATAAACACAAAATTGGTACACTTTTCCTACCAAAAGAAACTTATCGTATAGAAATTTTTATGGTAAGCAAAATTGATGCCTATGATCCAGTAATATTTAATCCTTCCTCAACAAACACCATGGAGGGTAGGCAAGCTCTTATCGAGCATGCTAGAAAAACCAAGCTTCACGAGCGTGATATAAATATAGGAAATGATAGAATAATAGCCTTATCTACATGTGAAAAGGCAACTACAAATGGTAGGACAGTATTATTAGGCGTACTTAGACCTATGAATGGAGACTAAAATGAAGCAATTTAAAAAAATATATAAGTTAATATTTGTGGCTTTACTTGTAGTCATGCCATTTTTAAAAACATCTGCTGATAGCCAGATAAATATTCCTATAGGTGTAGAGTGGATGTATGGCGAAGAAAAATGGGCCAATTCACCTCATAAAGCAAAAGTTGTAATCAAACCACAAGATAATGCACCAAAACCAACTGTTGCAAGCTTTGAATATAGTGGGGATTATATAGTTTATTTTAATGAACCTAACTTTGATAAAGTAGGTAGATATGAATATATAGTGAGCCAAGACAATGAAGATTTTGAGGAAAATGGTAGAACAGTTACATTTGATAAATCAGCTTATAGATTAGTTTTTATAGTAGAAAATAGCAGTGATGGTCTAAAAACAAGTGTTTTTGCCTATAATGAAGCTAATTTTGATAAAGATAATCTAGAAACTGGCAAGGGTGCTAAAATTAGATTTGTAAATAATGATCCGCATATTCATAGAAATGATGGAAGTATTGTAAATCCTAGCAACCCTTATCATCCATTTAACCCAAATAATCCAGTAAAACCAAATGATCCAGACAGTCCTTATCAACCAGATAAGGGAAATCAGCCGACAGATCCTACAAATCCAGATAGAAATGAGAATAATACTCCAATCTATCCAACAGAGCCTGAGGATCCAGAAAATCCTAATAAACCAATAAATCCATCTAAGCCAACCAATCCAAACGATGATAAATGGCCTCCAGTATATCCACCAAACCCAAATAATCCACCAACACCTGGTGATAATGGTGGAGGAGATACCAATACAGGAGGATTTCCATGGTGGCCAAACTGGCCTTGGGACCCAGATGAGCCAAGCAAACCAGAAAATCCAACTACTCCAAATGAGAGTACAGATGAACAAGCAAATAAAAATAGGAAACCATGGTGGTGGGATCAATTAAATCCTGATATAGAATTTAATCCTGCAAATCCGCCAATAGATCCAACAGACCCAGATAATCCTAATAAACCTATAGATAAATCAAGGTCCGAAGTGCCTTGGTGGTGGGATATCTTATATCCAGGAAAAGTATTTGATCCAACAAATCCTGACAAACCAGTAGAAAAACCACCAATAGAAAAACCATGGTGGTGGGACAAAATTTTCCCAGATATTCCTTACAATCCGGATGACCCTAAAAAACCAATAGATGATAAAAATGAATCTGAAAATTCTAATAAAGAAGATGCTCAAACAGAAACGACACCTTCTGATAATAAAAATGGAAGTGAGAGCGATAGTGATGATGCTTCTAACAAAAATAAAAGAGATGGAGAAGAAGACTCAAATGCAGCTAGTGTAAAATCACCAGCGACAAATAACCGATATGATGATAAAAAGAATGGCTTATTTAGTTGGCAAAACGCTGGAAATGATAGAAATTCAACAAGCTATGTAAAAACTGGGATAGATAGTGTCCTTATTTGGCTAATAGTTTTAATCATAGCAGCGTTTGCTCTTTATAAAATGCAAAAAAATAAGAAATCCTAATAAGGTACTAAAGCTCTAAGAATTTTCTTAGAGCTTTTTTGTGCTTATAAGTAAATGAGCTAGTTTTGTTGGAATTTAAACATTTGTCTAGCTTTTATGAACTTAGAATTTTTGACAATAAAATCTAAATAACGTATAATTTATGTAACTCTAGTTAAGTAATAGACTTAAATTTAAAGAAAAATTAGGAGCTAGAAATGAAAAGAAAAAAAATATATACAGGTACACTTGCTCTAGCACTAGCTATTGGGATAGTAAGTCCTGTAGAAAATAATGAATTTAGTTCCGTAGTGTATGCAGCTGACAGTCATATTTCACCAAATAATGAAGATTCTGAGGAGACTGCACCTACAGATAAAGAGGATTCAACAAACATTGGCAGTAATAGTGAAGAGAAACTTTCAGAAAGTCAAAATCCAAAAATTGAGGAATTAAACAATTTAACTGCTGAAGAAGCAAATGTTAAAAGCTCAACCCGTTACAAAAATGCATCTAAGACAGAACAAGATGCTTACATTAATGCCATCGCAAATGGGAAAAATGTAAAAGAAGATACACCTGATAAAGAAATCGTTGATTTAATTAAAAATATTAATGAAGCTAAGAAAAATTTAGGTGCAAGTTCTTTTTTTACTTATGAACAACGTGAAGGACTTAGCTCAACCATTGCCATAGCAGAAAAACTATCTGCAAGTATTGCCAATAATAATGAAGTAAAAAAAGAAGATAAGGATAAATTAATATCTGCAATTAGTTCGGCAAAAGCAGTTGAGAAAGATGTAAATAAGAGTAAAGATGAGATTACATCATCAAATAATAGTCTTGCTCAAACTATAGATGATATTGTAAAAGCAAATAGTTTAGATGCAAATAACTCTGCCCTAACCTATGATGAGATTGAAAAAATCACACCATCAGAAACAACATCTTATGGTAGAGAATATCAAAGATTATATAATCTTCAAAAAACTGCATATAGTTTTTATGAGTCAGCAGATTTTAATAATATCAATGATCAAACTACTAAAAATAACTTGATAAATGAGTTAACAGAATCTAAAAAAGTTTACGAAAATTTAGATGCTTCACAAACTCAATTAAATGATGCTTATAATAAACTTAATGCAGCCTATAATAGCGCTTTAGACAAGGCTGATACTCAAAATAATGAAATTAGCAGATTGAAAAAACAAATTGAAGAAGCTACTTCTAAAAATCCTGATGCTTATGAAAATGCAGGAGATTCTGCAAAATTAACTTATGATATAGCCAAAGCCAGAGCAAATGAATTGATAGCTAAAGATTCTACAGATGCAGCTGATTTACAAAAAGCTTTAAATAACCTAAATCTAGCAAAACTAGCTCTAGCACCTGTAAAAACAAAAACTATTGATAATAATCAACCAAAAACATCAAAACAAGCATTACAAGAACTTATAAATGAAGCAGAATCATACAGAAATAAAGATTTATATAAACTAGCTTCTGATGAAGATAAGAAATTATATAATAATGCAATCACAACTGCACAAGCTATAGTAAAAAAGGCTAATCCAACAGATAAGGAAATAAATGCAGCAATAGATACTATAAAAGAAATTAAAGACTTTATTGAGAAAGATGGGCAAAACCAAAAAGAAACAGATAACGAAAAATTAAATAGACTGATAGATGATGCGAATAGAGTTATAAATCATCCTAATTATAAAAATATAGCCCAACAAAATAGAGATGATTTAGAAAAGGCTCTTAAAAAAGCTCAAAAAGCAAAGAAATCAGCGGATAAAGAAGAAATTTTATCAGCAATCAGTGATTTGGAAGCAGCAGTTAACAATCCTGATACTAAAGAACTTTTAGCGGACTCTATAAAATTAAAAAGTATTGAATCACTTGAAGAATTATTAGAGTTAGCGGTTAAAGTTCAAGATCATCCAGACTATGAAGATGTCTCAAATACTCAAAGCAAAAATTTAAATGAGGCTATGGCTGCAGCAAGGAAAGCTTTAAAAAGTGGAAATGAAACTGATATTGAGAATGCAAGAACTTTTTTAACAAATCAGTTAAACCAAAGTGAAATAAAACCAATAGTTGCAAAAGTTATTGACACATTAGATAGCGAAGAGTCTTCTAATTTAGAAGAATTAAGACAATTATTAGATTTAGCTAATAAAGTTAAGGAACATAAGGACTATAAGAATGTTGATAAATCCTTAAAAGATGAATTAGAAAATTCTATAGATCAGGCTAATTTAGCTATACAAAGTAAAGATGAAACAAAAATTAAGCAAGCTAAACTTGCTTTAGAGGATACATTAGATAAGTTTGATGATATCAAAAAAGATATTTTAAAAAATAATAAGTCTCCTAAGGAAAAGATAGAAGAAATAATTAGTGGAGATAAGATTCTAAGAAGCTCTGTTACTTATAAAAAAGCTCAAAAATCATTAAGAGAAGCCTACGAGAAAGCTTTTGAAGCAGCAAAAGCAATTGTAAATAAAGATGATGCAAGTGATGATGAATTAAAAACAGCCTCAGATAATTTAGTAAAGGCTTTAAATGCCTTAGATGGTAATGAATTTGCTGATAGAGTTGAAAAATTAAAACAAAAATACCAAAAAGAAGGCTCAAATATAACAGATGCAAATAAAAAGGCAGCTGTTGAAGCAAAAATAAAAATCCTAGATGATGAAAATGCAACTATGGATAATCTTTTAGAGGCAGAATCTGAGCTAACAAATGCCTTGAAACTAAACGGTAGCTCAACTCCTGTTACAACAACAACTACAACTACTACACCAGTTACTGGTACAACCACTACCACAACACCTGTTACAACAACTAGAAAAGTTCCTACAACAATTAATCCAGGATCTATTGTAAGAACGGGTATAAAATCATTAGTAGGGGTAGCAGTAGTTCTAGTAGTAGCACTTGGAGCATTTGCTCTTACAGGAAAAAATAAAAATAATAAAGATAAAACAAAAAGGAGAGACAACAATGAAATTTAATAAAACACTAGCAGCAGCACTATTATTAACAGTAACCCTAACAGGTTGTGATAATATGGTAAGTAATGAAAATACAACTGATGATAACTCACCAGTAGTAGAAGAAAATAAAGCAGAGACAACAGAAACTGAAGAAACAGTAGAAGATAAGGCTGGAGAAGAATCTGCTGAATCTGAAACAGATACAAAAGAAGCGGCTACAGAAGATAAAGCAGAAGATGAAACTGAAACTACTGATGAGGAAGCTACTGAAGAAACAAAAGATACATCAAATCTTTCAACAGAAGAAAAGATAGCAGCTTTAGAACAATCAATCTTTGATAATAGATCTAGTGCTCGTGCTGTAGAACTATTATTTGAACTTTCACCAGAAACTGCTAACGAAAATGCAGATGTATTAAACCAATTATTAGAAGATTCAAATTCACTTCTAGAAAAAGCACAAACAGCTTTAGATGAATTAAAAGCAGAATAATACAAAAAGGCCCTTGATGGGTCTTTTTTAGGTTGATTTTAAAAAGATATCAATGGGGTATAATACAAAAAAGAAATAAACTACCAGCAAAGGAGCTATTATGAATAAAAAGATTTTAAAAACAAGTGCAGTATTAGCTTTAGGTACACTTTTACTAGTACCAGCTAATAACAATGTCTATGCTGCAAGTACGAATACAGAAGCAAAAGAAACTGTAAAAACAGCTGAAGAAGAATTTAACGAAACTCTTGATAAAGTAAATAAAAAAATTGTCGAATATGATGCTTTTATGAAAGGTTATGAATATCAAAACTCTGATCAAAATCCACAATTTAAATTTAATGATGCTCTTAATGGATTAAAAACTGCTTATCAAGGATTAAGAAATGAAACTATTACTCAAGATGAGTTATTTAAAACTTATACCAAAAGATTAAATGATAGATTAGATATCATAGAAGAAGCGAAAGCAAACCTAAACGGTAGAGAAGTTGATAAAACAGAGTTAATTAATCTAACTACTGAACAATCAGAATTTAGAGCAAGTGATGCTTATAAAAATGCACCAAAAGATTTAAAAGATAAATATGATAATGCGGTACAAAACGCATGGAAAACAGTAGGGGATAATGGACTTAATTTAACCAACCTACAAAATGAAATAGCTATTAATGCAGTTAAAGAAGCGAAAAATGAAATTATAGCTAACGATGATAGAACTAAAGCTTTAGATAATCTTAAAGAAGAAATATCATACATTGATGGTATCAGAGCAGACAAGGATCTTTATACAGACAAATCATATAATGCTTATAATAACGCTGCTATACTAGCTAAATCAACAATAGAAAATCCAAGTTCTACTCTTGATCAAATAAAATCAGCTACAGATTTACTAGCAAGTGCTAGAAAAAATTTAACTAAAAAACAAACTGCAAGTGATCTTACTCGTGAAGAACAAATAAAAAGGCTTGAAAAGGCTATAGAAGCAAATAAACAAACTAAGGCAGCTGCTAATCTATTAAAAGAAATTACACCTAATTTAGCTAGACAAAATATGGAAAAACTTAATGACTTAATCAAAAAATCAGATGAAATAGTTGCAAGATCTACTAAAGTTTTAAACCAATTAAAGGGAATAAGAGGTTAACTTAGACTTTCTTTAAGGAGGTAGCATGAAATTTAAGAAAAATATATTAAAAACAATTTTACTTCTAAATCTTGCAGTATTTGGACTTGCTGGGCAAAACTCTTATGCGGATTCCTTAGACACACCAGCAAATGAAGAAGAGTTTAAAGATCAAATAGAAGCTGATAGTAATGATAATCTAGAAGGTAGCGAAGAAAGTGTTATCGAAAATCAAGATTATCAAGCACAAAATACAGCTGAAAACTCTAGTGAGTTAACACGCGATCCAAAAGTTGAAAAACAAATTGCTCAGCTACAACTAGCAGTAGATGATCAAGTAAATGTAGTAAACTCAAATGCATATTACAATTATGCAAGTCAAGAATTAAAAGCAGAATACGAGGCGGCAATTGCAAATGCAAAATCTGTTCTAGCTCGTAAAGATAGCGCAAGCTATGAAGAGCTTAGAAATGCCATGGCGAGAGTTAATACTGCTAAACAAAATATCTTAAATCAAGTAAATCAACAAGCGGTAAAACAAAATAAGAAAAATCAGTTAAATGAAGCTATAAAAAGAAATAAAACTACTCTTGCAGCCGCTAAACAATTAAAAGCACTGATGCCAAATGCTTCTAGAATATTTGAAAGACAATTAAACAGTCTTATGGCTCAGTCAGAATCATTAATAGCTAAAGCACAAGCAATGTTAGCAAGCTTATAATCTTAAAACCTACAAGTATATTTGTAGGTTTTTTTAATTTCTTTTACTTTAAAATCATTTTCAAAAATGTATATTATATATAAGTAAAGGAAAAGATTAGAGAGGGTTTGCGCATTGAAGAAGAAAATTTTTGGGATTAGCTTAGCTATGATTTTGGCTATCAATCCCATTGTAAATACAAATTTAAAAATAAATACGGCCTATGCTGCCATTGACCAAGCTCAATTAGATAGGTTAGATACAACAGAATTAGAACGACAAATTAAGGCTGCCCAATATTTAATAGATAACATGCCAAATATTATAAGAGGTGATAAGAAAAAAAGGCTAGAATCTCTTATTGAAAATAGTGAAAAGCTTATAACAAAAATAAATAAAATCAAGGCAAATCATGCTGTAGATGACAATCTAAATATCAGAATTAAAAATATTATTAGAGATAATTTAAATAAGAGAAATACGCAATTTACTGTAAATATCAATGCTTATACTAGCAATCAACAAATACAATCATGGTTTTTAGAAACGGCCAAAGAGGATTGGTATTTTTTCTATAGTATGTATGGGAAAACAAATATAAAGACTAAATACGATCCCAAAAAAACTAGGGGGGACAAGGTATATATTGATTCCGCAACTTTTACCGTAACTTATAGAGAAGATCCAATAGTTGATAATGAAATAGATACTTTTGCTGATAATTGGATAAAAGAAAATATAGGTGCATATGATAGTGACCTTGAAAAAACTCAAAAAATCCATGATTTTATTGTAACTCAAAATCAGTACAATAGAGGTGATAGTAACAATATCAGTGGCGGATTTTCTATCTATCACCCATCAAGTATTATTTACGGAAACGGTGGAGTGTGTAATGCTTATGCTACTCTTTTTGATAAACTAGGTACAAAAGCAGGCCTTAGTGTTAGATATGCTACAGGATATTCTAAAAAAACTGGGGAGCCTCATATTTGGAATATGGTAAAGATTAATGGTAATTGGTATAACATAGATACAACTTGGGATGATCCAACTATTACTTTTAATGAAGGTTATGTAGAAAATTTAGGAGACTTTATCATCTATGATTACTATTTAAAAAGTGATGGAGAAATCCAAAAATCAAGAACTATAGATAATAATCCTGATAGACCACAAAGCTTTTCTTCTTTAAATACTGGATTAAAGGATACTACTATCCAAAAAGTAGGGGATACTTTTAGGGTAGTAAGGTAAAAGAAAAAGACCTATATAGGTCTTTTTTTGATGAAAAATTATATTTTTTTATTTTCTTTTTCTTTTTATTAAAGCGTTTTTAATATCATCGAATTCATCGACTTTTAATAAATATATTAATCCTACATATATAAGTCCAGCAAAGGCTATTGTCACGAGTAACCATAGGTTTGATGGGCGAATTTGGTAGAAGTAGTTAGCAAATATACCAAGTGCTAGTCCAGCTATTAAAATTTTGCCTATATTTTTTAATATATATTTATATGAAAGATTACCAAAAGTTCTCTTATACATAATAAAGGCCATTAACACTGATGAGAGTTGGCTAAGGGTTGTTGCCATGGCAAGTCCTACTAATCCGTATTTCATTGACAATGTATAGTCTAATATTATATTTATTCCTAATTGAACAAAGGAAATTACAGTCGGTATTTTTGTATTTTGGTGAGAGAAAAATGATAAATACAATAAATCTACTATGGCAGGCCCTATCAAATATAAAGTATAGGTAAATAAAACCTGACTGGTTATTATCATATCATTGTAGGTAAATTCTCCACGATAATATACAAAAGAAATAATTGGCTCAGCTAAGACCATCATCCCAATTATAGATGGGATAAAAAGTAGCATAATCTTTACCAAAGTTTTGCTGGTAAGGTCTTTCATCCCATTTACATCTTTATCCGCAACTAATTTTCCTATTACTGGATAGGCTGTTACTTGAAAAGGCACTATAAAAGTGGAACTTACTATTCTGAGAATTTTTAGCGCATAGTTTATAACTGAAACTCCACCATCAGGAGCAACCAAGGATGCAAATGATTGGTCGACTATGGTTGATACATAAACTGCTGCCATAGAAAAGGTTGTTGGTAGAGATAAGATTATAATTTTTTTGACATTTTCATCAAAGGAAAATCTTATCTTACCACGCTTAAAACCAGTTTTCTTAATGGCCCTTGGAAATAATATAAATTGGATAAAGTAAGCCAAAAATATACCCAATGTCATAATTGTGACATTACCATTTGAGATAGCTACAGTAATAGCCAAAATTACATTTAAAATTATTAGCGGAAGGGCTGGAGTTAGAAAGTCTCCTTTAATCTGTAAGTATGCAGAAAAAATTGCTGCATAAATGTTTGGATAGATGGTTAAAATTATTGCACGCATGAAGCTTGCAGCAATTTTTAATTTTTCTCCAGTATATCCTGCTGCAAAAAGTTTTACAATTGCAGGTGCAAAAGCAAATCCAAGAATCATTATAATTGTGGTTATAAATAGGGAGAAATTTAACAGATTATTAGTAAATTGATCTCCAGATTCTTCTCCGCCTTTTTTTATAACTTCATTATAGGTTGGTATGTAGGTTTTACTTAGGGCATAGGTTATTACAGAAAAAATAAGAGTAGCCGCTGTTGTAGATGTATTAAAAGCATCTGTTATGGGTCCTGTTCCGTAATAGAAAGAAAAAATCATCTCACGTATAAATGAGAAGATTTTTCCTACTAAGTTTAATATTATAAGTATTAATGTATTATTCATGATTTCTTATTGGCATAACCTAATAGAAAATTGTCTATTGACTCTATTTCTAAAGTTATGAGTTCATCTAGAGGTATTTCAAATTGGTCAAATATTTCTGCATTTGCTTTATTTATAGCATCTATAATTACAACATCATCATTATAATCTCTTACATAACCTGTTGATACATCATAGTAGTTAAAACTTGTTGCAAGAGTTATTATTTTGTTGTGGTCTTTGGCGTATTTTATCAAATCTTTAAAATCTGGTTTGGATTGATATATTTCATTGTCGCTATCGCCAATAGAAATATTGCCCCAAAAGTCCATATAACTTTCTATTTTTTTTAGGTATTCTGTATCTTTTTCTATGCCATCTATAGTTGATTTATCAAATAAAAGATATCCATCAAACTTGCCTTGGTCATCTACCAAGTGGGTAAAAAGTCTATCCTCACTTTGATAGATGATATATCCTACAGCAAAGGAATCTTTATCTGATGAGTAAATTTCTACTAAATCTTTCATTAATGCTCCCTAGTTATTTAAGAATCTTGATAAGAATTCTCTAGTTCTATCATGGTGTGGATTTTCAAAAATTTCTTTTGGAGATCCATCTTCTAAGATTATACCTTTATCCATAAATAAAACTCTAGAAGAAACATCGCGAGCAAAGTCCATTTCGTGAGTTACAACAATCATGGTAATTCCAGTTTTAGCAAGTTTTGTCATTACTTCTAAAACTTCACCTACCATTTCTGGGTCAAGAGCACTGGTTGGTTCATCAAAAAGCAGAACTTTTGGATTCATGCAAAGGGCACGGGCTATGGCTACTCTTTGCTTTTGTCCACCTGATAGTTGTTCAGGTTTTGCATTTACAAATCTTTGCATACCTACATCTGATAAATAGCTCATAGCTAATTCTTCTGCTTCTTTTTTGCTTTTGCCTAAGACCAATTCTTGGCCTAAGGTACAATTTTCTAAAACATTTTTATTTTCAAATAAGTTAAAGTTTTGAAAAACCATGCCTACTTGAGAACGGTAGTGCCTTTCATCAAAATTATTTTCTAGGATGTTTTCCCCTTCATAGAGAATTTCACCACTTGTTGGAGTTTCTAATAGGTTTAAGCATCTTAATAGGGTTGATTTACCAGAACCAGATGAGCCTATGATAGAAACTACTTCGTTTTTTTCTACACTAAAATTTATATCTTTTAGAACTTTAAGATTTCCAAAGCTTTTTTCTAAATTATTTACTTTAATTATTGACATTTTTTGCTCCTGTACTTGATTCTAGTATATAATCTCTACCACTCATTCTTTTTTCTACAAGTAATAGTAGTCTTGTAATAGCAAAGGTTAGTACAAAGTAGATTATTGCTGTTATTAAATATGTTGGGAAGTATTGGTAGGTAGATCCTGCAACTGATTTACTCATAAAGAATAATTCTGTAACAGAGATTACATTTAATACTGATGTATCTTTGATATTAATAACAAATTCATTACCTAATGATGGTAATATTGTCCTTACAGCTTGTGGGATAACTACATTTTTCATAGTTTGCCAGTGGGTCATTCCTAAAGCTTTACAGGCTTCAAATTGACCTTTGTTTATAGAATTGATACCACCACGAACAACTTCTGATAAATATGCTCCAGTATTTATAGATACGATTAAGATAGCTGCAAACATGGTTGATAGGTCGATATCAAAATATTGTTTTAGTCCGTAGAAAATAATTACTGATTGCACCATCATTGGTGTTCCACGGAAGACTTCTACATAAACTCCAAGTAGGAAGTTTACAATCTTATAGATTGCATAACCAATAGGATTTTTGATTTTATTAACTTCAGTTTTTCTAATAATTGCTACTAATAATCCGATTAAAAATCCTAAAAGAGTAGAAACGATAGCTATAAATAAAGTATTTACAATACCTTTTAAAAATAATGATGAATATCTAGACCAGATTGATTTCATTTCTCCAAAAAAGGTTTGGTTTTCTTCTACTTCTTCTTCCTCTCCTTCTTCTTCTAAGGTTGAAATATTTATCATGTCTTCCATGATTTCATCTTGTTCACTATCTGAAATATTTGCTAAAATTTTATTTATATTATCTTCTAAATCTGATCCTTTTTTTACACCGACAGCTACACTAGTTAAGAGAGGATCTATTTCAAAACCATCTTCTGGTTCAAATTCATTATAAACTAAGTCTGCATTAGCGGCGATAGCATTCATAGCCCCAGATTTATCTGATATATAACCATCTATATTACCAGCTTTGGTTGCAGCAATCATTGTTGGAAATGAATCAAGAGCTTGTTGTTTTTTAACACCATCCATTTGATCAATCAAATCAAGGTGGAAAGTACCCATTTGGGCGGTTATTTTTGCATCTTTAAAGTCATGGATAGATTTTGCATTTGCATAAGCAGAATCTTTTTTAGTAACTACTCCAATAGTTGCATTATAGTAGCTATCAGTAAAATCAATTTGTTTTAAACGCTCTTCTGTAGGGCTCATACCAGCAACTATGGCATCAATCTTACCAGAAGTAAGAGCAGGGATAAGACCGTCCCAATCTATTTTATAAATTTCAAGTTTTTTGCCTAGTCCTTTAGCAATTCTTTTTGCTATGGCCACATCATAACCATTTGCATATTCTCCTGGAGAATTAGATACTGGCACGCCTTCATTTTCCTCACTTACTTCAGAAAAGTTGAAGGGAGCATAGTTTACTTCCATTCCCACTCTTAAAACATCCTCACCTTCACTTGCAAAGCTTACATTTGTAAAACTAAATAATACAAGTAAGAGGCTTAACAAAATTTTTCTTATATTTTTCATAAATATTTCCTTCCTTGGGCTAAAAATTTGTAAAAAAAATACACGCACACTTTCGCAACCATGGGACGAAAGGCCGTGTTACCACCCAAATTCATGCACTTTTCACAAAGTACATCTCAATAAGTACCATCATACTCGTTTGCTGTAACGTGCAATCACGTCTTTGAATCAAATATCCTCAAAGAAACTCAAAGTCTTTTTTCACTAATCTTCCAAATATCCCTTTCCACCCACTGGGACTCTCTAGATTTTTCCAAAAAGCTACTCTTCTTTTCGCAGTTGTTGAGGATATAATACAAGATTTTTATAAAAAAGTCAAGGTTAAATGGTATAGTTAATCAAAGAGGTAAACTATGAAACTAAGTAAAAGGCAAAATGAAATAATAAAAATTTTGCAAAAAAGCGATGAGCCTAAGTCTGGAGAAGTTTTAGGCGATATATTTGGTGTATCAAGGCAAATAATTGTAAAAGACATTGGCGTTTTAAAGGCCTTTGGAGTCCAAATAATATCTACTAATAAAGGATATAAAATAGATACAGGAGAATATTTGACAAAAATAATAGAGTCAAAGCATGAGGATGGCGATATAAAAGATGAACTAAATACTATTGTAGATAATGGGGGAGTGGTTATAGATATTTTTATAAACCACCCAGTCTATGGAGTTATACGTAAAGATTTAGACATCAAATCACGTAATGGAGTCAATAATTTTGTAAAAAATATGGACGTTTCAACTCCATTAAAAAACCTCACTGGCAATATACATTATCATACGATTAGGGCCAAAGACCAAGAAACTTTTGAAATAATAGAAAATGCTTTAAAGGAAAAAGGATATTTAAAATAATTCCCCACTGTATATACAATAAATGTTTTTTGTGTTATACTTTAGCTAAGAAAAATCTTAGGAGAAGTTATGAAAAAATATTTAGAACAACAGGGAATTATACTTTCACCAAAGGTTTATTTTATAGATGCCTTGGGTGCTATGGCCTTTGGTCTTTTTGCTTCCTTACTTGTAGGAACAATTTTAAATTCTATTGGCAATACTCTTAATATCCCATTTTTGACAGAAAGAATATGGCCATTGATAGGGCAAGCAACTGGAGCTGCTATTGCAGTTTCCATAGCAAATGCTTTAAAGGCACCAAATTTAGTTTTATTTGCATCAACTATAGTGGGTATAGGAGCTTATGAGCTTGGTGGACCAGTAGGGGTTTATGTAGCTACAATTTTTGGAGTAGAGTTTGGAAAATTAGTTTCAAAACGCACAAAACTTGATATCATAATCACACCTGCCCTTACAATTTTGGTCGGTGTTTTAGTAGGAGATTTGATTGGCCCAGGTGTTGCTGCCTTTATGACAGGTCTAGGGAATATAATAATGCGTGCAACAGAACTTCAGCCATTTTTAATGGGTATAGTTGTATCAGTTTTAGTTGGTATGGCTCTAACTTTACCTATATCATCAGCTGCAATTTGTATGATGCTTTCATTATCTGGACTAGCTGGTGGAGCTGCAACAGTTGGTTGTGCCGCACAAATGATAGGTTTTGCAGTGATTTCTTATAAGGATAATGGAGTAGAGGGTTTACTTGCCCAAGGCCTTGGAACATCTATGTTTCAAGTACCAAATATTATTAAAAATCCATGGATTTGGTTACCTCCTACACTTGCTGGAGCAATTTTAGGACCAATTTCTAATTTGATTTTTAAAATGGAAAATACACCTTTAGGATCAGGAATGGGAACAAGTGGACTAGTGGGACAAATCTCTACCTTAAATGCAATGGCTGGATCTAGAAATATTTCCCTTCTACTTATTCAAATTTTATTTTTACACTTTATCCTTCCGGCAATTATTTCATATATTATTTATAAAATAATGTATAAAAAAGGCCTGATAAAGGATAATGATATGAAAATTAACTTTTAACGGCTAAATATAGCGTATTTGCTAGTTGTTTATGGCAATTTAACAAAAAATAGATATAATTAAGAAAGAAGCATTAAATAAATAATGCTTTTTTCTTTTATAAAGGAGAGTTAAATGGAAAAACAAAGAAATTTCGACCAATTTAAAGTAAACCTTAATGAAGGTTCTTCAGTTGGTAAAGTTATAGCAGTTATGAGTGGTAAGGGTGGAGTTGGTAAGTCATCTGTAACCAGCATGCTAGCTAATAAATTAAATAAACAAGGATATAAGGTTGCAGTTTTTGATGCCGATATCACAGGACCATCAATCCCACAAGCTTTTGGTATTGATGAAAGTGTAACAGGTACTAAAGAAGGAATCATGTATCCAGGTGTTACCCGTGATGGAATTAAAATTATTTCTGTAAATATGATTTTACCAAATAAAACAGATCCTGTAGTATGGAGATCATCTATTGTAACTGGTGTTATTAAACAATTTTACACTGATGTAGATTGGGGAGAAATCGACTATATGTTAATCGATATGCCACCGGGAACAAGTGATGTGCCACTTACAGTTTTCCAATCACTACCAATTGATGGGATTGTTGCAGTAGCAACTCCACAAGATTTAGTAGGTATGGTTGTAGAAAAATCTCTAAAAATGGCAAAAATGATGGGTAAAAAAGTAATTGGTATTGTAGAAAATATGTCATATTTCAAATGTCCAGACTGTGGATCTGACCATAAAATATTTGGGGAAAGCCACGTAGAAGAAGTAGCTGGCAAATATGACATTGAAACAATTGCAAAACTTCCAATCAACCCAGAAATTGCAAGTAAAATTGACGCTGGTCTTGTAGAAGACGTAAACTTAGAAGAATTAAATCCAATAATCGAAAAAATCGAATCATTATAGGAGGATTTATGAAAAAGAGACTCTTAGCACTTTTGTGCGCCTTAAGCATATTTGTTCCATCGCTAGCTCTTGCAGCAAATGATGCAAATAAAGATGCAGTAGTATATGGAGCTGCCCTAAATAATGAGCAAATAAACCAAGTAAACCAAGCCTTTGGTGTAACAAGCAATGACCCAAACCTTGATTATAAAACAGCCACAGGCAATGATTTACAAAAATATTTAGGCTACTATACTGATAATTCCAACATGATTTCTTCAGTATATATCAAAAAATTACCAGAAAATTCTGGAATTAAGGTAAATATTGTAACGCCAGCAAATATTACATCTATAACACAAGGTCAATATACCAATGCGGCCATAACAGCGGGAATTACTGATGCAGATATTTATGTAGCAAGCCCAAAACCTGTTACAGGGGAGTCAGCCTTAGTTGGAGTTTATGCGGCCCTTGCAAATTCTGGTAAAGACATAGACCCAGAACGTGCAAAAGTTGCTCAAGAGGAACTTGAAGCTGTAAATGAAATTACAGAAGAACATAAAGATAAATCTGGTTTTGATGCAGCAGATTTGGATAAGGTAGTTATAGAAGTAAAACAAAAACTGGCAGAGCATAAAGAAGAAACAGGACAAGCTGCAGATGCTAATCAAATAAACATCTATATCCAAGATGCTTTAAAAAATGTAAATCTTGAAAATGTTCTAAGTGACAATAATATAAATATTTTGGTAAACTTCTTTGAAAAATACCAAAATTCTTCAGCTATTGATAGTAAAGAAGTAAGGGAAAATCTTATAAAATTTGGCAATGAGCTAGCAGATAATGCTGGTAAATTTTATAACGAGAACAAAGATACAATTGATAATATCACTAAAGAAGCTCAAGATAGCGGTCTTTTAGATTCTATTCTTAACTTTTTTAGGTCAATAGTAAATTCATTTATAAATATATTTGGTTCATCAAACGATAGCCAAAATTAGATAAAAAGAAGAGGAGCATATGCTCCTCTTTTATTGTACAATTCTTCTAATTGATATAGGATTTCTAATTGGTCCTATAATTATTCCATACCTTGGACTTGATGCATGGATCATATTTCCGTTTCCATCTGCCATTCCTACGTGGGTTATATTATTTAAACTTGTTCCAAAGAATACTAAATCTCCGGCTTTTTCTTGACCAAATGGTATTTCTACACCATATCTTTGCTGACTTTGTGCAAAGTGTGGTAGGTTTATACCTATTTGACGATAAGCCTGCATAGTAAATCCTGAACAATCTATACCACGTACTGGGTCTATACCGCCCCAAACATATGGATTGCCAAGATATTGAGTAGCCCACTTATAAAGCTCACTACCAGTTTTAGATCCTGTTACAGGAACTGTAGTTGTATTTGAACTTTGATTTTCTTGATTATTATTAGTTGTAGTTGTAGTGACATAAGATACTTCTGTTATCTCACGCATTTGGTTTCTAGCCGCTTCTTCGCTAGCTATCTGATTTTTTATAGAAGTATTCATGTCATTATAAAATTTAGTAAAATCAGCTAAATCATTAGCATCTTTTTTTGCAATAGCTAAATCTTCTAATTTTACATAGCCTTCTTTGATTTTGTCACTTTTACTTTCAGCTTCTGTATCGTCTGAAGCGGTATTTTGATCTAATGCAACAGTTTCTGGAGTATCATGAAGGGTTATAACACTTGGAGTTTCTTCATTTTCGCTTGTTCCTAGAGTAACTGTTTTTACATCGCTATTTTGATTTTTATCTGCTAAATCATCAACTGAGCTATTATTTTCAAGCTTTTCTAAATCTATAGTATTTATTTTTTTGTTATCTTTAAAATCTTCATTATAGGAAACTTTTACAAAGTCACTATCTGGTTCAAAACCTAAGATAGTAACCTTAGTTTTTTCTTGCAATTTATCATCGGTAAGATTTTTAGAATCACTATTAGGTCTTTCTTTTAGATTAGTTTGTGCAAGTAAACTAGTATGGCTTAGCTTATAAAACCATTTTTTTGCTACAAATCCTTTTTTGCCTTCAAATTCTATTTCGTACCAATCGTCATTTTCACTTTTTATCTCATAAGGGGTAAAGTCCTCTATGCCGCCAAGGATATCACTATTTACATCTTCTTTTACTCTGACATTTACACCGTCAGTAGTATTTTTGTTTAAAATAATGGAATCAGCATGGGAAATTCCTGGATTTATAAAAAGTTGAGAAATTATTAATGAAGTAATAAAGGCTTTTTGAAATCTCTTTGTCACATCAATCTCCCTTTTAAGTACTCTAGTATAATTTTAGAAGAAAATGAGTAAAAAGTCAATTTAATAGGCTTTTCACCTACTATAATTAAAAAGATGGGTATAGGTAGGTAGAGGTGTTTATATGTTATACAACAGAGATTTTATAGATGAAAAGATAAAAAGTGTTATAAGAGCAAGTGAGTCGTGCATTGGAGAAGGAGAATTAGCTAGCTACATACCAGAACTTGCAAATGTGAATCCGGATAATTTTGCTCTAAGCATTACATCTGTTACTGGGGAAAGTTTTAATTATGGTAACTATAATCATGAATTTTCTCTCCAATCTATATCAAAAGTTCTGCTTCTAATCATGGCCCTCCATGATAATGATCCAGAAAAAGTTTTTAGTAAGGTGGGTAGTGAGCCAACAAGTTACGAATTTAATTCACTAGTGCCCATTACTGATAAGGCAGCCAATCCATTTATAAATGCGGGAGCAATTACTACCGCTTCTATGATTTTAGGAACAGATGTTGATGATAAATTTGATAGAATCCTAGAGTATTATAAAAAGTTATCCAAGCAAGAAAAAGCCCATCTTATGAAAGAAGTATATGCATCAGAAATAGAAACAACTGATAGGAATAAGGCTATTTCTTATTATTTAAAAAGTAAGGGAATATTTGATGAAGATCCAGAAAAAGTTTTGGATCTATATATTAAGGCTTGCTCTATTTCTACAAATGTAGTTGCTCTGTCCAGTATGGGGGCGGCTATTGCTAATAGGGGATGTGACTTAGAAACCCATTACAATTTATTATCCAAATCTGAAGTTCAAATTGTCCTAAGTCAAATGGCAACTTGTGGAATGTATGAAAATTCTGGTAGATACTTAATGAATGTAGGAATTCCATCCAAATCTGGAGTTTCTGGTGGCATCCTTGGAGTAGTTCCAGGAGTTTGTGGTATAGGAGTATATTCTCCAAGACTAGATAAAACTGGAAATAGTGTTCGTGGCAAGGAAATATTTAATATGCTAGGCCAAGAACTAGATTTATCAATATTTATAAATTAAAAAGAGCAGTCGATCTGCTCTTTTTTTATACTTTTATTTTATTATTTTCGTATATATTTAGTATTAACAAAATAGCATATATTGCGCTAAAGGCTGTAAATGCTAAAGTCAAAGAAGAAGTATGGAGGATATTATTTATTCCTTTTAAGAAAAATGGAGCCAAAAAGCCACCCACATTACAACCTATAAAAATTAGATTATTAGCAATTCTAGCATGAGATCCTTTTACAAATCTAGAAACTTCTGCAAATAAGTATGGAATGCATAGAGATTGGGATAAGGCTACAAAGACCATACATAATAAAGATATATACATATTATTGCCAAAAAATGCCAGGACAATATTTACTACTATATAGATTGCTAAACCTAGTATAATAGTTTTTTCTCTTAAGATTCGATTGATAATTCCAAATAAAAAAACCAAAAATCATTCCAGACATTGGCAGGATAATCATGTATAAGTTTGCATCAACTCCAAGACCTTTTTGGTTGGTAGCTATGGTTGGAAAACGCACGCTAAGAGCAGTTACATTCATAATCATAATTGCTGCAAAAAACGCATAGAAAAATATTTGCCTATTTATTTTAAATTTTCCTATATCTGCTTTATCAGTGGTATCTACTTCAGGGATGACCTTATTAAAGTAAGCCATAATAAAAAATGCTATAAAATAAACTAAAAATGCATATTTCCAGTGGATTTTCATCAAAAGGCCAGCCATAAATAAAAATACCATTTGGCTGATAAATTCGGTGGAGTTTCTGATGCCATGGAGCCTATAGGCTTCATCGCCTTCATAAAATGTATTTATATAATTTGCACTATGTCCATTAAACAAACCAACTCCTGCACCCATGATAAGACGGCTTATAACAACCGATATGTAAGAAGTGTGGATGATTGGCAAAAGCGAGCTAAGGCCTACTAAAAAAAGACCAACCATTACACAATTTTTCATGCCGATTTTTTTAGTGACTTTTTCGCTTAGAAATATTGTAATGATGCTGGTAATTGATGATATAGTTATAAGAGATTCTGCATTTGTAATAGAAATACCAAAGTCTCTTTGCATAAAAACTAGAGTACCTGATATAACACTATTGCTGGCGACATAGAGGGCTATGGTTAAGATTGCTATTTTTATTTTTAAATCTTTTCTCAAATCTTTTTTCAAAATAATTCCTTTGCTACTATAATATTAGAATTATAATATCAAATCTTGAGATTTTGGTAAAGATTGATAGAGTCGCCAGTAAAAATAGGCATAAAAAAACTGAGGATAATCCCCAGTTTCATATTCTATGCTCTTGCGTCGATGTCACCATATTTTTCAGGTTCTTCGTCGAATTTTTTAACAGCATATGAGCAAATTGGAAGAATTTTTTTGTAATTTCCGCGTGCTTGTTCGCATACTTTATCTACAAGTTGTTCAGCAACTCCTTCTCCTCTATATTTTTCATCTACTACTGTATGAGTAATTGCCCATGTACTATCTATTTTTTCTTCTACTTCACAATAACCAACTTGGTCATCTCCATCAAAAGCTAATGCTTTTAATTGATCTTCATCAAATCTAATAATCATATTTTATCACCTCTAATATATAAATACCCATTTTGGGTAAAAATATACTATAGAGAAAAGGAGGAGTTAATATGCAAAGAGATTATAAGTTTTCTTCAGTTATTATTTTGCAATTTATATCAGCTATTATTGTTTTTCTAATTGCAAAACTTTTTGGAACTAGTCCAAATGATTTAGAAAGTATGGGTACATCATTTAGTGGAATAATTTCAAATATCCTCATAACTATAGTTGTCATTACCTTTCAATTTATGATTGCTAGAGGCCTAGTTTATAATAGGATGGGAACGGTTGGAGAATATATGGATGGTATAAATCATTTGAATTTAAAGGTGATTGGAGTTTGCTTTTTGATTTCGCTCTTACCTAACCTCGCTTGGATATTTTTGGGATTTAGCCTTGTGACAACAATTGCAGCAGGTTTTATGATAAATAATAGCTTTGGTGCCGTATCAGCTGCCCTAGGCTTAGTCCTACTAATCCTAATTGGGCAAATAGTTTATTCAGCCTTTACAAATTACCGTTTTCTATTAGCAGCAGATAGGCCAGAACTATCATTTGCTGATTTATTTAAAGGAACTTTTAAGGTTGGTAAGGACTTATTTGGCAAAACTTTAAAAACTTATGCTAAATGGCTTATCCTACCAGTGCTTGTATTTATATCTTTAATAGTTCCGTTAGGTACTTATGGTAATGGGATATTTTCTTTTTTTCTAATGTATATATTAATTTTAGCTTTTGCAATTTACGCTGTGCTAGCTACTACCTTTGTTTTAGGAGAATTATCCAACCATTATTTAGATTATAAAAACGACTACAGTAAAACTTATGAAAAGACAATTTATGAAGCTTAATTATACAGAAAGGACTTATAATGATTAACAAAAAATTAAAAGAACTCATTTATAATGATGAAGAGAAAATTATAGAACAAAGAAGACACTTACACCAAAATCCAGAACTTGCTATGCAAGAAAGAGAAACCAATGATTTTATAAAAAAAGAATTGGAATCTTATGGACTTACTGTAACCCAACTTGACCCGACAGGACTTATTGCGGAAATAAATCCAGATAGTGATGGTAAAACAGTTTTACTTCGTGCGGACTTTGATGCCCTACCTATAGAAGAAACTAACGATTTTGATTTTAAATCTAAAAATGCCGGTAAGTCTCACGCTTGTGGTCACGATACTCACACAGCTATGCTTTTAGCTGCTACAAGATCATTAATTGAAATAAAAGATGAACTTCCTGGCACAGTTAGACTTTTATTCCAACCAGGTGAAGAAACTGGTGATGGAGGAAAAGCAGTAGTAAAACAAGGAGTTACAAAAGGGGTTGATAGTGGTTTTGCCATTCACATTTTCACAAACATTCCCCTTGGATATGCTGCAACTGGATATGATCAAGTGATGGCCGGAAATTACTTTTTTGATATAACCTTTAAAGGCAAATCTGCCCACGGTTCTACTCCATATGATGGGAATGATGCCATCATGATGCTAAATACTTTTATAAATGGTGCTAATGGAGCGATGGCTAGAAAAGTAGATGCCCTAAATGAACCAATTGTCTTAAATTACGGAACTATTTCAGGTGGGTCAGTAGCAAATGCTGTAGCAAGCGATGCAAAACTTACAGCAAGCTTTAGATTTTTTACCAATGAATCAGCTGATAAATTCTTAAAAGAGCTACAAGAAATAGCAGATTCATCAGCAAAACTTTATGGCGGCAGTGCAGAATTTACTTACAACCAAGGGGCAGGTCCGGTTATAAATGAAAAAACTTCTACTGATACTGCTGTGAAAGTTGCAAGAGATTTATTTGGTGATGACCATGTTAAAACTGATTTAAAGGTAACAGGCTCTGAAGACTTTGGATTTTTACTAGCAGGTTATGAAGATTTTGAAGGTATGCCTGGTTCTTATATGATAATAGGTGCGATGAATCCAGATGATCCATCAACATTTCCAAAAAACCATGCCCAAGACTTTAACCCAGATGAAAAAGCATTTAAAGATGGCGCTTTATTATTAGCCCAATATGCTTATGAATTTTTAAATCAAGATGATAAATAAAATTATAAAAATATGAGGCCTAAGGCCTCTTTTTTATTTTAATTATCTCATATTTGTTATAAAATATAATTATATTAGAAAGGATACATAATGAGAATAGTTATAATGGGGGCAGGCTCTGTTGGATCTTACATAGTTTCGATTCTAGCAGAAGAAGGCCATGATATATTGATTATAGAAAAAGATCCAGATGCATTAGAATATGTTTTAGCAGAAAATGATGTTATGGGTATCCTAGGCGATGGAACAGACCCAGAATTACTTCGCGAAGCGGAAGTAAAAGATGCGGATTTTTTTATCTCGCTTGCAGATGATGATGAGGTAAATATAGTTGCTGGCAATATGGCCAAGGTTTTAGGGGCAAAATTTACTATTGCCAGAGTCCGTTCTCCAAAATATGAAAAAAATAATGACTTTATGAAAACTTTTATGGGTATAGACCACTTTTTAAATCCAGAAATGCTTTCAGCAAGAGAAATAGAGCTTACCCTAGGGTATGGAATGGCAAGTTCAGTAGAAGCCTTTTTTAAGGATAAGGTAGAAATGATTCAGTTTCGTATAACAAAAAATTCAAATCTCGCTGGAAAAACCTTAGCAGAGCTAACTACTTCTGGTTTATTAGATAAACTTTTAATTACAGTAGTAGATAGGGGAGATAATATTTATATACCAGCAGGAGATTTTAGGATAAATATCGATGACAATATCCATGTCATAGGCACACCCCATGATTTAAGAAAACTTTATTTAAGAGAATTTGGTAAGGAAACTGACATAAATTCTTCACTAATAATAGGAGCATCCAAAATATCCTATTATCTAGCAGAAAATATTTTGGCCAAGGGCTATGATGTGAAAGTTATAGAAATAGATGAGGCCAGAGCGCGCGAATTTCACCACCTTTTGCCAAATGCTATTGTAATCCACGGAGATGGGGCAAATTCGACATTTTTAGCAGAAGAAAACTTTGAAGATTATGATTCAGTAATTGCCCTAACAGGAATAGATGAAAGGAATGTTTTGATTGGTCTTTTAGCACAAAAAACTGGCATATCAGAAGTAATAACTAGAGTAGATAATAAGGATTTACTGAGATTAACCGGAGTTTTAGATATAGATATTACTGTAACTCCTATAAAAGAAGCGGCAAATCACATTCTAAGGATAATTCGTAGCAAGGAAGATGCTAGTGAATTTTCAATATCAAGCCTCTACCTTTTAGAAGATAATAAAGTAGAAGCAGTTGAATTTAAAGTCTTAGCAGGATCAAAAATAATTGGCAGACCTCTTTCTAGTATAAAATTAAAAGATGCTACCATAATTGCCTTTATACAAAAGGCGAAAACTGAAGAAGTTATTACTGCAAATGGTAGGTCAATTATAGAAGAAGATGACCTGGTAGTTGTGATTAGCAAACACAGGGCCTTTAAAGATATTGATGATATTTTGGAGGAACGATGAATAAAAATTTTATATTAAGCTCCATTGCTAGGTTAAATATGATGTTTGCAGGTCTTATGATGTTTCCATTTTTAGTTGGAATAATCTATAAAGAGCCTCTAAGCTACCGCCTTAATTTTCTAATCCCAGCTATAATTATTTTATTAATTGGTTATATATTAAAAATTAAAACTACCTTTAAAAAAACTTTTAATACCAAGGATGCCTTAACTCTCGTGGCCTTATGTTGGATACTTTATTCGTTATTTGGAGCTATACCATTTTATTTATATCCTAATGATTTTAATACTTTTTTTGATGCTTTTTTTGAATCCGTTGCAGGTTTTTCGACAACCGGGGCTACTATCGCAAGAGATGTAGAAAGTTTGCCACATTCCTTAATTTTTTGGAGGTCTTTTGGTCAATTTATAGGAGGGCTTGGAATTATTTCCCTAACCGTAGCTATCCTTCCTAAGCAAAGTAAGAAATCAACAATGATTTTAAAAGCAGAGTCTGTTGGACCAACTTTTGGGAAAATTACACCCAGAGTTTCTGAACAATCAAAAGTCCTTTATACAATTTATATAACCATGACTTTAATAACCATAGGGCTTTTGTGGATAGGAGATTTAAATTTATTTGACTCAATAATTTATGGATTAGGGGCAGCTGGTACTGGTGGCTTTGCTAATAAGGACTTATCCATAGGTTATTACAATTCTACTTATACAGAGATTATCCTAGCCATATCAATGTTTTTATTTTCTGTGAATTTTAATATTTACTATGCGGCATTTTTTAAGAAATCTAAAAACTTTTTAAAATCTGAAGAGTTAAAGTGGTATTTAATTATGCTTTTAGTCTCTATGGTTCTAATTTTTGCTAATACCTTTAATATATATGAAAGACTAGGCAGGCAAATGGTTGATGTGGTTTTTGCTGTAACAAGTATGTCATCTACCACAGGTTATGTTGGTAACAATACTTCTGCTTGGCCAATTTTTTCTAGGATTATTTTAGCAGGATTGATGTATATTGGTGGTATGGCTGGATCTACGGCTGGCGGACTTAAAATGTCTAGATTTGTTTTACTAGTAAAATCTGCTAGTAACCAATTTAGGATGACAATAAATCCTAACCGTATAACAGTCGTTGATTTTGAAGAAAAAACTGTAGATGAAAGAATTCAACAATCGGTAATGAGCTATTTTATTATCCACATTCTTATCTTTTTTGCCTTATTTGCCATAGTTGCTATAGATATAAATGATTTTTTGGAGGTCTTTACGGCAGTTGCTACAACCTATAATGGCCTAGGTCAATTTGGAGAAGCCCAAAGCTTTTATGAACTTAGGGAGACAAGTAAGTTTGTTTTATCTTTTGCTATGCTTTTAGGTAGGCTAGAAATTTATCCTCTATTATTATTGTTAAGCCCATCAACTTACAAAAGAAAATAGAGTATTAAAATTATTAGCAAATAGAGTATAATTTTTTCATATTTGATTTTAAAGATAAAAATGCTATACTAATTAGGCTTAGGAGGATTGTATGAATATTATAATTTTGGGAGCAGGAAAGGTTGGTTCCCATTTAACAAATGAATTATCCTTACAAGATCATAATATTTTAGTAATTGACCATAATAAGGATGTATTAAATAGATTACTTGAACAAAATGATGTAATGGCTTTGGTGGGTGATGGAACTGACCTTGATATTTTAGAAGAGGCCAATGTAGGAAATTGCGATTTATTTATAGCTCTTACAAGAGATGATGATACAAATTTAATATCAGCAGCTCTGGCAAGGTCTTTAGGTGCACAAGAAATTATAACAAGACTTCGTGATCCAAAGTATATAAGTCACTTAGATCAAATCCGAGAAATATCTGGATCACAACTGGTTATAAATCCTGAATACCTGGCAGCCAAGGAAATTCAAAGATCAATAAAATACTCCCATGCACGAAATGTACAAAGCTTCCTTGAAGAAAGAGCTTTGATTATTGAAATTACCATAAATCCAAATTCAAGATTAAACGGACTAAGACTAAAGGATGCAGATTCTTATTTAAATCAATTTGATGTATTAATAGGAATGGTAATTGAAAATGAACAAGTTTACATACCTAATGGTGACTTTATCCTAGAAGTAGGACAAAAAATTTATGTTATGGGTAGCAAAGATGATGTAGACTTATTCTATAAAGCTGAAATTCCAGAGAATATTAGGATGAAAGATATTCTAATTATAGGAGCAAGCAATATTACTTATCATCTGACCCGTCTACTACTTGAAAGACACTTTAACGTAACAATCATTGAAATTAACAGAGAAAAAGCCATTGATATCCAAGAAAAATATAGTGAAGCAATAGTAATAAATGCGGATGGTTCCGATCCAGATATTTTGGAAGAAGCAAGAATTGATAGTTTTGATGCAGTTATTTCACTAACTGGTATAGATGAAGAAAATATACTAATAGCCTTAATTGCTCAAAGATATGGTATTGATAAAATAATTTCAAAAGTTAATAGAACAAATTTATTAAAATTAACAGGAATATTAGATATAGATGCTACCTTTACTCCAAAGTCTGCAGCAAGTAACTACATTAACAGAATCATTAGATCTAGATATGATGCTAGAGGTCTTTCTTATTTAAATAATCTTTATAAACTAGAAGGAGATCAAGTAGAAGTTTTAGAATTTGAAGTTGGTGAAAATTCTAGAATATTTAACCAAAGGCTTAAAGATGTAAATATAAGACCTGATACTTTAGTAGCTATGATAGAACATAGTGAATTAAATGGGCAAATAGAAGTAGCAACTGGTAATTCAATAATTGATATGGGGGATAGAGTTTTAATAATTACAAAAAGTAAAAATATTACCCAAATCGATGATATATTGGAGTAAGTATGAATTTAAAAATAATTAACAATGCCATAGGTAGGCTCTTACAAGTACTTGCAGTACTCATGATTCTGCCCTTACTTATAGCATTTATCTACCATGAAAGTACAAGTGATAAAATAAATTTTTTAATTCCTATAGTTTTATCAGGTGTTATTGGAACAATTATGGCAAGGGCCGGCAGTGAAAAAGGTCATATTTTTACAAGAGAGGCTATGTTTACTACTGCCTTTTGCTGGGTGCTATATTCATTAATAGGAGCTATTCCCTTATACCTAACACCTAGTAATTACCCATCATTTTTAGATGCTTTTTTTGAAATGGCAAGTGGATTTACAACTTGTGGGGCTTCAGTAGCTACAGACATAGATGTATTACCACATTCTATAATATTTTGGCGTTCTTTTTCCCATTTAATTGGTGGTATGGGAATCTTAGTATTTACCCTTGCAATTTTACCAAAGCAAAACAAAGAATCATCAAACCTTATGCAAGCGGAAGTCCCAGGGCCAACCTTTGGTAAGATAACACCCAAGCTTGCAGAAACTGCCAGAGTTTTATACATTTTATATATTGCCCTAACTGCAGTGACAACTATAGCCTTGCTTTTAGCTGGTATGAATTTATTTGATTCTGTAATTTATGCTATGGGGACAGCTGGAACAGGTGGTTTTGCTAACCGTGGACTTTCCGTAGCATATTATGATTCAAGGGTGATAGAAGTAATCCTTGGAGTAGCCATGCTACTTTTTGGTATAAACTTTAACCTTTATTATTATGCTATCTTTAGATCTGTAAAAGATAGTTTAAAATCAGAAGAACTTTGGACCTATCTTGCTATTATAGGTGTATCAAGTATTTTAGTTTTTGTATCAATCCTGCCTTTATATAATAGTGTAGGATATGCGGGGGCAAATTCATTTTTCACTGTTTCTTCTATCATAACAACCACAGGATATGTATCAGCAGATTTTGGTCAATGGCCATTATTTGCAAGAAATATTTTAATCATCCTTATGTTTATTGGGGGATGTGCAGGCTCAACTGCAGGAGGTCTAAAGGTATCTCGCATAATCATGATATTTAGATCAGCAGTTAACCAAGTAAAACAATCTCTAAACCCAATGAGAGTTACGGTAAATAGACTTGACGGAAAAAGGGTAGATGATGATGTAGAAAGAGCTACAAACAGATACCTACTTATGTATATACTTTTATTTATTATATTTTTAATAATTATAACCTTTGATACAAACGACTTTGAAACAGCCTTTACAGCAGTAGCCACAACTATAAATAACATTGGGCCAAATATCGGCCAATTTGGACCTATGGAGACCTTTGCAGGTATGTCCTACTTATCAAAATTTGTCTTAACTTTGGCTATGCTATTTGGTAGGTTAGAGATTTACCCAATGTTACTGCTATTTTCACCATTTACTTATAAAAATATTAAAAATAAATAGATTGACAAAAATTTACTTATTTAATAAAATATAAGTGAATTAAATAGATTTGTAGGGAGCTTTGTAAAAAAAGCTGAGAGGATGGTAAACCATCGACCTTACCTGATTTGGGTAATGCCAACGTAGGAAAATTTTGTTAATCGTTATAGAATACCCTTGGGGTATTCTTTTTTTTATAAAAATAGGAGGAAAATATGAAGACAGCTCTAACAATTGCAGGATCAGATTCTTCTGGTGGTGCAGGTATTCAAGCAGATCTTAAGGCGATGACTTTAAATGGAGTTTTTGCTATGAGTGCTATAACAGCATTAACTGCCCAAAACACAACAGGGGTTACAGATATTATGGATGTAAGCCCAGAGTTTTTAAATTCTGAGCTTGATGCCATTTTTACAGATATTTACCCAGATGCTATAAAAATAGGCATGGTCTCTGATAAAGATTTAATTATTGCTATTGCTGATAAATTAGTAGAATATAAAGCAAAAAATATAGTTCTAGATCCGGTAATGGTGGCAACAAGCGGGGCAAAACTTTTAAAAGATGATGCTATAGAAACTTTAAAAGAAAAACTAATTCCTATTGCTGACCTTATCACTCCAAATATCCCAGAAGCAGAGATACTTGCCGATATGGAAATTAAAAATGATACAGATATGGAAAATGCTGCAGAAAAGATGGCGAATGAACTGGGTGTAAGCGTTCTTTTAAAGGGTGGCCACTCAATAAATGATGCAAATGATGTTTTATTTGAAATTGATTCACTAAATATTACATGGATTAATGGGGAACGCATAAAAAACGAAAATACCCATGGAACTGGATGTACACTTTCATCAGCGATTGCTGCAAATCTTGCTAAAGGAAAATCTTTAGAAGAAGCGGTAAGGAATGCAAAAAAATATCTAGAAGGTGCCCTAAAAGATGGGCTTAACTTAGGAAAAGGTAGTGGGCCTATGAATCATGCCTTTGATATAAAGGATGAGTACAAAAAATAATTTTAATAAGTATTTATATTACAACAATTATAAACATTATTTCATAAAAAAGAGTTTGACATTTGAAATATTAATCTTTATAATTGGGGTAGTTACAATCTAATAAAAATAAAAATACATTAAGAACACTTGTGGGGTAAGAACTGGTGGGGCAACTCACATTTAGCCATACTTTAAACTCATTTATATGGTTAAAACTCACAACCACAAGGGGCAATTTGCTAAATCCTGATAATAAACTTCATACCTAGAGGGTTTAAATAATGAGTAAGTAGGTATGATTATAAAATCCTTGTTCAAAATAATGTGCAAGGACTTTTTTTGTCTATTTTTAAAAATAAAAGGAGGGCCTATGAAAAAAAGAATTTTGTTGCTGGCAATGATTTTGCTAAGTCTTAGCTCATGTACAAGTAAAAATAAAAACCAAGTTGTAGTTTTTAACGCTGGTGAATATATGGATATGGATTTAATAGAACAATTTGAAGAAGATACTGGCATAGACGTAGTTTATGAAACATTTACATCTGATGAGGAGATGTTTATAAAACTTTCCCAATCATCAAATAACTACGATGTAATAGTACCAAGTGATTATATGGTAGAAAGACTACTTAAAAATGATATGTTAGAAAAAATTGATTTTTCAAAGGTTCCAAACTTTAAATATGTAGATGAAAAATATAAGGGCCTTGCCTATGATCCTAAAAACGAATACACAGTTCCATACTTTGCCTCCCATTTTGGCATAGTTTATAACACAGATATTATAAAAGAACCCATAACAAAATGGGCAGACCTATGGAATCCTAAATATAAGGGTGAAATAATAATGTATGACTTGCCAAGACTTTCTATGTCAGTAGCCCTTCAAAAACTTGGTTATTCTATAAATACAAAGAATATGGAGGAGCTAACAGAGGCTAAAAATGAATTAATTAAACAAAAACCATTAGTATATGCCTATCTAACAGATGAAGCCCGTGATCTAGTTGTCCAAGGAGATGCAGCTATAACAGTAATGTATTCTGGAGATGCACTATTAATGAGAACTCAAAATCCAAATTTAAAATACGTTACCCCTGAAGAAGGTATGAATATGCAGGTGGATAACCTTGCTATACCAAAAGGAGCAAGAAATAAAGAAAATGCAGAGACATTTATAAATTATTTCACAGATCCAAAAATAGCCACAGCAAATGCTGAGTGGATGGAAGGCTTTACCAGTGTAATAGACGGAGTAAGGGAAAATCTACCAGAGTATATAGCGGAATCAGGAGAAGCCTATCCGGATTTTTCAAAACACCCAGAGCCCGAAATGTTTAAAGACCTAGAAGATTATATGCAAGTTTATAATGATTTTTGGGTGGAAGTCCTAGCAGCTTATTAGGAGGTAAAAATGAGCGAAGTTTTGCAATTAAAAAATATAAATAAATTTTATGATGAAAAACAAATCCTAAAATCTATAGATTTAGATGTAGAAAGAGGCGAATTCTTAACCCTAATCGGCCCATCTGGTTGTGGGAAAACAACAACTTTAAGGATAATAGGAGGATTTGAAAAACCTGATAGCGGAGAGGTTATTTTTGAAGAAAGAGATATTTCAAATATCCCTCCAAATGAGAGAAATATAAACACCGTTTTTCAAAACTATGCCCTTTTTCCTCACCTAAATGTTTTTGATAATGTAGCCTTTGGCCTTAGGATAAAAAAGACTAAGGAAAGTGAAATAAAGAAAAAGGTAGAAAATGCCCTGGCCCTAGTAGACTTAGAAAATTATGGAAATAGGGATATTTCAAGATTATCAGGTGGACAAAAACAAAGGGTAGCCATTGCCCGAGCTTTAGTAAATGAACCAGAAATTATTTTATTTGACGAACCTCTGGGAGCGCTAGATTTAAAATTAAGAAAAAGAATGCAAATTGAGCTTAAAAATATCCAGCAAGAAGTGGGTATTACATTTATCTATGTTACTCACGACCAAGAAGAAGCTCTCTCTATGTCGGATAAAATTGCAGTTATGAATAAAGGAATCATCGAACAATACGGCACTCCTCAACATATTTATGAAGAACCAGTAAATGCTTTTGTGGCAAATTTCCTTGGAGATTCAAATATCTTTAGGGGCAAAATGGTGGATAGATCAAAGGTGAATTTCTTAAACCACGACTATCCGTGTGTAGATAAGGTAGAGCCTCGCAAGGATGTAAGTGTTATGTTGCGTCCAGAATATTTATATTTATCAGAAAATGCAAATTTAAAGGGAAAAGTAGTAAGGTCTATGTTTAAAGGAACTTATTACGATATTCGTGTTAGTGGAGATGATTTTTCTATAAATGTTCATCACCCAGAAGATATTGCCCTTGGTACTAATGTTTGTGTAGCCATAGATGCAGATGCTATCCACGTTATGGAAGAGCGTGTAAGTCAAAGCGAATTAGTAGAGCCTAACGGAGTTATTTAATGAAAAAATATTTAAATATTTACCTGGTTTGGGCCGGAGTTTTTATAATCTTACCCCTAGTTTTAATACTTTTTTATTCCTTTAATGGGTCAGGGTCTATTGCCTTTGAAAATTTTAGTTTTAGTCTTACAAACTATAAGAGATTTTTTGAGCCTTTATATTTAAAGATGCTTGGTATTACACTTTTGATATCCTTTTTGGCAACTCTTGGCTGCCTAATAATCGGCTATCCGGTTGCTTATATCATTTCAAAAATGGATGAAACTATTGCTTCATCACTTATTTTTGTTTTTATAATGCCAATGTGGATTAACCTTTTGCTTAGAACTTATGGTTGGATAACCCTCTTAGGAAGAAATGGGGTTTTAAATAGGTTTTTAGCTTCCATTGGTAGCGGGCCTTTAGGTATTATGTACACTCCTACTGCTGTAGTTTTGGGAATGATTTATGAATTTTTGCCTTTTATGGTTATACAAATTTATAATGCCTTAAGAAAAGTAGATAAAAACCTCATTGATGCTGCCCTAGACCTAGGTGCTGATAAGAAAACTATATTTAGAAAAGTAATCTTTCCTCTATCATTACCTGGAGTTTATACTGGAATAATCATGGTATTTATCCCAGCTATTTCCACTTTTGTTGTTTCAAACCTACTTGGTGGTCAAAAAGTTTATATGATAGGAAACCTAATTGACCAACAATTTACTTTTACAGGTGATTGGGGCTTTGGATCAGCAACAGCAATTATCCTCATGCTTATTTTATTCCTAGCCTTATTTATCCAAAGAAGATTTGGTAGAGACCTAGAGGGGGATATAGTATGAGAAAATTTTTAGAACGTCTATATACAATTATTGTTTTTATATTTTTGTATGCGCCAATTGTGGTGATGATTGTATTTTCCTTTAATGATAGTAAATTACGTGGCCGCTGGGTAGGTTTTACAACTGATTGGTATAAGGAACTTTTTTCTAATCCAGAGATAATATCTGCTGTTAGGACAACTTTGATAGTAGCAGTAGTTGCTACAATTATTGCAACAATTATAGGAACATTATCTGCTATTGGGATTTCTGAGCTGCGTGGTAGAAAGAAAAATATGGTTTTAAATATAAACTACCTACCGGTATTAAATCCAGATATTATAACAGCTATTTCCCTAATGGGTTTATATGGATTTTTAAAACTAAATTTAGGTTATATAACACTAATCTTATCCCACGTTATGTTTTGTATACCATATGTAGTTTTAACAGTTTTGCCAGCAGTGGAATCTATGGATAAAAATATTATAGAAGCTGCCCTTGACCTAGGGGCAACTCCTTCATATGCAGTAAGAAAGGTTTTAATACCAAATATTAAAAATGGTATTTTTGCAGGAGCTTTGATATCATTTACCCTATCCCTAGATGATTTTGCTATATCATATTTTACATCTGGAAATGGAGTATCAAACCTATCTATGACTATATATGCTATGGCAAGGCGTGGTATAAATCCATCGATAAATGCCCTTTCTGCTATTATTTTTGTGGTAGTATTTATATTTTTACTTATCCAAAATAGAAAAGTTCTTATGGGCAAGGAGAAAAATCCAACCAGTTTTATGCCATAAATCCTTGACAATAAGGGAAAAGTATAGTAATATATATCAGTCGACTAAGAAGTTTCTTTTATGAAGCTTTTCGATCAAATCGCGCTTCCTGTAAGCGATTTTAAAAATAAATGTCAGGACGAGTACAGCCGCCACCTATCAGTTGCGGTGTCTAAATATGGTAGGCGAAAAATTTTATAGGAGGAATATTGATGAAATATCAAAAAACTTACACTCCAAGTGCAAACGACATTGAAAGAAAATGGTATGTTGTTGATGCTGAAGGAGCTGTTTTAGGACGTCTTGCTACCGAAGTGGCAGCAATTTTAAGAGGAAAACACAAACCTACATTTACTCCAAACATGGACATGGGAGATTATGTAATTGTTGTTAATGCTGACAAAGTTAGACTTACAGGTAATAAAGAAAACCAAAAGGAATACAAAAGATACTCAGGTTATGCTGGTGGTTTAAAAATCACATCTTACAAAGATATGATGGATAAACACCTAGAAAGAATCGTTGAACATGCAGTTGTTGGTATGCTTCCACACAACAAACTAGGTCGCCAAATGGCTAAAAAACTTAGAGTTGTTGTAGGTCCAGACCACAATCACGAAGCGCAAATGCCTGAAAAATTGGAATTAAAGTAAGGAGACTTAAATGGCAGATACAATTATTCAATCAACAGGACGTAGAAAAACTTCTGTTGCCAGAGTTACATTAAGACCAGGTAGCGGAAATATTCTAGTAAATGGTAGAGATATAGCAGAATACTTTGATTTTGAAACTTTAAGAATCGTTGCAAAATCACCACTAACACTTACAGAAAACGAAAATAGCTTTGATATCAAAGTTAATGTAAATGGTGGTGGATACAATGGTCAAGCAGGAGCTATCAGACACGCAATCGCAAGAGCTCTTCTTGAAGTAAACCCTGATTACAGGCAAGCTCTAAAAAGAGCAGGTTTTCTTACTCGTGACCCACGTAAAAAAGAAAGATACAAACCAGGTCAAAAGAAAGCAAGAAAATCTTCACAATTCTCAAAAAGATAATATTACGAAACTTACAAGCACATACCAGTTATGTGCTTTTTTTATTAGAAATTCTAAAGGTATAATTATTTTATGAATAATATAAACTACAACCTAGAAATGGAAAAAATAATAGATAAAAATAGAAAAGATGGTATAAAACCCAGCCTGCTTATGCAAGTATGTTGTGCTCCTTGCTCAACAACGGTTATGCATAGGATAAAGGATGATTTTGATATAGATATGTACTTTTATAATCCTATGATATATCCTAGAACAGAACTAGAAAAAAGAAGTGACTATGTAGGAGTTTTAGCAAAAAGAATAGGCCTAGATGGAAAGGTCATAGTTCCAGAAAATGATGTAAGAGATTTTTATGAAATAGCTAAAAAAAGAAAAAATACACCAGAAGGTGGCAATGCTTGCTATGATTGTTACAAGTTAAGGCTAGAAGAAACTGCGAAATATGCAAAAGATAAGGGTTATGATTACTTTTGTACAACCCTTTCCATATCCCCTTACAAAAATTCCAAATGGATAAATAAAATAGGCGAAGAATTAGAAGAAAAGTATGGAGTAAAATACTTATATTCTGATTTTAAAAAAAGAAACGGATATCAGATGTCCATAGAGCTTTCTAAAAAATATCAACTATATAGGCAGTCATATTGCGGATGTGTTTTTTCCTATAATGAGATGAAAGAGCACAACGAAAAAATGGCTGACGAAAACACAAGTGAATAAACTTGTGTTTTTTTTACGTATTTTGGGTATCCTTATAATACGAAAATTATGAGGTTTGTTTATGAAAAGTATATCTTTAATCAAAAAAATTGAATATAAAGATGATTTATCACAGACCTATCCTGTAACATTTGTTATAGATTTTGACTATGATAAAGAAAAAGCAAAGAGTGTTTTTAATGAAATAAAAAATCAAGCCTTGCTTGCCTACGATACATTAACATTAGGCAATAATTCATTTACAATCCACATTCCGCTTACTAGCATACCAAAAATTACTCAAATCTTATCATCATATAAGTTTAATTTTTACGGTGTGTATGTTTTGTATGACAATTATTTAGAAGATGAAAGAGGTATAAAATGAGTGAAGTATTAGATTTATTAAATGAGCAAATGAACTTTGAATTTGAATCAGCATATATTTATAAGGCAATGAGTGCTTTTACAGATGATCTTGACCTAGATGGTTTTACAAAATGGTTAGATATCCAAGTAGAAGAAGAGGTAATGCATGGAGAAGGTATGAGAAAATTCCTTCAATCTGTAGGTTATAAACCTCATTATAAAGCTATCCCAGAACCAAAAAATGATTATAGAACTATTCTTGAAGTTATAAAAACTGCGCTAGAACACGAAAAAGAAGTTACTCAAAGAATAACAGAAATTTCAAATAAAGCACGTGATGAAGATGCAAGAGTATTTTCATTTATTCAATGGTATATAGATGAGCAAGTAGAAGAAGAAGAAAACTTTACAAAAATGCTAACTCGCCTTGAAAGAGTTGGTGATGACTGGCATTCAATCTATATGCTAGATCAAGAACTAGGCCAAAGAGGACCAGCAGAAGAACCACAAATTGCAAATGTATGAAAATTAGCCTAAAAAACTCACTTGCCAGCCTAGAAGTAAATACAAATGGTGCCTATATTGATAACTTCGAAGTAAAAGATATACCGATATTTTTTCCAAAAGTTATGGTAAAAATTGGTGATATTTTAAAAATAAGAGGTGGCATGCATGTTTGTGCTCCTAATTTTGGCATAGATGAGAAAATAAGTACCCTTCCACCTCATGGTTTTGGAAGGGATTTATTATGGGAAGTAGTAGAGCAAAAAGAAGATTTTATAAAACTTACCCTTGATGGGATAGGTGATTATGAAAATGTAAAATTTATCTTAAGCTATAAGTTAGAAGGCCCTAGCTTATTTTTAAAATTAAACATAGAAAATAACTCTGATGAAGAAAAGCTCGTTGCTCCAGGCTTTCACCCATATTTTTATTCTGACCACCGTCCGATAACTATTAGCGGAGAAAATATAGATAACGATGACTTACCAAAAAGTATTTATGATAGTAAAAAAGATCAAGCTTTTATAGTAAATGGTAGCAATATTGAGATAAAAGGTATAGAAAATATTAACCAATATGTATTTTGGTCAGATTTTAAGGGAGATTACATTTGTGTAGAGCCAACATATAGGGGTAATGCCTTTGAAGATTTGAGTAAAGAAGTTTATAAACTTAAAGCTAAGGATAACTTTTCTATAGCTTGTGAGATAAAAGTTGACATATAGTAAGATAGAATTTAATATTTTTAAAATATGTTTAAACATTCTGAAAGTATGGTATAATATAGTTAAGATATTGAAATATTATTTTAAGATATTTCGGAAAGGAAAAGTATATGTTAACTACAATTTTAACTTTTGCCCTAGGAGCTTTTATATTTTCCCTAGTGTTTAAAATTATTTTTGGTGTTTTAGGCCTAGTATTTAAATTAGTTGGAAAAGCCTTATTATTGCCATTTCTATTAATTGGAGGCATACTTTTCTTACCTATAATCATACTGGGACTAGGGGTTGGACTTATAGTACAATTTTTACCGGTAATTATAACTGGTGGAATAATTTATTTTGTCTATAAAAACTTTTTTGCAGAAGAAAAAAGATATTGGTAAAAGAAAAAACTGACTAATCATTAGTCAGTTTTTTTATTGCTTGTTATTAAAAACATGGGCTTCAATTGCTTCTGCAACAGCACCATCATTATTTGTAGCAGTAGTTACAAAATCTGCAACTTCTTTTACTTGTAAGTGAGCGTTTGCAACTGCAACGCCAATACCTGCAGCTTCTATCATGGCTACATCATTGTAGTTATCACCAATTACCAAGGTATTTGCCATATCAATGCCATAGTTACCACAAACTTTTTTAAGGGCTGTAGCCTTGTTAACATTTTTTGCGTTTATTTCCATGTACATATCAGATGAATAAGCTATTTCACAACTGTAATCAGTTATTTTAGCTATATCTACTTCTAATGAATGTAGGAAATCTATATCATTATTTTTTATTAAGGCCTTTAATAAGATTTCATCTTTTAGAAAATCAATATTATCTCCATCAATTTCTTCAACCCTAGTTTCATTTGTATATTCGTTTGACTCCTCAATTGGGTCAAGGTTTATTGCATATTTACGATCTAGAGTATAGACGAAAAATTGTAAATTGTTTTTATAAGCGTATTCAAATACATTTTTAGCATATTCGAATTCTAATGGCATAGAGTCAACGATTACACGATCTTTTGCCCTTAAGGTTATAGCACCATTACAGCAAATGATGTATCTATCATCACGAATTACACCGGCTTGGTCGGGAATTTGATTTAATTCATATGGTCCACGTCCAGTAGCCAACATTACTTTTATGCCTTGATTTTCTGCTTTGGCTATGGCTTTTCTATTTATCTCTGGTACATTTTTTGTATCATCTACCAGAGTTTCATCTATATCAGATGTTATTAGTTCTATCATAATTGCTCCTTATTTATTTTATTCCCAATTGAGCAAAATATAGGGCAGATTATTTATTTTCCTTTAAAAATTCTATAATATCATCTGATTCGTATAAGTACTCACCATCGTGGTAGAGGCATGGGATTTGTCTTTTACCACCTTTTTCGATTAATTCGCGCATAGCATCGCGGTCATTTTCTATATTTACAACTTCAATTTCTATATTATTTTCTTCCATAAAGCTTTCTACTTTTTGGCAGTATGGACAGATTGTTCCTACAAATAATTTATAATCACTCATTATTTTTCTCCTTATATTTGTTTTCATAATATCTTCATTATGGTATATTATACTAATAGTAACTAAATTTTAAAGGTGGTAAGATGAAATCTAAAGTAATGAGTGTCGTTAGGTTTTTCCTCATCCTTGTAATACTTGCTTGTATTGCAATTTTAGGAAAAAGACTTCTAGATTACAGAACAAATGCAAATAATAATAAAGAATTAGCAAATGTTGTTAAGGAAGTAGAAGATGAGATGAATCATGATCAGGGTGATTCTACTGAAGCTATTGATCCTTGGGAGCAAAAACACCAACACTACATAAAAGTAATGGATGCACTTGCAAAAAAATATAATAATGATGATATAGTTGGATTTATCGATATTCCAGATGTGGGGATTTCTTATCCTATCCTTCAAGGACCTGATAATGATTTTTACCTAAGACGTGGAATAAATAAAGAATATGACATAGCTGGATCAATATTTATTGATATGAATAATAAACCAGATTTTAATGATGATAATACAGTTATCTATGGTCACCACTTAGAGATAAATTCTATGTTTACTCCTCTTGACCAATACAGAAAACAAGATTTTGCCCAAAATCATACTACAATTTATTTGGCGACTAAAGATGAGCTTCGTGAATATCAAATATTCTCAGCCTACGGTATACCTGCAGATTATGCTTATAGAACTTTATATTTTACAAATAGAGATGATGTAGTTCCATACTTTAACCAACTTAGAAGCAATTCTGAAGTAGAGCTACCTAGTGATTCATTTACTCCAGAAAGTCAAATTATTACTTTATCAACCTGCCAATATGATTATGCAGACCAAAGACTTGCAATTCATGCAGTTAGGGTGAAATAATGAGATATAAATTTGAAGAAAAAAATGAAATAAATATCAAAGAAACAAAGGATGGATTGGTTTTAGTCCACGATTCCTTTAATCCAACCCACATATTTGAGTGTGGTCAATGTTTTAACTTTAATATCGAAGAAGATGGGTCATATACAGCAGTACATCTTGGAAAAATTATAAATGTACTAGCTAGAAAAGATGATGTACTTATCAGAAATATTTCTTTAGATGATTTTTATGAAATATTTTATGACTACTTTGACCTAGGAACTGACTACAATCAGATAAAAAAAGATTTATCGTCCAATGAAATACTAAAAACTGCCTCAGATTATGGCGATGGCATCCGTATCTTAAACCAAGAGATGTTTGAGACAGTTATTTCATTTATTATTTCTGCAAATAATGGTATTACTAGAATAAAAAATTCTATAAGAATTATTAGCGAAAGATATGGAGATTTTATTGGTGAATATATGGGCAGAGAATATTATGCTTTCCCCAAACCAGAAGTTTTAGCAAAGGTAGATCCACTAGAACTACGAGAATTTGCTAGAGTTGGCTTTCGTGATGTAAGAATTGTAGAAGCAAGCAGGATGGTAGCGGATGGATTTTTGGATTATGAAACTGACCAAAAACTCAGTACACAAGAATTAAAAGAAAAATTAATGCAAATGCCAGGTATAGGACCAAAAGTTGCTGACTGTGTGCTTTTGTTTACTTACCATAGACGCGAAACTTTCCCAGTAGATGTATGGATAAAACGTGTTATGGAAACACTTTTTATAGGTCATGAAGTTCCGAAAAAACAAGTAGATAATTATGCTCGAGAATTTTTTGGGGATCTTGCAGGCTATGCCCAACAATATCTATTTTATTATGGTAGAGAAGAAAAAATAGGAAAATAACCTTAAGAATAGTCTTAGGGTTATTTTTTGTATCCAAAATTTTTATATAACGTATAATAAAAATAAGGAGAGTGTTTAAATGCAAGATATAAATAAGATTAAAGAACAAACTTTAAATGTAATAAGTGAGTTAATAAAAGAAGCAGATTTAAAAGAAAATGATATCTTAGTTTTAGGCGGCTCAACCAGTGAAATAGGTGGAGGTAGCATTGGAAAAGATTCTAGTCTAGAGATTGGTAATGCGGTTATAAAAGAAGTTTTAAATATAACTGGTAAAGAAAATATAAACTTAGCAGTCCAAGGATGTGAACACCTTAACCGAGCATTAGTAATTGAAAGAGAAGTAGCAGAAAAAAATAATTTTGAAATAGTATCTGTAATTCCAGCTCTTCATGCAGGTGGGGCAATGTCTCTGGCTGCCTTTAGTCAAATGAAAGATCCAGTTATGATTGAACATGTCATAGCAAAGGCTGGTGTTGATATTGGTGATACTGAAATAGGCATGCATGTAAAGTTTGTCCAAGTACCTCTAAGACTTAAAGAAAAATATATAGGTAAGGCAAGAGTTACAGCACTTAAATCTCGTCCAAAACTAATAGGTGGCGTACGAGCTATCTACGAATAAATTTTATTGTGCTTTGTGATTAAACTTGTATAATACATGAGGCAAAAAATAGAATTAAGGGGAAACTATGCAAAATTATGATGTAATAGTAGTTGGTGCTGGGGCTGCTGGAGCCTTTATGGCCTATGAATTTAAAAAATTAAATACTGATAAAAAAGTATTAATAATAGATGGTGGTAGGCAAGTAGCTAACAGATCTTGCCCTATTACTGATGGAAAAGTTGACCACTGTATACATTGTAAGCCTTGTAATATTATGTACGGCTTTGGTGGGGCTGGTACACTTTCAGATGGCAAATACAATATAACAACAAGTTTTGGTGGTGATCTACACGAGTACATAGGCGAAGATAAAGCCATGGAGTTAATGGAATATGTTGACTCTGTTTTAATGGAATTTGATGGAGGAGACTTAGAATTATATTCTACAGATAAAAATGATTTAAAAACCAGATGCCTCCAACATGACCTCCACTTATTAGATGCAAAAGTACGCCACTTTGGTACAGAAAGAAATAAAATTATTTTACAAAAAATATATGATTATGTAAAAGACCAAATTGACTTTAAATTTAAAACCATGGTAACGGATGTCATTTACGAAAACGAAGTCTACACTCTAAAAACTAATGATGGTGAAACTTATACATGCAAGGACATAGTTTTAGCTGCAGGTCGTTCTGGTTCAAAATGGATATCAGAAGTTTGTGATAAATTTCAAGTACCAACTCGTAAAAATCGTGTAGATATCGGTGTGCGTGTAGAAGTGCCAGCTGAAGTATTTAAACACATAACAGATGATGTATATGAGGCAAAGATCATGTATCAAACCAAACAATATAACGATGTGGTACGTACTTTTTGTATGAATCCATATGGTCAAGTGGTTGTAGAAAATACAAATGGTATTCAAACTGTAAATGGTCACTCTTTTACAGACCCAAAACTTCAATCAAAAAATACAAACTTTGCTCTACTGGTAACCAATAAATTTACCGAGCCTTTTGAAGATTCAAATGAATATGGAGAATCTATAGCAAGACTTTCAAATATGCTAGGTGGGGGAGTTTTGATGCAAAGATTTGGAGACTTGGTAAAGGGGCGCCGTTCATCTGAAAGACGTATGGCAAAATCATTTACTAAACCAACATTAAATGCAACTGCTGGGGACCTATCACTTGTTATGCCAAAAAGACAACTTGATGACATTATAGAAATGATTTACCAGTTAGATAAAATTGCTCCAGGTATGGCCAATGATGACACTCTTTTATACGGAATAGAAGTTAAATTTTATAATTCTGTAGTAGATGTTGATAGTAATTTTGAAACCAAACAAAAGGGTCTATACTGCTTAGGTGATGGATCTGGAGTAACCCATTCACTCTCTCAAGCATCAGCATCTGGAGTTGAAATGGCTAGAATATTAAGTAAGGAAAATTAAAGATGAAATATTTTTATGAACAAATTTCGAAAAAAGACGGAGTTATTTTAAGAGGAGTTATAAATACTCCTGATGACTTTGATCCTAATAAAAAATATCCTACCGTTATCTTCTACCATGGATTTGGTGGAGACCGTAATGGAAGTGCTTGGTTTCGTGGGCAAAACTCCATGTATCTTACAGATAGGGGCTATGTAACAGTGCGCTTTGACTTTTCAGGAACTAATGAGTCAGACGGTGATTTTTATGATATGACTGTTAGTCGTGAAGAAGAAGAAGCTATAATGATTTATGATTTTACAAAACTTCGTAAGTTCGTAGACAGAAATAGGATATATTTAGTAGGCCATTCCTTAGGTGGTGTTATTTCAACACTTATAGCTTCCAGGGTAAATCCAAAAGCCATGGTACTTTTAGCACCAGCTAGTGATATGAATAATCCCAAATATCTAAAAATTGCAGGTATGGCATATTTTGATCCTAAAATTGACAATGATAAAATTCAGATGGCAAAGAGGGTTAAAGAGATAGAAGATGTAGATATAGGTGGGGTAAAACTCCATAGAAAATTTTTAATAGATTTTTTACCTAAAGATATTTATGGTCAGGCTAGTAAATACAAAGGTAATGTTTTGATTATGCGCGGTACTAAAGATGATTTAGTGTTTAATGATTCAAATAAAAAATTAGAGGAAGCTTATCCAAATGCTAGTTACCAGCAAATAGAAGGGGCAGATCATTCCTTCAAAAATTACGACCATAGGCAAATCATATTTAAGAAAATGTATGATTTTTTAGAATCAAATAAATAATAAGACCACCCAAGGGTGGTTTTTTATTGTAAAAATACTTATTTTTTAGATGAAATATTAGTTTTTAAAGTTATAATAATAGTATGACCAAATTTTTGATTACCACTAGCTTTGGACTAGAGGCCCTAGTCAAAAGACAACTTATAGATATGGGGCATGAGGACTTTGAAGTTAGTGATGGAATGATTTCCCTTAATGGGGAATTATCAGATATTTCAAAACTAAATATAAGCTTACGCGAGGCTGATAGGGTCTACCTTGTAGTGGACACTTTTAAGGCGCGCGATTTTGATGAGCTTTTTGAAAAAGTGAAGGCAATTAATTGGCCTGACTTTTTAGCTAAAGATAGCGATTTTATAGTAAATGCAAGAACTCATAAGTCGAAACTTTTTTCAATAAGAACTATCCAATCAGTTACTGAAAAAGCTATTGTCGATTCTATGAGAAAAAAATATAGGATAAATCACTTCGAAAAATCAGGCCATAGGGTCCAAATAGAAGTAATGCTAAAAAATGATATTGCAACTATAGCCATAGATACTTCAGGCGAGGGTCTACACAAGCGTGGTTATCGTGAAGATACAGTAAAGGCACCTTTGCGTGAAAATCTTGCAGCAGCTTTAGTTGATTTATCATTTTATAATCCGGATAGGTTTTTGTTTGATGGATTTTGTGGATCGGGGACTATACTAATAGAAGCAGCTCGTAAGGCGCGCAATATAGCTCCAGGTATAGATAGAAGCTTTGATTATGAAAATTTTATTTTTCTAAATAAAGACCACCACAAAAATGCAAAAACAGAAGCTTTATCAGCAATTGATTATGATAAAAAGTTAAACTTACTAGGATCAGATATATCCGGTAGGGCTATTAGTCTTGCAAAAAATAATGCTATAAATGCAGGTGTTGAGGAGGATATTTCATTTCTTACTCGTGATATTTCAAATGTTGCTTTAAAAGATGATTACGGAATTATCATAACTAACCCTCCTTATGGTCAGAGGCTATCTAGAATAGATACTGATGAGATTTATCAAAAAATCAATGAAAAATTTAAGAACATGGATACATGGTCTTGTTATTTTATAACTAGTGATGAAAAATTTGATCAAAAATTTAAAAGAAAACTTTCAAAAAAGAGAAAGTTATATAACGGTGGAGAGAAGGTTGATTTTTACCAATATTTTGGGAAAAAACCAGATGATAACGGAGGAATTAATTGACTGATAACAAAGAAAAGAGTGACGGTAAGAGAATAGGACTTATTATTCTATCGATAGTTATTGCCCTATATCTAATAGGTACAGTAATATTTTCATTTTTAGCTTTGCCTGGAACTTTTTTAAATGGTAAAGATATTTCGTATGCTTCAAAAAAGGATGCCTTGGCAAAGGCCCCAGATGATTTTAGCCTAAAGGTAACTGGTAGAGATGATAGAGAATTGACAATCAATCCAACTGATATTGATTATGATGCTAAATTACCAACAGATGCAAAAATAGATCAAAACCCATTTACTTGGCCAGCAGCACTCGTAGGTAATAAAAAACAAGATTTTGATTTTGAATACCAAGTTTCATATGATGAAGACAAATTAGATAAAAAAATTGATGATTCAAAATTGATGAATGGTATCACAGAACCTCAAAATGCAAAAATTTCTATGAAAGATGGAGAGTTTTTTATAGAAGATGAGGTAATCGGTAATGAAGTTGATAAAAAGAAATTAAAAGAAGCCATTATTGATAATATTAATACAAAAAGTAATAAGTTAGCTCTTGATGATAGCTATTATCATAACCCAGAAGTAACCAGCGATTCAGAAAAGTTACAGAAAATTTTAGCTGATTCTCAAAAAATAAAAGATATGAATATCAAATTTAATTTTAATGGTTTTGATTTAAAATTAGAGGGTGATTCCTTACTAGATTTATTTGATATGACCGATGAGGGTTTAGAGCTAAACTATGATAGGGTATATGAATACGCAAAATATCTAGCAAGCGAAACAGATACCTATGGCAAAAATCGTAAGTTTAATGCGACAGGTATAGGAGAAATAGTAGTAGCTCCTGGTGTATACGGTTTTAAACTAGATGTTGATGGTATGGTTGATAAAATTTATGAACAAGTAAACACTCGAGAAAGTGGAGTTATAGAACCTGTTTATGCAAATATTGCTTACGTTAGAACTGATACTGGTGAAGATATAGGAGATACTTATGTAGAAGTAGACCTATCCCGCCAACATATGTGGTTTTATAAAGATGGTAATTTAATCTTAGAATCTGACTTAGTTTCAGGTAGACCAGTGGATGGCTGGGCAACTAATGTAGGTGTTGGACAAATTTTAAATAAAGTTGCAAATACTACCTTAACTGGATTAAACTTTGATGGCCAGACGTCCTACCAAACACCAGTTGATTATTGGATGCCAATAGGCTGGGATGGAGAAGGATTCCATGATGCACCATGGCGTAGTTCTTTTGGCGGAAATCTTTATTTACAAAAAGGTTCACACGGTTGCTACAATTTACCACCTTCAGCAGCAAAAGCCCTATTTGAAAATGTTGATTATGTTACACCAGTAGTAGTTTATGAATCAAACACAAATTACTCACCTGGTATGGTTTATTAAGAGATATTATGATAAAAATTGAAAATCTAAGTTATGCTTATCCATCAAATGATGATAACGAGGGTCATTTTGCCTTAAACGGACTTAATCTTGAAATAAATAAAGGAGATTTTGTTGCCGTTTTAGGCCACAATGGTTCTGGTAAATCAACCCTGGGAAAACTAATGAATGCTCAAATTTTTCCAACAACTGGTGATATTTGGATAGATGACTTAAATACAAAAGATGAAAACTTAATATGGGATGTAAGGAGCAAATGCTCCATGGTTTTTCAAAATCCAGATAACCAAATGGTAGCTACTACTGTAGAAGAAGAGGTAGCCTTTGGGGTAGAAAACCTACAAATCCCAAATCCTGAGCTTAGACAAAGAGTAGATAATGCCATAGACTTAGTTGGCATGAGTGATTTTAAAACAAGAAATCCCGCAAATCTTTCTGGTGGTCAAAAACAAAGGGTATCAATTGCAGGTGTAGTTGCTATGATGAGCGACTACATTATTTTTGATGAGCCAACTGCCATGCTTGACCCTAAGGGTCGTAAGGATGTAATAAAACTTGTAGAAGAACTAAATAAAAATTATGGCAAAACCATAATCTATATAACCCACTACATGGAAGAGGCTATAATTGCTGATAAGATTGTCGTTCTTGATAAAGGTAAGGTAGCTTTAGAAGGAAGTGCACGTGAAGTTTTTTCTAAAGTAGATCAAATGAAAGATTTAGGCCTTGCAGTTCCACAAGTTACAGAAGTAGCCTACGAACTAAGTAAAAAAGGTGTAAAATTTGAAAAACTACCTTTAAGTATTGATGAAATGTTGGAGAGTATATGAATATAGATATAAAAAATGTAGATTATATTTACAATCAAGGCATACCTGGTGAAGTATATGCTCTAAAAGATATCAACTTAAATATAGGTAGGCATGAAATTATAGGTCTAATAGGACAAACTGGATCGGGAAAATCAACCCTAGTTCAATTATTAAATGGACTTTTAATACCAACAAATGGCGATGTAATCGTAGATGGAGTAAACACAAAAGATAAGGAAAAACGCAGGGACATCAGATTTAAAGTTGGTCTTGTTTTTCAATATCCAGAACACCAACTTTTTGAAGAATCTATAGCAAAAGATATATCCTTTGGCCCTACAAATATGGGTTTATCAGAAGATGAAGTAGACCTACGTGTAAGAGAAGCTATGGATAAAGTTGGACTTGACTATGAAACTTACAAAAATGTATCACCTTTTGAAATTTCCGGTGGTCAGCAAAGAAGAGTAGCTGTTGCAGGAATTATTTCTATGAATCCAAAAGTTTTAGTATTAGATGAGCTAACTGCAGGCCTAGATCCAGCAGGTCGAGAAGAAATTTTTAGAGAAATTATAAGTATTTATGAAAATGACCCAGAACTTACTATTGTTTTAGTAAGCCATTCTATGGAAGATGTAGCAGAATATGTTGATAGGGTCATTGTTATGAATAAGGGTGAGGTTTATAGTGATGCATCAACTTATGATACTTTTACAAAAGTTGACTTAGAAAAAATAGGCCTAGATATTCCTCAGGTGTCAAGATTTATGAGAGCATATAAAAATAAAGGAAATGATGTCCGTGATGATATCTACACTATAGAAGATGCAGTAGAAGAATTAAGTAAATATTTAGGAGTAACCCATGAATAAAATAACAATCGGTCAGTACTTGCCCTTTGATACTTTTATGCATAGGCTCGATCCTAGGGTAAAACTTATTGGAGTTTTTGCATATATCATTACAATATTTTTTGTAGATGACTTTATAAGCTTTATTCCCTTTGCAATTTTATTAGTTCTTATGCTTTATACCGCTAAAATCCCTGTAAAGAGTGTTTTTAAATCACTAAGACCTTTATTATTTATTATAATAGTAACTGCAATCATTAACCTATTTACTGCCCCTGGAAATACGCTAGTATCTTTTGGGAGATTAACCATTACTGATGAAGGAGTATATAGGACTCTTTTTACAATAATAAGATTAATATTAATTATTCTTACAACATCTATGTTAACTTATACAACTAGTCCTATGGAACTTACTGATGGTTTGGAAAAATTATTTTCTCCCTTAAAAAGATTTGGATTTCCTGCAGGAGAACTTGCAATGATGATAAGTATCTCCTTAAGATTTATTCCAACCTTATTTGATGAGGCAAATAAAATACGAATGGCCCAAATGGCAAGAGGTGCAGATTTTGAATCTGGAAACATTTTTAATCGTGCAAAAGCAATGATTCCTCTTTTGGTGCCACTTTTTATAAATTCATTTAAAAGATCTGATGAACTTGCCACAGCCATGGAAGCTAGGATGTATCGTATCGGTGAAGAACGTACTAAGCTAAATGAAATCTTTATGGATAAGACAGACTATATAACCTTGTTTTTATTTTTAGGATTTTGTGTGCTTATAATAGCTAAAAAGTACCTATGGTAAAAAATATACTTTTAAAAATTGGCTATGATGGTACCAACTTTCACGGCTACCAATACCAAGAAAACTTAAGAAATGTAGAAAGTGAAGTAAAAAAAGCTATCCATAAAGTAACTGGTGAAAATAATCGCATAATTGCAGCAGGCAGGACTGATGCGGGAGTCCATGCCTATGCGCAATATGTAAATTTTCTAACGGCTACAAATATAAATCCAAGGGCCTTTAAATTTCACATAGAACCATTTTTACCAGATGATATTATTTCTTTAGAATCAAAAGAAGTGGACCTAGGCTTTCATGCTAGATTTTCTGCAAAAACTAAAACCTACCAATATATAATCTATAGAGATAAAATTATGCATCCTATCTATAGAAATTATATGGAACATATAACCTATAAACTCGACTTAGAAAAATTACAAGAAGGTTTAGACATTTTAAAGGGTGAGCATGATTTTAAGGCCTTTATGAGGGTGGATAAGGATTTAGAAATAAATACTGTTCGTACTATAAATGATGCTTACTTTGTTGAAACTGAAAATAAAATAGAAATCTACTACAAGGCCAATAGTTTTTTACATAACCAAGTTAGAATAATGTCAGGGGCGCTAGTAGAACTGGCTCGTGGCAAGCTAAGTGTAGATGAATTTAAAAACTTTTTTGATCCTAATAATACAAAAAAAGCTAATCCAGCTCTAGCAGCTAGTGGACTATATTTATGGAGTATCGATTATGAGTGAAGAAAAAACAAAAAAATATAATTTTATAGAAGAATTTAAAATATTTATATTAATTTTTACTGCAATATTTGGATTTGTTTATGTACCTAGTAAGAATCAAATTTATTTTGCAATATTTTCTTCTATATTACTAATTATAGCTACCATCTATATAATGGATGAGGATTTAACTTTTACCAAACACTTACTTAATATAGTTATCAGGATATATAATATTATTAGCTTTATCTTTATGGTACAATATTTTATACTAGGCAAAGTTGAAACAAGTTATTTTGAAAAACTATTAGCGCCATTTAATAATGAGGGAAATTTTAATGCTTCATTGATAGTGTGGATATTTATCCTAACTTTATTTTTACTAATTTTACAGTATCAGTCAGATAAATCTAAGGAAGAGGCCTATGGAAGATAATAATAAAAATACTAATCAAGAAGAAATATATGATAAAGAACTAGAAGAAATCTTGGATGAAGAAAGCAAAAATCAAGGTAAAAGAAACAGAAGACGAAAAAAGATAAGCAGTCGAAATCTTTTGATAGCTGCCTTGATAGTCGTTTTGCTAGCTGGTGTTCTTTACTTTATAAATAAAAAACAAAATACAGATTCAAAAGATAGCGAAACATCAGAAGCTATTGACCAAAACTCTTATAATGGCTCTACTATCATGCGTGTTGATTTAAATCAAGTAAAAAAAATTAATATTGATTTAGATGTGGCTGATGTTCGTATCCAAAAATCAAATACTAACCCTTATATAGAATATACTGAACTAAAAAGAGGAGAAGAAGATGTATATACTATTGATGTTTCATATGAAAATGGTGTTTTAAACCTTAAATCAAACATCAAGGGTAAAGAATTAAGTATGAAAAATAAGGTACAAATCCTTAGAATATTCTTACCAATGGATAAAAACTTAGAAGAAATCAAAGCAAATATTAATTCTGGTGATGTAAAAGTAAGTGACCTAGAGGTTAGAAACTTAGACTTAAATGTGAAAAGCGGTCACATTAGCTTTGAAAATTCATTCTTTGGTGGCAGTGTTAGCAATGAAGCAGGAGATATCACTCTAGAAAAATCTGAGATTTTAAATACAAAACTGGCTACCAATGCTGGGGATATAATCATTAACGAGAGTAAGTTAGGAACTAGGTCAGATTTCTCAACTCAAACTGGAGATATTATTATTAACTCTACAGATAGTCTTGATAATTATAATGTAAAGGCAAATCTTGAAGTAGGAAACTTCATATTAGGAAATATTTCCTATAGAAATATCAAAGATGGCTTTAGTAAAAATAATAAGGCTCAAAAAGATATTAGCCTAAAAACCAAGGTAGGAGATATTACTTTTAATAAGGGTGAAGGAGCTATACTCGAGGAAGAAGAATATATAACTAATAAAAGCCCAAGAAATGAAAATGATGAAGAAGTTGACCAAACAGAAACAGATCAACAAGAAACTGAAGAAGAATTAACCGATACTCCAGAAGAAGACTTACCAGAAGAAGAAACTCAAACGGAAGAAGAGGTTAATCAAACCGAAGAAAAAAATAATTAAGTTCCTAGGAGCTTAATTATTTTTTTTAGGATTTTATAATGACAGAAAATTTATTAAAGGAAAATTTAAAAAAATATTTTGGTTACGAAAGTTTTAGAGCAGGACAAGAAGAAATTATAAAAAATATCCTAGCTGGCAAAGATGTGCTAGGGGTATTGCCTACTGGTGGAGGTAAGTCTATTTGCTATCAGTTGCCAGCTTTAATTATGGATGGGATTACTCTTGTCATATCGCCTCTTATATCTTTGATGAAAGATCAAGTGGATGCCTTAAATGAAAATGGTATCAGCGCAAGTTTTATAAACTCCACTTTAACAAGGGATGGGTATAAGAAAACCCTAAGCGATATCAGCCGAGGACATGTAAAATTACTTTATATTTCCCCAGAAAGGCTAGAAAATGACTTTTTTATAGAATTTATTAAGGACTTGAATATAAATTTTGTTGCTGTAGATGAGGCTCATTGTATCAGCCAATGGGGTCATGATTTTAGGCCATCCTATAAACTTATACCAAGCATCTATGATGTACTTGGAGAAATCTCAGTTGCTGCTTTTACGGCAACAGCAACCAAGGAAGTCCGCAATGATATTATAAAAAATTTGGAATTAAAAGAGCCCTTTATAAAAGTAACAGGTTTTGATAGGGAAAATCTTACCTATATAGTAGAAAAACCAAAAGATAAGCTTAGATTTTTGAAAAATTATCTAAAAGACCATGAGGATGAATCAGGAATAATTTATGCATCTACTCGTAAAAAAGTAGATGAAGTTTATAAGTCCCTTAAAAAAATGGGTCTTGATGTAGGCAAATACCATGCAGGTTTAGATGAAAAAACAAGGATTAAAAACCAAGATGATTTTATTTATGAACGCAAAAAAATAATAGTGGCTACAAATGCCTTTGGTATGGGCATAGACAAAAGTAATGTGCGCTATGTAATCCACTACAATATGCCTAAAGATATGGAATCATATTATCAAGAGGCAGGGCGCGCAGGCCGTGATGGAGAAGATGCTGACTGTATTTTGTTATATAGCTCTCAAGATATAATAATTAACAAATTTCTAATAAATCAAACTAATAACTTTGCCTTTAAAAAATATCAGCTAGAAAAACTTCAAACTATAATAAATTATGTAAATACAAGTAATTGTCTAAGAGGATTTATCCTTACTTATTTTGGTAGTGAAGCTATGGCCCACTGTGATAACTGTTCAAATTGCTTAAGTGAAGTAGATAAAACAGATGCAACCATTGATAGCCAGAAAATTTTATCCTGTATTTATAGACTAGAGCAAAGGTACGGGTCAAAAACCATAGTTGATTGTCTAAAAGGATCTCAAAATAAAAATGCCCGTGAGAAAAATTTATCAGATGTTTCTACCTTTGGAATTATGAAAGAAAATGATGAAAAATATATAAAAGACCTTATAGGAACGTTGATTGCAGATGGCTACATTAGAGTAAGTGGCGGCCAATATCCTATTTTAAAGCTTACAGAAAAATCAAAAAAAGTACTATTTGATAATGAAAAAGTCTTTGTGCTAGAAAATAAAACTGATCCAATAAAAGAAATTGAAAGAAGTCATAGAAACATTGACCCAACTGATTATGATGATAGATTATTTAACCACCTTAAAAAAGTTAGGTTGAGTTTATCAAAAGATAGGAATATTCCACCCTTTATTATATTTTCCGATGCTTCTCTAAAAGACATGGCAACTCTAAAACCTCAAACTGAAGAAGAGTTTTTAGAAGTAAAGGGGGTAGGAGACAAAAAGCTTGTTCAATATGGGGATATATTTATAGCTGAAATATCAGAATTTTTGGCATAAAAATAAACAAAAAATCTCACCTAAAAAGTGAGATTTTTTTATTGCCTATAAAAGTGTAATACCCTTATTTTCTAAAGCCATCCTATAATCATCTGGCCAGTAAGAAACTTGTACTTCGCCAATATGTGGTTTTTGTAAGAAGAACATACAAAGTCTAGACTGACCTATACCACCTCCAATGGTTTGTGGTAGCTCTCCATCCATTAACATTTTGTGGTAATTATATTTTAGACGATCAAGATTATCAGATTGTTTTAATTGTTCGTTTAATCTATCTGGATTTACTCTAATGCCCATAGATGATAATTCTAATTGGTCATCTAAGATTGGGTTATAGACAATTAAATCTCCGTTTAATAACCAATCATCATAGTCTGGTGCTCTGTTATCGTGTTTTTGTCCATTTGAAAGAGTAGTTCCTATTTGCATTAAAAATATTGCTCCGTATTCTTTTACTGCGAGCCTTTCTCTTTCTGTACTATCTGCTACTTCTGGATACTTATCTAAAAGTTCTTGGCTAGTAATAAAGGTGATTTGATCTTTTAAAAGTTTATGTCTTTGTGGTATTAAACTGCAAAGATATTCGTCTAGAGATTTTAATGTTCTATAAATAACATTTACTACTCTTTTTAAATAATCTTCTGTACGTTCATCTTCTTGCATGATAAGCTCCCAGTCCCATTGGTCTACATAAAATGAGTGGGTATTATCTGGAACTTCACAACGTCGGATAGCGTTCATGTCTGTGTAAAGACCTTCATGCATTCTAAAATTGTATTTTTTTAGAGCATAGCGTTTCCATTTAGCAAGAGAGTGAACTATTTCTAGTTCTTCATTATTTGCTTCTGGTACATCAAACACTACTGGTCCTTCAAAACCATTTAGGTTATCATTTAGACCTGATTCTGTTGATACAAAAAGTGGAGCTGAAACTCTTTTTAAATTTAAGTTATTTGCTAAGTTAATTTGAAAATAATCTTTTATTTCTTTTATTAATAATTGTGTAGTATATAAATCTGGATCTGATGTGTACCCATCTGGTACTATAATATTGCTCATTTTTAACCTCTTTTTCTGTATAATCACTTAATGATTATAATTTTTTACTAATTGTTGTCAAGGATAACGTTTCTAACTATAATGTTTTAATAAAATTTTTAATTTTACCAATTAAACTCAAATATATTATATAAAATTGTTATAAAATAAAAATGTCATTATTATTAAGGATGATAATCTAGTCGGTCGTAACTATTATTTATACATAAAGGAGAGATAATGGATAAAAATTATTCGAATTTATTTACTGTTGATGGACCTGTTAGTTTAAAACAGTCATTGCCTCTAGCTTTTGAGCATCTTATAGCAATGATTGCAGGTTGTATAGCACCTACTTTAATTTTTGCTGGAGCAGCTGGTCTTGATTATGCTAATTCCGTATTACTTGTGCAAATGTCACTTATAGGATCAGCCCTTACTACCCTACTTATTATTTTGGCACCAGTACGTCTTATAGGAAATAAGCTGCCTATGATTTATGGTGTAAGTTTTTCTTATGTTCCAACTATGATTGCTCTTGCTAATCAGCTTGAAAGTTTGGGTTCAAAAAATATTGTGGCCATAGTTTTAGGAGCTCAGCTTATTGCAGCAATTGTTTCTTTTGTTTTTGGTTTTGCATTAAAATATGTTCTACCATATTTTCCACCCCTAGTAGCTGGTACGGTTGTTTTATCAATTGGTCTTTCATTATATCCAGTTGCCCTAAACTATATGGGTGGTGGAGGAGATGTGAGTATGGCAGGATGGGGATCTTGGGAATATTGGTTTATAGCAGCTGTAACCCTAGTAGCAAATATTATATTTACTCACTTTGGTAAAGGCATGGTATCTCTTGCATCTGTTTTACTTTCTATGATAGTTGGCTATATTTTAGCTTTTTTTATGGGCTATGTAGATTTATCTCCAGTTGCTGAATCAGGTTGGTTTTCTTTTGTAAGTCCTATGTATTTTGGTATAAAATTTGAACCATCAGCAATTGCAGCTTTTATTATTATTTTCATAGTAACCTGTATTGAGGGAATAGGGGATATGAACTCTACTACTATAGGTGGTATGAATAGACCAGCTACAAGTGATGAACTTCGTGGTGGTATCATGGGCTTTTCTGTAGCAAATATACTTGGAGCTTTTATAGGAACCCTACCTACTTCAACATTTTCACAAAATGCAGGTATTGTTTCTATTAATAAGGTAATAAATAAAAAAGTATTTATCACTTCATCGATTATGATTTTAATAGCAGGCCTTGTGCCAAAATTTTCATCTCTTTTACTTACAATTCCATATCCAGTTATAGGTGGAGCTACAATATCAGTTTTTGCAGCTATAACAATGAATGGAATTAGAATGATAACTACCCAACCCTTATCTATGAGAAATACTTACATAGTTGGTGTATCTGTAGCAATAGGTTTTGGTTTTACCCAAGTAGTTACTGCAGCTCATAATGCAGGAGTTACATTTATGCCAGAAAGCTTAGAAGTAGCTATAGGCTCATCTCCAGTAGTACTTACAACCTTATTTGCATTTATAATGAACATAGTTATCCCAGAAAAAGAAGAAGATAAGGCATGATGTTTGAAAATTTTTAAGTGGGTATATAAGTAATGTAGCAGGAACAAACTTTACACAAACTTTACAAAACTTTAAAATAGATTAAATAAAGCTTGTGTAGAATACTTAAGTAAAGAAATATAAGAAAACTATAAGGAGATATTTCATGACACTTAAAAACTCAAAAATTATTGCAGCAGCACTTTCACTAGGATTAGTTTTAACAGCATGTGGAAACAATGCTGAAAATAAAACTGAAGAACCAGCTGCAACAGAAACTACAGATACAGCTGAAACAACAGAAGAAGCTACAGATGATGCTGCAACAGAAACAGCTGATGAAGCTAAAGAAGAAACAACAGAAGAAGCTGACACAGCTAATGCAGAAGACTATGACTTTACAGTAGTATCAAGAGAAGATGGTTCTGGTACAAGAGGAGCTTTCATTGAACTTGTTGGTCTTGAAGAAGAAGCAGCAGATGGAAGCAAAGAAGATAAAACAACTGTTGATGCAGTAGTTCAAAACTCTACAAACGGAGTTATGACAACTGTAGCACAAGACCCATCAGCTATTGGTTACATTTCACTTGGTTCATTAAATGATACAGTAAAACCAGTTAAAGTTGAAGGTGTAGAAGCAACAGAAGAAAATATTGAATCAGGAGATTACAAAATCTCAAGACCATTTAACCTTGCATACAAAGAAGAAGGTCTAGATGAAATCTCTCAAGACTTCTTAAAATATGCTTTATCTAAACAAGCACAAGAACTTGTAAAAGAAGAAGGATATGTACCTTTAAAAGATACTGAAGAATACACAGCAGCAGAAGGTTTAAGCGGATCTATAACAGTAGCAGGATCAACATCTGTAACTCCACTTATGGAAAAATTCAAAGAAGCTTATGAAGCTCTTAACCCAGATGTAACAATTGAAATCCAATCTAACGGATCATCTGCAGGTATTGAAGCAGCTATCGATGGCGCAGCACAAATCGCTATGGCTTCAAGAGAGCTTAAAGATGAAGAAAAAGAAGAACTAACCCCAGAAGTAATCGCAACAGACGGAATCGCTGTTATCGTAAATAAAGACAGCAAAGTTGAAGACCTAACAGTTGATCAACTAAAACAAATCTTTGCAGGTGAACTTAAAAATACTGGAGATTTAAACTAAGAAAATGAAAAATACAAAGGAAAGATTTGGAGAAATCTTATTCCTTATATCAGCAGCAATGTCCGTAATACTTATATTTTTAATCATATTCTTTATCTTTAGATCAGGAATAGACTTCGTAAGTAAATACGGACTTGTTCCGTTTATAACGGGAGAAAAATGGGCGCCTACAGCAAAACCAGCAAGTTTTGGAATCTTGCCTATGATTGTAGGCTCTCTTATTGTTACAGCCTTATCAACACTGATTGCCCTTCCTTTTGGGCTAGCAGTGTCTATCTTTATGGCTTATTATGCTGATAAAAGTTATAACTTTCTAAAATCATTAATAAACTTATTGGCAGCTATCCCTTCAGTAGTATATGGTTTCTTTGCCATGGTGGTGCTTGCACCTAGAATTGGTAAAATATTCCATACTTCTCAGTACAATATGCTTACAGCATCTATCTTGCTTAGCATAATGATTTTACCTACTATGGTAAATATTTCAGAAAACTCTCTTCGCCAAGTACCAAAAGTATTTTATACTGGATCATTAGCGCTTGGGGCTACAAAAGAAGAAACTATTCATCACGTTATGCTTCCTTATGCTAAAAGCGGTATCTTTTCTTCAATTATCCTTGCTATTGGTCGTGCTATCGGTGAAACAATGGCAGTTTATCTAGTAGTTGGTAACCAACCAAGAATGCCAGGTTCGGTTTTAGATGGAGCTCGTACTCTAACAACTAATATCGTTCTAGAAATGGGATATGCATCTGGTATGCATAGAGAATCTCTAATTGCAACAGGTATGGTACTGTTCTTCTTTATATTATTAATCAATATTATATTTAATATTATAAGAAGTAAGAGTGAGCAAAAGTATTAATTATTGACTAGGAGTATATATGACTAAAGCTTATAAAATTTTTGTATGGCTATTTACTGTGTTGGCATATGCTTTTGGTGGAATAATTATTCTCTACATCTTATTTCAAGGTATACCAAACATATCACCATCATTATTTGAATGGAAATACACTTCAACAAACGTATCTATAATGCCGGCCTTAATTTCGACATTATTTACTATTTTATTAACATTATTAATCGCATTACCAATGGGTATTTTTACAGCTATCTACCTATCAAATTATGCTGAAAACAAGTACTTTATTAAAGCTGTAAGATTTGCTACAGAAATCTTATCATCAATTCCATCTATTGTTTATGGTTTATTTGGATATTTATTTTTTGTAACTAAAACAAATCTAGGTCTAGGTATGGGATATTCTTTAATAGCTGGATGTCTAACAGTCGCTATCATGATCCTTCCAACTATTATTAGAACTACAGAAGAAGCAATACTTACTGTTAATCCCCTTCAAGCACACGCATCTTTAGCTCTTGGTGCTACAAAAATTCAAACTATTTTTAAAGTAGTCTTACCAGAAGCCATGGATGGTATCTTAGGTGGTATATTTCTATCAACAGGTAGGATAGTTGGAGAGTCTGCAGCATTAATTTATACTATGGGTACTCAACCTTCTATTCCAAAAACTCTTGGAAACTCAGCAAGAACTCTAGCTGTACACATGTACATGCTTTCCTCAGAAGGTTTCCATGTAAAAGAAGCTTATGCTACTGCAGTTTTACTACTGATATTTGTTATATTAATTAACTGGATATCAGGAAAAATTACTAAAACCTTAGTTAACTAAGAGGAGAAATAAATGGATAAAAAAACATTCGAGCCTTCCGATAAAAGAAAGGCTAGTTTAGATAAAAATCTAGGTAAAAGTGAGGATGTAAATATTAAAGATACATCTAATACGACAAATAAAGCAACAAGTACAAGCACTGACTATAGCCTAGATTATGATCAAAGGGATAATAACAAACCAGTTCATACCCTTGATCAAAAAAATAAATATTCTGATTTAGAAACGGCAATTCTTGTAAAAGACCTTGACTTATACTATGGAGATTTCCAAGCTCTTAAAGGAGTAAACATGGATATCAAAAAAGGTCAGGTAACTGCTTTTATAGGTCCTTCAGGTTGTGGTAAATCTACAACACTTAAATGCTTTAACAGGATGAATGACCTTGTAAAAAACTGTAGAATTGATGGACTTATCGAGATAAAAGGTAATGATATTTATAAACCAGATGTAGATGTAGTAAATTTACGTCGTAATGTAGGGATGGTATTTCAAACTCCAAACCCATTTTCTAAATCAGTTTATGATAACTTGACCTATGGCCCAAAACTAGATGGTATCAAGGATAAAGATACTTTAGATGAAATAGTAGAAACATCATTAAAACAAGCAGCAATCTGGGATGAAGTAAAAGATAAGCTTGACCAAAATGCTTTGTCATTCTCAGGTGGGCAACAACAAAGAATTTGTATAGCAAGAACACTATCTGTAAAACCTGAGATAGTTCTAATGGATGAGCCAACTTCAGCCCTAGACCCAATATCTACAGCTTCTATTGAAGAGTTAATGGAAGATCTAAAAGAACAATACACAATAGTTATTGTGACTCACAATATGCAACAAGCTGCGCGTATTTCAGATCAAACTGCATTTTTCTTAACAGGTGAAGTTATTGAGATGGATGATACCAAACAAATCTTTGAAGATCCTAGAGATAAAAGGACAGAAGATTACATTACAGGAAGGTTTGGTTAGTATGAGAACAAGATATAGACAAGACCTAGACTCCATTAAGAGAATGAGCAATGAACTAATGGAGCTTGTAATTCTTTGCTATGACAAAGTAGATTTATTTTTAGAAAATAATAATAATAAAAATCTTGAAGAAATAATAGAACTAAATGATGATATTAGACGCAATGCTGCGGATATAGAAAGATTTTGTTTTGAATTATTAGCCTTACAACAACCAGTTGCAAAAGATTTAAGATTTTTGCAAATGTCAATTAAACTTGCTTCTACTTATAAAAGAATAGCAAGTCACTTAGCCCAAGCTTCTATGATAATGATTGAATATCCATTAACAGATGAAGAAATTGATTTTGTAAAAAGATTTATATCTAACCAAAGACAAATGGCCAATGATAGCATAAATAGTTTTATTAACAATGATAATGATTTAGGTTTAAAAACTATCGAAGATGATGAAGTAAATAATAAGCTATTTGTGGAAGCGGTAAATTATATTGCAGACTTAAATAAAAATAATAGTATAGGTGCAATAGAACTTTCTGAAAAAGTTCTCCTTTATAAATATTTTGAAAGATTAGGCGATCGTTTAGCCAGAGTCGGCGATTTAGCAACGAGGCTTTAAAAATGATTTATGTAGTTGAAGATGATAAGTCTATAAGGAATTTAGTAGACTATGCTTTAACTGAAAAAGGATATGAAGTAAGTACATTTGAAGATGGTTTAGATATAGTAAATATCATCAAGCAAAAAGGCGGACAGCTTTTGATACTTGATATAATGCTTCCGGAAAAAGATGGTATAGAAATCTTAGAAGAAATAAGAGAATTTTCTGATATACCAGTTATTTTACTAACAGCTAGAACAGATGAATTTGATAAAGTTTTAGGATTAGAATCGGGAGCAGATGACTATATTACAAAACCATTTTCAATTCTTGAGCTTATTTCTAGAGTCAAGGCTGTTTTAAGGAGATCTGTAAAAAAAGATAGTGATCATATACATTATGAAAATATCTCCATTAATACAAAAAAAAGAACTGTAAAGGTAAATAGTAAACCAATAGATTTGACATTTAAAGAATTTGAAATGCTTTTATTATTTATGAATAACATAGGAAATGTAATTACTAGGGAAGACTTTTTACTTAAGATATGGGGATATGATTATGAAGGTGAAACTAGAACAGTAGATGTTCATATAGCATCTCTTCGTAATAAACTATTATCAGAAGGTCGTCATATAAAAACAGTAAGGAACTTAGGTTATAAATTTGGAGAAATATGAAAAATCTTGCACAAAAATCTATGAAAAGATTGGCTTATTTAATTTTGGCTCTAACTTTTCTAGTTAGCAATAGTATTTCTTATAGGACAAAGGACAAAGCTCAAAGTGATTTTGCAAAAAATTCTTTGGGCTTTCTTTTAATGGAAGAAAAAGAAGCCGATTTCATAGATACTCTAGAAAAATTTAATAATAACCATAAAAATTTATCATTGGCTTACTTAGACAGTAAAAATGAGACTTTATTTAATCCAGATAAAATAAATTTAAAAAAATACCAAAAAAGTTATCTAAAAACTCAGGATTATGAAAATGAGGAAAATTTTTTTAAAGCTTCAGAGGATCAAGAAGTTTATGGTGCTAAAACTAAGTCTAATAACACCTTACTAATGGCTTATCATAATAACATTTGGTTTTACATAAATGTATATCTATTGATTTTTCATATAGCTTTAGCTGCTGTGATAAGCTTTTTAATAAATAAATATGTTGATAAACATATAAATAGCTACATATCAAATATAAATTTTGATAATTATAGTAATATCTTAAAAGATAGTAACTACGATGAAATAACTTATTACCTTAAAGGATATGAGGATGAAATAGAGAAGGCAAGTCAAGAAAGAAATGCCTTAAAGGCTAGATTATTAGAATTTACAAATATAACTAGCAATATGAAAGAAGGCTTCATTCTCTTTGATGGAGAAGGTAATGTAGAGTTGATGAATACTTCTGCTAAAAGTTATTTAGGTGTTAGCGAAGATGCACATATTACTAATCTAATTTCTAATAAAGAATATAATCTTGCCCTTAGAGAAGCATCTATTTTAAAACGCAGTAAAAGTTTAGATTTAAAAATAAATGGCTACTATTTAAGAATATTTATAGATCCTTTAAGCACTAGTGAAAAAAGAGCCTATGCAATGATTATAGTGGATAACTCTGAGGATGTACGCTCTGAGCAAATGCGCAGGGAATTTTCTGCAAATGTTACCCACGAGCTAAAAAGTCCTCTTACATCGATTAATGGATATGCAGAACTAATTGCAACGGGTATTGCCAAGAAAGATGATGTTGAAAAATTTGCTCAAATAATCTTTAAAGAAGGAAACAGATTATTAGAAATAATAGATGATATCTTAAAAATCTCTAAATTAGATGAGAATAATTTTGATAAAAATTTTGTAGAAGTAGATATAAATGAAGTAATAAATGCAAGTATAGAAAAATATAAAAGACTAACTGATAATAAAAATATTTCAGTGGTCAATAATGTAAAACCCTTTAAGATTAAAACTTCCAAATCACTCTTTTATGATTTAATATCAAATATTTATGAAAATGCTATAAAATACAATAAAGTAGGTGGATCTATTGAGTTTTCTTATCTAATCAAAGAAAACACTTATTTCTTAACCATAGCTGATAGTGGTATAGGTATATCTCCTGCTGATACTAAAAGAATATTTGAAAGATTTTATGTGGTAGATAAGTCTAGAAAAAGAAATCAAAAATCTACAGGCCTTGGCCTATCTATAGTAAAACATATCATAAATTACCTAGAATATGATATAAAAGTTGAATCAAAACTAGGTGATGGAACTAAATTTATTATTGAAATTCCTTTAGGACTTGATAGAAAAGATAGTTTATAAGTAGTGATAAATTATTATCATTGCTTATAAGCTTTTTCTTTGCTATAATTTATATATAACCAATAAGGAGGTCATATGAAAGTTGTAATTTGTTCGTGTGCAAGATGCACCGCAGCAGGCAGTGAGTTTTTATTAGATTCAGTTCATGAAGTAAGAAGTGACTTACTAAAAGCTTATGCTTTCGAAAAAATAAAAGAAAAACCAGAAATAGACGTAGATTTTACAAATATTATGGATGAAGTAAAAGATTCAGACAATAGCGCTCCGTTAGCAAAAGTTGATGATACATATTTTGAAAAAATTAAGCCAGAAGAGCTTATGGAACATATATTTAATAAATACCAATTTAATAATGAGGTCAAATAAATGAAAGAAACATACATAGACATATTAAACATAAGAAGAATGGCCTTTGAACATATAGCAAAAATTGCTTATGAAAATAGACCAATCACAGACATAGGACTTGAAGTATATGATATACTTCCTGGAGAAGAAGCTCAATATAGAGAAAATATTTTCTTAGACAGGGCGGTAATGGGTGAAAGACTTAGAATGGGTATCGGCCTTGATGCTAGAACAGCAGATAAAACTGATGCTATAACAGAAGGTCTTGATAAAATGGATGTAAGCCACAGAATTTACAATCCACCTTTAGTAAGCGTAATTAAAATAGCTTGCCAATCTTGTCCAGAAAATAAAGTAACAGTAACAGACCAATGTATGGCATGTATCGGCCATCCATGTGTAAATGTGTGTCCAAAAAATGCAGTTACATTTACTAAAGATGGATCAGTTATTGACCAAGATAAGTGTATTAAATGTGGTAAATGTGTTGAGGCTTGCCCATATAATGCAATCAATCACCAAAAAAGACCATGCGCAGCTAGCTGTGGGGTAAATGCTATCCACTCAGATGAATTAGGTCGTGCAGATATAGATGCTGAAGCATGTGTAGCGTGTGGTAAATGTATTAGTACATGTCCATTTGGAGCAATTTCTGATAAATCTGAAATTTACCAACTAGTAAAATCTATTCAATCAGAAAAGAAAACTTATGCTATAGTTGCTCCATCATTTGTAGGCCAATTTGGTCCTGATGTAAGCCCAGAACAAACTAGAGAAGCTATCAAACAATTAGGTTTTGATGAAGTTATCGAAGTAGGTTTAGGTGCTGACCTTACAACAATGAATGAAGCTCACGAATACTTAGAAAAAGTACCAACAGGCGAGTTTCCATTTATGGGAACATCTTGCTGCTTCTCATGGAAGATGATGGTAAGAAAGAAATTCCCAGATATCAATGAATACATATCAGAATCATCTACACCAATGATTTATACAGGATTACAACTTAAAAAGAAAGATCCTAACTGTGAAATAACCTTTATAGGACCATGTATTTCTAAAAAATTAGAAGCTTTAGAGCCAGAAGTAGCAGAAATAATAGACTTTGTAATAACCTATGAAGAACTTCTAGGAATGTTCCTTGCAAAAGGCATCGAACCATCAGAAATCGAAGTAGATGAAGTTATGATGGATGCTTCAGAAACAGGTAGATACTACGCAGTAGGTGGTGGAGTAGCTGAAGCAGTTGTAAGACGTGCTCAAGAAATAAAACCAGGTATCGAAATAGATGTTGAAGCTGCAGATGGACTTGCAAACTGTGTAAAACTTGCACAAATGGCAAAACTAGGACGTAAAGATGGCAAACTAATCGAAGGTATGGCTTGTCAAGGTGGATGTGTTGGTGGACCAGGAGTAGTAATTGCAGATAATAAAACATCAAAAGCTGTAAAAGCATTCTCTAAAGCATCTGACTTTAAATCTCCAGCTGATAATATTCACATTCCAGCTGAAGATAGACCAAATGATGATTTATTAAAATAAATTAAGGAAATTAATTGATGAAATTTAAATCTAAGTCACTAGTCATCCTATTAGCCCTCGGGTTAATAGGATGTTCTAGTAATACAACTAATGATGAAAATAACAATAAAACAGCAGAACAAGTAGAAAAATCAGAAAAAGTAGAGGAAACTCAAATAGAAAAACCAGAAGAAAAGCAAGCGGAAGTAGCAGAAGAAAAAAACGAAGCTACTTACCAAGGCAATCTTGCTATGCTAAAGGGTCCTACAAGTGCTGGGGCAATAAATATGCTAGATAGCTCAAAAAATGAGAATTCAAGCTTTATTTTCAATGAGTCAGTAGAGGGAGCTCCAGATGCAGTAATTCCACAATTAGTTTCTGGCGAAGCTGATATGGCAATTATTCCTCCAAACCTTGCATCTACTGTTTATAATAAAACTGACGGCAAGATAAAAGTTTTAGCAATAAATAACCTCGGTGTTTTATACTTAGTTGAAAATGGTGATTTAGATATAAATTCTATAGAAGATTTAGTAAATAGTGGAGAAACTATTTATACATCAGGCAAGGGAGCAACACCAGACCTTGCTATAAATGAAGTTATAAAAAATGCTGGCTTTAGCGAAAGTGATGTTAATATAGAATATCTAGCAGAAGCTAGTGAAGTATCTCAAAAAATGATAGCAGGAGAAGCAAAAGTTGCCCTTTTGCCAGAGCCAATGGTAACAAATGTATTGATGAAAAACGAAAATGCAAAGGTTGCCTTAGATATCAATAAACTTTATGAAGAAGCCACATCTAGCCCTCTTATTTCTGCAGTTTTAGTAGCTAGAAGTGAATATTTAGATGAAATAGATGTGTCGCTTTTATTAGAAATGTATGAAAAATCAATTGATGAAGCAAACGTAAATGTAGATGCTACTGCAGCCCTTCTTAGAAAATACGATATTATGCCAGAAGCGGTGGCAAAAAAAGCTTTACCAAATCTTGCTTTAAAATACATTGATGGGGATGAGATGAAAACCATGGTTGAAAGCTATCTTGATCATCTATATCAAAGCAATCCTCAATTAGTAGGAGGATCCTTACCAGCAGATGACTTCTACTACACAAAATAAATTAAGAAAAATTTTAATAGCTATAATTTGGATATTGATTTGGCAAATTATGGCTGGTCTTATAAAAGAGGAGATACTACTACCATCTCCTCTTCTTGTATTTAGAAAATTTATACATCTATTAGGACAAATTGATTTTTATAAGGCAATATTTGCCTCTACAAGCAAAATAATAGGAGGTTTTATATTATCTATTCTAATAGGGACAATATTTGCATATTTTGCCTATAAATCCCCTTTATTTAATGAATTTATTAGCCCTCTTATTCGCATTTTTAGGTCAGTTCCCCTTACAAGCATAGTAATATTTTTATTATTTTGGGCAAACAAAACATATCTTTCTATCTATGTAAGTTTTATCATGGCCATGCCCTTAATTTTTCAAAATGTTTTTGATGGATTAGCTAATATCAGCAAAAATATTTTAGAAATGGCTGATATTTATCAGGTGACTGAGCAAAAGAAAATAAAATATATTTATAGGATAAAGGCAAAACCTTTTTTGTTTTCTTCTATTATAAGTATATCGGGTTTGGTTTTTAAGGCGGGTATAGCAGCTGAAGTTATAGGACTTCCTCAAAACTCCATAGGGAATAACCTTTATAATGCTAAAGTATATTTAGATATGCCAAGTCTATTTGCCTGGACTTTGGCAATTTTATTGGTATCATCACTTTTTGAGAACTTACTTAAAAAACTTTTGGGAGCAAACTATGATTGAATTTAAAAATGTATCTAAGTCCTATAATAAAAAAATTCTTGATAACTTTTCTTTTTATCTAGCTGATCGAGAAAATATGGCGATTTTTGGCAAGTCTGGTATAGGAAAAACTACTATATTAAATTTAATCTTGGGTCTAGAAAAACCAGATACTGGAACTATTAATAAAAACTTTTCCAAAGCTTCAGTAGTATTTCAAGAAAATAGGCTAATTAATGAGATTTCAGCTTTAGATAATTTAAGATTAATAACTGATGATGGTAATTTAGCTAAAGAGATTCTCAATAAATTTGGCATCTATGATATAGGTAAAAATATTAATTTATTAAGTGGGGGTATGCAAAGAAAAGTTGCCCTAGCTCGTGCTTATTTATTTGCTGGTGATATTTTAATTATGGATGAGCCTTTTACTGGGATAGATGCATCTAGTAAAAAAGAAATAGCAAATCTTTTAAATAATAAATTTAAGGGAAAATCTATAATAATAGTAAGCCACAACCCAGAAGATTTTGAGCTTTTTTCTATAAATAAAAATAAGATTATCCACTTATAGTTGTATTTACTTTTTTTTATAGATATAATAAGTAGATGAAATAATAAGAGAGGTTATTATGGGTCAAACGACATTTATGCTCATGTTTATAACCATCATCTCAAAAATCTTTGGATTTGTTAGAGAAGCGGTTATGGCAAATTATATAGGAGCGGGCGAACTAAAATCAATTTATACAACTGCAAATACTCTTCCGGTAGTTGTTGCAAACTTTGTAGCAGTTGGTATTATTTCAGGTTTTATCCCTATCTATAATAGAGCAAAAAACGAAGAAGGTGAGGCTTCTGCAGAGAAGTTTACCTCAAATATTTTTAATATCTTGATGGTATTTGCAACAATTGCTCTTATATTAGGTTTAGTTTTTGCAAAACCATTTTCAAAAGTTCTTTCTCCAGACTTAGATGGAGAGTGGCTAGATCTAGCAGCTAACTACACAAGAATAATGATGTTTGCAGTTTATGCTTACCTTTATTCTGCAGTATTTAGAGGTTATCTAAATATAAAGGGAGATTTCTTTAATCCTGCTATTACTGGGATAATTATGAATATTGTAATAATTATCTTTACAGTCCTTACAGGAAAAACTGGAAATGCCTATTTACTTATAATAGGAGCGCTTTTAGGAAATGTTCTACAATATATACTGTTCCCAAGAGCTACTAGAAAATCTGGCTACCACCATGATAGGATTATAGATTTTTCCAATAAATATGTTAGACAATTAATGGTTATAGCAATACCAGTTATAGTATCATCTGCAGCTGGTGAGATTTCTATAATAGTAGATAACTCTATGGCATCAGCATATTTTGGTAAGGCATCTATTTCCAAATTATTTTATGCAAAAACTATGCTCACTTTAATTACAGGTGTTATTACAGTTTCTGTTACGACAGCACTTTTTCCAAAAATAGCAGAGCTTGGTCAATCTGGAAAAATCAATTCTATGAAAAAGTCCATTTCTTCATCAGTTGTAACTACATTATTACTGGTAGTTCCTGCAACTATTGGAATGTCTGTACTATCTCAACCAATTATAGAGCTTGTTTTTGAAAGGAATGCTTTTACTCCAGAAGATACAATTATTGTAGCAAGTTTATTATCAAGCTATGCACCATTTGTAATTTTCCAATCAATTTCAGATGTTGTGGATAGAGGATTTTATGCAGTAGGAGATTCAAAAACACCAGTTGTAATTGTTGTATTACAACAGCTTATAAATATTATTTTTAATATGATATTAATAAACTTTTTTGGAATAAATGGATTAGCACTTTCTACTGTTATTTCAACAATTGTGGGCTCTATATTAATGATTTATAAATTTAGAGATAACTTTGGCTCTTTTAATTTTAAGACAGCTTTATTATCTATAATTAAAATCATAATTGCAACTGCCCTTATGGCGCTAACTGCTAGTGGTGTTTATAAACTAACCAGTGGCAAGATGCCACATATCCTAGCCTTATTTATAGCGATTTTACTAGCTGCTTTGGTATATGGATTTTTAATTCTAATTGCAAGAATACCAGAGGTAATGAATCTCGTAAATATAATCTACCATAAAGTATTTAGAAAAAGAAAAGCAAAAAAACATATACAAGCACCAAATCAAAAAGGTGATACTTTAGGAGAATTTAATAGGAGAAAAGATCCTAGAAGATCTGCTAGGGAAAAAAATAAGCAGTAGGTACAATGCCTGCTGCTTTTAATTTAATATTTGATTTTTCATAAAGATTGAAACAACTTTACTAAAGTTTTCTAGGTTAGTTATTCTTACAAAATCTCTGTTATAGATTAATTTTGCATTTTCCACATCATCATCTTCTCCAGTAAATACACCTAAGACAGAAACATTATCATTTCTTAAATTTCTTATCTCAAAGGCAGTATCATCTATGGCAGTTTGCCCAGTATACTGGTCCTTATCTTTTACCTTTACGGTATTTATATTAGCTCTTTCATCATTTGGCTTTCCATCTGATAGGACTATTACTAAATGACGGACATCTTCAGTTATATCTATTAGATGGTGGAGGGTTTTAAAGGCTAGACCATCTCTATTTGACCCTGCTGCAAAAAAGTTATATACTTCGGTATTTTTATTTTTTTCATTATAATCACGAAAAACATTAAAAACTGTGTGATCACGAAGCGTTGAAAAGCTAGTAACTCTAATAGGGATACCTACTTCATCCATGGCTTTTGCTATGATATAAGCTTGGTTGGCAACTATATGTTGGCGTTCTATTTGGCTAGCTGAGGCATCTAAAATTAAATCAACCTTAAATTTAGTTACTTCATCATTTTCTTGGTTTAAAAATACATCATAGTCATGGACTACAGGCGCTCTCCATACCTTTGCAGAGTCGATTACTCCATAGTTTTTGGTAACATCTACATAGTCTTCAAAGGTAGCCAATGAATTTTTAATGGCTAATGATAGCTCATTTATATTTCTGTGATTTATAGCAAAATTACTTTCTATATACTTTTTGTTTCTTTCAAATTGCTCACGTCTATTTTCTTTGTAGAATCTAGCATTTGGTTTATGGGTGTATTCACCCTTGGTAAAGTAAAGTTTTTTATTGCTATGAATACCAGTAGCTACCTCTTTTTCAATTTTTTCTATCTGGCCTAAAGGCAGTATAGGTTTGCCAAAAAAATCTTCTATAAATTCACTGGAAGAATGGTAGTCATCCTGAGAAGAATTCATAAACATTAAGTTTTTGTTTAAATCTTCTTTTCTATCTTCATAATAGATAAGACCGGTAAATTCTGCTGCCCCAATACCAAATTGCTCGTCTATATTTTCATCGCTATATTCTGTTGGGCTATCGTCATCTTCTGATTTAAACTCTTGGGGCTTATTTTCTTCAACCATTTTTTCAAACAGTTCTTCTTCTTCCTTGGCCCTTTCAAAATTAAAATAAGTTTTAAAAACATCGTTTAATTCATCGACTAAGACATTAGTATCTGTAGTATTTATTTTAAATATTGCTTCATAAATAGACCTAAATACCGGTCCTTCTACTATGGGTTTATTTAAAACCTTGCCATAGTAGGCTTTTTCCATTTGCTCAATCAAATTATCAGGTTCGTGGTAGCGGTATCTAGTTAATTTTTTTCTAGCATATTCTTTTTGTAAATCATCTATAACTAAGTTTTCTTTGCTAAGCTTTTTAAAAGATATTTCTTCTATCAAAAGATTTGTTATAAACTTAAACTCTTCATAAAATGGATTTTCACTTCTTAAATAAGCAAAAAATGAGTTTAAGATCTTTGTGTCAAAGGTCTTGTAGGTAAATCCGTAGATGATATTTTTATAAACTTCATCCATGGGGTAGGACTTAGCTGGCGTAAATCTATAATTGTCTGCAAAATCCCAAATAATATTATATTCTCGAATTTTATCAAGAGACTCAGTCATTAAAAACGCTCTCCTGGATAACTGGTGGCACCTTTGTTTTTATAGTATCTATTACAATTTGTCTTTCAAATTCATCAAAGGATTTGTTGGCAATACCCATTAAAATTGCTTCGTATGGATTTAGTCCTACTTCCATAGTTTCGATAGAAGAAATAAGTCCACGTAAGTCTACAGATTTTGTAGAAATTTCGTTATTTTCACTCTTAAATTGTAGAGAAATGAACATATCTAAAAAGGCATCTCTATATTTATCTTTTAGTTTTGGGAAAGTATCTTTTAATAATTGGTCTAGGTTTTCACGGGTAATATTTGGCATATTTATAATCATAAATCTAGACGCTAGGGCTTCGTTTACTTCACGAGTACCCACATAACCGTAGTTCATGGTTGCTATAAATCTTGTATTTGGATCTAGGTTTATCTTTTCATAACCTGGGAGGTCAATTATTCTTCTGTGGTCAAGAGTTGCGTGTAAAACGGAAATTGCCTCATTTTTTGCCATATTTATCTCATCTAAAACTGCAAAACCACCTTGGGTTGCTGCTTCATAGATAGGTCCTCTTCTAAAAGAAACTTCTCCATCTTTAAAGGTATCAGCACCGATTAGTGAATTAAAATCAGTATTTATATGAAAGGAGACATTCCAAGATGGTCTAGCAAATAAATAAGATAGGTTTGAAGCAAGCACGTTTTTACCTGTAGCTTTTGCACCAGTTAGCAAAATATTTTTGCCAGCTAGAATTGCAGAAATAGCTTGTTCTAAAACTTCCTTTCCATAATAGTTAAATTCTGGTTTTGTCACACGTGGATCATCAAATAATCCATTTTTTTCTCTATATATTTCAACTTCTTTTATAAGATTTTTATCAACATTTTGTTTTTCTAAATATTCAATCATTTTTACTCCTTTTAACCATAATACTATACAATTTAATTGCAAAAATTCACTTGACAAAGTCCATTTATAGACTATACTATAGTAGTATTTATTAGGAGGTCTAAAATTGGACGAAAATTCATGCGAAATTTTTAATATTTTTTCCTTATTAAGGAAGCTAAATGGCCTTAATAAGCAAAGAGTGGAGGCCTTTGGCCTAAATAATATAGAGTCCATTATCTTATTTCATATAGATAAGATTGAGAATTTAACTCAAAAAGATTTAGTAAATATTCTTAATATGCCCAAACAAACAGTAAATAGCATAATTATGAATTTAAAAGACAATGACCTGATTTATATGAAGTCTATTGATAGCGACAAGAGAGTTAAGAAATTAGTATTAACTGATAAAGGTGCAGAAGAAGTAGCGAATATAAATAGGTCTTTAAGTTTTTCTAATAGTAAAATTTATGACCAACTGGGTGCTAAGACAATAAGATCTATAGAAGAAGATCTAAATCAGATAATAAAAGTAATAGAAGAAAATATGAATGAGGAGGTCATATGAAAAGTTTATTAGAGTTTAATGAAGCTTTTTCATATTTAAAGCAATACTTAAACCAATATCGAAAAAATAGAATAATTTCTATGATAATGACAGTATTAGAAACTATTTTTGAACTTTTAATACCTGCTGTAATGGGGGTTATTTTAAATGAAGTAATCTATCAAAAAGACTCAAGCCAGGCTTTAAAATATGGAGCAATTATAGTAGCTTTATCCCTACTTTCTATGTTTACAGGTATAAAGGCTTCACAAAATGCAGGTATTACATCTACAGGACTTTCAAATAATGTAAGAAAGGCTCAATTTAGAAAAATTCAAGATTTTGCCTTTGAGGACTTTGAATATTTTGGGGTGCCATCACTTTTAACAAGACTTACAACAGATATGCAGTCCCTAGCCCAATCAACTTTTATGACAACAAGATTTGTTATAAAAACAATAGTAATGGCAATAGTTTCCTTTATCCTAGCATTTAACACTAGCTCAAAATTATCTCTTATATTTTTAGTTTTGATGCCAATATTAGTAATTATTTTATTATCAATTACATCAAGGGCTATTCCAAAATTTAGGCAAACTCGTAAACAATATGACAAGCTAAACCTAATTATAGAAGAAAACTTAAATAATATGAGGGTTGTGAAAGCCTTTGTTAGAAAAAAATATGAGATAGATAAATTTGATAGTGCTAATGAAGAAATGTTTAAGCTAGCCGATAGTTCAGAGGGAACAGTTTCTTATGTTTTCCCAACAGCAAATGCAATTTTATATGTGGCCTTTGTTGCCTTAACATGGTTTGGTGGAATCGAAATTATAAATGGTAATCTTGGAGTAGGAGATTTAGTATCCTTTAACATGTATGCCATGATGCTTTTAGGATCACTTATTGGTTTATCAATGGTAATTACCATGCTAATGACAGCATCTCCTTCAGTTACCCGTGTTAAAGAAGTTTTAACTAGAGAAATTTCAATGGATAATAACGACAAGATAGAAGGTCTAAACCTAGAAGATGGGTCAATTGATTTTGATAATGTAAGTTTTAAATACGAAGAAGATTCTGATGCCTACCAGCTTAAAAATGTAGATTTACACATAAAATCTGGTGAGGTAATAGGTATACTTGGACCAACTGGTTCAGCAAAATCAACTCTTGTCCAATTAATACCAAGACTTTATGATATCACAGAAGGTAGCCTAAAAGTGGGTGGCCATGATATTAAAGACTACGATTTAAAAACATTAAGAGAAAATGTAACTATAGTTTTACAAAAAAATACCTTGTTTTCTGGAACAATTATAGATAACTTAAAATGGGGAGATTCTAATGCAAGTTTTGATGAAGTAGTAGCTATGGCAAAAATTGCCCAAGCTGATGAATTTGTAAGAGAAAGAAGCGACGGATACGAATCCGAGCTTGGCCAAGGTGGTACAGGGGTATCAGGTGGTCAAAAACAAAGACTAACTATTGCAAGATCTCTGCTTAAAAAACCAAAAATTTTAATATTAGATAACTCAACTAGCGCTGTTGATACTAAAACAGAAGCCAAATTATTAGAAGGCTTTAGTAACTTAGATAAAGATATGACACAAATTATTATTTCTCAAAGATTATCATCCTTTGAGAAGGCTGATAGAATAATCGTTATGGATAATGGAGAAATATCTGACATAGGCACAGCAGAAGAATTATATGAGAGAAACGAAATATATAAAATGACCTATGATATTCAACAAAAAGGAGGGGAAGATGAGTAATAAAAAAGCTGAAGTTAAAACAGAAGAAGTAAAAATTTCTACTGATAAAAAATCTCGTGACCTAGATTGGGCTTCCCTTAAAAATCTTTTTGCCTATCTATTTAATAATAAATGGCAAATGGTGGTTGTATTTATATGTGTAATAGCATCATCAGTTACTCAAGTATGGGGCATATCAATGATGCAACCTATAATAGATACCTATATTTTAAAAGGTGATGTTAATGGATTAAAAATAGCAGTTATTAAGATGGGCTTTGTCTATCTAGTATCTGTAATTACTACCTTTATTTATAACAGGCTAATGATTCGTATAGGACAAAGGTCAGTAAAAAATCTTAGAAATGATTTATTTGTCAAAATCCAACAGATGCCTGTAAACTTTTTTGACACTAACCAACATGGTCAGATAATGAGTAGGTTTACCAATGATACTGATACACTTTCCCAATCATTATCATCAACCCTTCCAACTTTAATTAGATCTATTTTAATGATAATAGGAACTATAGTTGTAATGATATCTCTATCACCATTACTTACCTTAGTAATGTTTATAGGGCTTGTAATTATGGTTTTTGTTTTAAAAAATATAGTAAGCAAAACAGGAAGACTATTTAAAGAATCTCAAAAAAATGTATCAATCCTCCATGGTTTTGATGAAGAGATGCTATCTGGCCAAAAAGTTATAAAAGTATTTAATAAAGAAAATGATATAATAAATCAATTTGATGAAAAATCAGAAAATTTAAGGTCATCTATGGCGGATGCTTTAGTAAATGCTGGTAAGATGATGCCATTTTTAGTAAATGCAATAAATATAATGTATGCAATTCTTGCGGTAACAGGTGTTGTTTTAACTATAAATGGGTCAATGACAGTGGGTATACTTGCAACGTTTTTAACAACTGCTCGTCAATTACAAGGACCTATTTCAAATATTTCCCAACAAGCAAACGCAGTCTTTTCTGCTATGGCAGGGGCTAGTCGTATATTTGAAATCATAGAAATGCCTATAGAAAAAGATACTGGTTACGTGGAGCTAGTAAATGCAAGAGTAGATGAAAATGGCAATGCTATCGAATGTACTGGAGAAAGATGCTATTCTTGGAAATGGGAAGAAGATGGAAAGCCAGTCTATAAACAACTGGAAGGAAGAATTGACTTTGAACATGTAGATTTTTCTTATAATGGCAAAGATAAAATTCTAAAAGATGTAACATTTTATGCTAATCCAGGTGAAAAAATAGCCCTTGTAGGGTCAACTGGAGCTGGAAAAACAACTGTAACGAATGTAATAACAAGATTTTATGAAATTGATAGTGGATCTATAAAAATAGATGGTATAGATACTAGAGATATCAAAAAAGACCACTTAAGAAAAGCCTTTGGAATGGTACTTCAAGATGTAAACTTATTTACAGAAAGTGTAAATGATAACATTAGCTATGGAAAACTAAATGCTAGTGAAGATGAAATTATAAATGCAGCTAAGCTTGCAGGAGCAAATGGTTTTATAAATAGGCTACCAGAAGGCTATGAAACGGAAATAAGTGGGGATGGTTCATCACTATCCGATGGACAGAACCAATTAATTTCCATATCAAGAGCAGCGATAGCAAATCCACCGATGCTTATACTAGATGAAGCAACAAGTTCAATTGATACAACAACAGAAATAAAAGTAACCAAGGCTATGGATAAACTAATGAAAGGATCTACTTCTATAGTTATAGCCCATAGACTATCTACCATCCAAAATGCGGATGTAATTATGGTTATGGAGCAAGGTAGGATAATAGAACGAGGTAACCACACTGAATTAATGAAAAAAGGTGGCACTTACTATCAATTATATACCGGTGCTTTAGAATTAGACTAAAAAAATCGCTCATTAAGGTGGGCGATTTTTTACATAGTTTTTATATATTTTTTACTAAAAGTTTACCTATTATATCAAATTTAGGATATACATATAATGTAAGGACAAAGAATTTCGCAACCCTATGACTTACATAAAAAGAGCACCCAAGTGGTGCTCTTTGTGGTTTTATTGCTGATTTCTAATTAACTGTCCTTGTTCGTTAAAGAATTTTTTGTAACCTAAGCGTAGGAAGAAAAATACACATATGGTTACAGAACTTAAAATTGCAGTCATAATTGCAATTTGATATTTTATAGCAATTAATGGTGAAACGCCACCTAAAATTTGACCGGTCATCATACCAGGTAGGTTAATTATTCCCATATTTTTTATATTATTTAAACTTGGAGTGATTGCAGTATCAAAAGCATCTTGGATAATTGTATCCATAGCCATTCTTGGAGTAGCCCCAAGCATTAAAGATCCCTCTATATTTACTCTATTTGTATCAATTGATTTTAAAACTTGATTTAAAGCAAGATTTATACCTGTCATAGAATTTCCTATAATCATTCCCCCAAGAGGAATTAAATATTGGGGGTCATAGATAGGAGTTGGTCTTACCACGACAATTAAGAAAAATACTAGTGTAAATATTGATCCTATTAAAAGAGAAATGCTTATTGCGCCAATCATACCCTTTGATAATTGTCCTTTTTTAGAAGAAACAATATTAAAGATAGCAAAAAATTCCATAAGCAAAATCATAAGTATTGATAAAACAAGGGATGAACTATCAAAAATGTAAACTAGAACAAAACCTGCCAAAAATAGCTGAGCAGTCATTCTAATAGTGCCTATGATAAATTCCTTGTTACGATTTAATCCATTTAGTGAGGTTATAATCATAGCAAGGATTACAAAAACATAGGTAAGAAGCATTTGATTGGTACTTAAATCTATAACTGACTTATCCATTGACTACCCTCCCATCAACAATATTTATAACTCTATCACTATATTTATCAGCCATAGAATTTGAGTGAGTAACATAAATTATTGTTTTATTTTCATCTCTTGCCATATCAACCATAGATTTTATAACAAAATCTTCAGTTATATCATCAAGAGCAGAAGAGGGCTCATCTAAAAGATATATTTCACTATCTAAAAGCATAAGGCGGGCTATAGAAACTCTTTGTTGTTCTCCACCAGATAAGTTTTCAATATCTTTATCCAAAGGCTCATCTAAGCTAACAGCCTTTAAAGCAGATAGCAATTTATCATCGCTAAGAGTTTTTTTTTCCTGAAATTTTCTGCCTATAAGTAAATTATCCCTTATAGTTCCAGGAAAAGTTACCGGGCTTTGAGAAAGCATAGGCACCCTTCTTCTATAAGATACCGAATTAATACTCGCAATATTTTCTTCATTTAAAGCTATTATTCCGCTATCAGGAGAGATTAATTTATTAATAAGTCTAAGAAATGTAGACTTACCAGACCCACTAGGTCCTGTGATACAAGTCACCTTGCCAAGCTCTATTTTTAAATCATCTATAGCAAGGATATCCTTGTACTTAACATTATCAAATGTAAACATAAAATCCTCTTTTTCTATAATATTTATCTAATATACTGTATAATAATAAGATAAAATTTCAAGACAGAGGATTTGACAAAATAAAATGAAAAGTTTAAAATATATGAGTAATCTAAATTAGATTATGAAATTGTAGTAAAAATTAAGTAAAAAAAACTTTACAAATAATTTTTTTAGTTGTATAATGTAAAAGTACATGCGGATGTGGCTCAGTGGTAGAGCATCGCCTTGCCAAGGCGAGGGTCGCGAGTTCGAATCTCGTCATCCGCTCCATTTTGCGCTAATTAGCGCTTGATATTTTATTATTATAATAAAATATCAATTAATCGAAAATACCAGGTGGCGTTAATTGTTCTAAAAATAGAATGATTCCTCGTTTCTTGGTTGTTTTTGTTTTAAAAATTATAGTCTGTGGTTTTCCTTGGTTACTTATTGACTATTGTCATGAGGATTCAGGATATTGGATGGACTTTTGTGCTTTGCACGACCATTTTATGGAGAGTCGATTCTTTAGCCAGACAAACTTATATGGCGCCATAGCCAAGTGGTAAGGCAGAGGTCTGCAACACCTTTACCCCCAGTTCAAATCTGGGTGGCGCCTCCAAATACAAACTCTCATTTTAAATAATGGGAGTTTTTTTATTGAGGAGTTTTATGTTAATTATTAGCCAAAAATCTACAGTTGAGTTTAAAGAGTTTTTAAAGGATAACAAGCTGGATTTTATAGAAACAATAGATAATCCAAACCTAGATCCTAGGATTGCTGATCACCCAGATTTATCAATATTTCCTTTAAATGAGAATGATCTATCAATTGATAGTAGTGTTATAAATTATTATCAAAAAAATATTACTGATAAAAATTTAATACCAGGAGAGAGTGTAAGTAAAAAGTATCCTTATGATGCTATTTATAATGTTTATAAGGGATCTGATTTTTATATCCATAATAATGTTACTGAAAAAAATATAAATAATTATATGAAAGTTAATAACTACAAACATTTATTTACAAATCAGGGGTACACTAGGTGTTCTATAATTCCTATGGGGGATAAGATTTTGACGGCCGATTTTGGTATCTACAAGACTTTAAAAGATAAAATAGAAGTTATTTTATTAAGACAAGAAAATATCCCTCTAGATGGATTTGATAAAGGATTTTTAGGGGGTACTTGTGGATTTTTTGATAAAACCTTAATTTTTAATGGTAATATCGAAAAATTATCTAACTATGAAACTATAAAAAAAGAGAGTGAGGCTTCTAAAATTAGGCTTCTGTATCCTAAAAATTGTGACCTAGTTGATACTGGATCAATTTTATTTATTTAAGATATAGATAATTATAAAAATAAAAGTATAATTATAAAATATTTTAAAAGGATAGGAGTTTTATTTTGGATATTGTATTTATAGGTTTTGCCTTATTTTCCTTATTTTTTGGAGCGGGCAATTTAATTTTCCCGCCCTTTTTAGGGAGAACTTACGAGTCAAACTGGTTGATTTCAAGTATTGGATTTATCTTAACTGGAGTTGGCCTTGCCTCGGTAGCTGTTTATTCTATGGCTAAGAAAGATGGAGATATAAAAGAATTTATAAAAATAGGTGGAGAAAGATTAGGAAATCTTGTTTTATTAATCATTTCAGTAGTGATTGGACCTCTTGGAGCTATACCTCGTACAGGTGCTACTAGTGGGGAGGTTATGATAGCTTCTGGTATAAATATTTCCTACAATTTGTTCATTATTTTATTTTTTGGGTTAACTCTAATTTTCATACTAACTGATAACAAAATTATAGACGTAATTGGTAAATATTTAACACCATTACTATTAATCGTATTATTTTTTATGATTATATCGGGAATTATAAATCCTATTGGTAGCCCAAAGCCTAGCTCAATAACTAAGTCACATACATTTACCAAGTCAGTTATTGAAGGCTATAACACTATGGATGCCTTAGCTTCAATAGTTTTTGCACCTATAATAATAAAATCTTTAATAGAAAAAGGTTATGAAAATGATCTTAAGAAAAAAACTGTACAAGTTATCTTAGTTGCAGCTACAGGACTTGTTTTAGTTTACTTATCACTTACATATTTAGGAGCGACAAGTTCAACACCTTATCCTGATATTAATTCTAGAGTAGAACTTTTAATAGTACTTGCAAGATCGATTTTAGGATCATTTGGTAAATATATTTTGGCAGCAATTATTGTTTTAGCTTGTTTTACAACTTCTATTGGACTTATAAGCTCTATTTCTGATATGTTTACTAAGATGTGTAATGATAAAATTTCCTATAATATAATTGCGATTATAGTAGTAATCATTTCAATTATCCTTTCGATGGTTGGAGTAGATGGGATAATTAACTTTACCTTGCCACTTTTAACCTTTGTTTATCCATTAGTTTTAATAATGATTGTATTTAATTTACTAAATTATAATCTAAGCAAAGCTTATAGAAAAATTATCCTAGGATTAACTGGAATTATTTCCTTAATTCAATCCCTAACCATGTACATTTCTATGATTAATCCAAATTTAGGAGAAAATTTTGAGAAAATCATTTCTTGGCTACCGCTTTATGATTATGGCTTTCCGTGGCTAGGACCTTTTATTATTTTATTTATAATAGGACTTTTAAATAGAGATAAGGGTGAAACTTTAGTCTAATAATTATTTATGTTATAATTGAAAAAAAGCCTAGGAGAGAATAGATGGATATTATTAAACCTTCAACAATTGCTGGAGTTATGGAATTACTTCCAGATAATCAAGCGGTTTTTGACAGGATGAAAAATACAATTGAAGATACTTTTAAAGATTATGGATTTTTAGCAATCGATACACCAGTTATCGAAAAAAATGAAATTTTATTTGCCAAGGGTGGCGGAGAAACGGAAAAACAAATTTTTGAAATAGCAAGTGACTCAAAAGATATGAGCCTGCGTTTTGATTTAACAGTACCCCTTGCAAGATATGTTTCAGAACACTTATCTGATTTAAATTTCCCTTTTAAACGCTATCAAATCGGCAAAGTTTACCGTGGTGAGCGTAATCAAAAGGGTAGATACAAAGAATTTTACCAAGCAGATATTGATATAATTGGTAACAATAGCCTATCAATTTATAATGACGCCTTACTAGCTAGAGTAATTTTTGAAGTCTTTACTAGGATAAATTTCCCAAATATTACTTTTCATATAAATAACAGAAAATTATTAAATGGATTTTTTAACTCTATTGATATAGAAGATAGTACTGAAGTTTTAAGGACTATTGATAAAAAAGATAAGATAGGTCTAGATAAAACTAGAGATTTACTAATAGATTTAATCGGTGAAAAAAAGGCTGATAAGACTTTAGAATTTATCAATGCAAGTGAAGATAATGAAAAAGTTTTAGAAAATTTAGCGGCTTTTGCTGGTAATGATTTATACTTAGAAGGTTTAGAAGAGCTAAAAACTGTTTATGAATATATGGTAAAATTTGGAGTAGCAGATAAAAATATTAAAATTGATCTTGCTATTACTCGTGGACTTGATTATTATACATCAACTGTTTATGAAACTTTTATAGATGGCTATGAATCAATCGGATCAGTTTGTTCAGGTGGTAGATATGAAAATCTAGCAAGTAATTTTACCAAACAAAACTTGCCTGGAGTTGGTATGTCTATTGGTCTTACAAGATTATTTTACCAATTACAAGAACTAGGACTTGTGGAAGAAGAAAAAACTAGCAAGGCAGATTTATTAATTTTACCTATGGATAAAGAATTTAACTTTTATGCTATTGATGTCTTATATAAATTAAAAGAACTAGGCAAAAAAGCTGATATCTACCTAGAAGAAGGCAAGTTTAAGAAAAAAATCAACTATGCTGATAAGATAAATGCCAAGTATGTAGTAATAATCGGGGAAGAAGAGGCCTCTAAAAATGAAGTTTCTATAAAAAATATGGAAACTGGTGAACAATTTAATAAAAGTTTAGAAGATTTAGATTTTTAGATTGATTTTATTTTAAATACCTGTTATATTGATAATAGATAGTAGTTTATCAAAAAATATTTGGAGGTACATATGACTTTATTAACACAAACAGTACAAACTGGTGATTGGGCAAATGAAAAACACGTTCCAGAAATTGATTTTGAAAGTGTTGAAAATGGTAAAGTAAGAATTAGAGCTGCAGTAGGAACAGAAATCGAACATCCAAATACTTTAGAACACCATATTGCATGGATTAAAGTATTTTTCCAAGCTGAAGGTGCACAATTTCCAGTAGAAATTGCTTCATCTGAATTTACAGCTCACGGTGAAGATGACCTATACACAATTCCATGTGCAACAGGATACATAAAAGCAGGCAAAAAAGGTACAATTTATGCCCTAAGCTACTGCAATATCCACGGATTATGGGAAAATTCAGCAGAATTAAACTAATAAGCTAAAATAAAAATCAGACATTAACTTGTCTGATTTTTTTATTTATTTTGATTTTTACTATCTGCTATAGTTTTTAAATTACTAGATAAATTATATATTGGCAGGATATCTTCATAAAGATTAGAATTATTTTCTTTTATATAATCACATAAGTCCATCATCCAAACAAGGACGTATTTATTTAAGTAAAACCCTTGGATGCCATTGGCAATTATGGACCTTCTGCCATTTATAACTATGTCATTTCGGATTTTCTTAAAGTAGTCATCCCAATATTTATTTGCCTCACTATCCAAAATTAAGCCCTCAATTAAATTTTTAAGGGCAATTACGTATTTTTCTTCCATTGGATTTACATAAAAATCTATGGACCCATCCTTTTTTAAAATAATATCTTCATTGGCTTTCTTTTTTTCATAAGTTTTTAAATAAGAATCTTTATCAAAACCTTCGAAAAAGTTTGGATATAGCCCATAAGGATAGACTGATTTTTTTATAGTATTTTTTAAAAATTCTAATTCATAAGTTCCGTTATCAAAACAAGCTATAAAAATAGGGGAAAGGGTTACTAAAAGCCTTAACCTATTATTATCCTCGTCATTTAAAAATGAATACTTTATAAAATCCTTATTTTTTTCAATATCTAACATTATTTTTGGATAACATCAAAAAACTTAGCGCCATTTGCCTTGGCTAAATCTTCTGCTTTTATTTTTATGCTATGGCCAACTTTACCTGCTGATACTTTTATAAAATCATGGTCTTTGGCGCTAGCATCAATTACTACATCATAGTCTTTTTTCATAGCAAGGCTAGTTGTTGCTCCTCTTTCATATCCTACTTTAGATTTTAAATCTTTAAGTGGCAACATTTCTAGAGACTTTACTCCTACACACCTACTTGCTTTTTTAAAATCAATATTCTCTGCCCCTGGGATGACAAAAATAAATATATCTTTTGTGTTTGAAATAGTGGCAAGAGTTTTGTATACCACGCTTATATCTTGGTGGGTTTCTTCTGTCATATCAATTGTAGACTTAAATTCCCCTTCAAATTCATAATCTATATGTTCATATGGGATATCTAAGTTTTCTAATGCACGCATGGCATTTGTTTTTATTTCTTTTTTCATTAAATCACTTCCTTTATCCCATTATACTCTTTCATTATTTAGTTAATGGGTATAAACTTTTAGAGAATGGAGTTGTATATGAAAGATGAGATTATAATTACCTATGTTTACCACTCTTGCTATACGGTGGAAACTAAGGATTTATTTATTGTTTTTGATTATTACAAGGGACTTTTAAATATACCAGAGGATAAAGAGGTAATATTTATCTCAAGTCATGGCCACAGTGACCATTACACTGCAGAAATATTAAAAGTTCCTAATATGAAAGATAAAACTTATATTTTAAGTTCAGATATAGTAAAATTACCAACAAATGAAAATATAATTTATATTAGAGATGATAAAATATCTATGGACCAGCTAAAAAGTCTTTATAATTCTAAAAATGTAAATATTGTAAGTGAAAATCATACTTATAATATAAAATTAAATAGTGGAAAGACCTTAAAAATCAAAACTTTTGGATCTACTGATAAAGGTATATCAATATTGTTATATGTAGATGATATGACTATCTTCCATGCAGGAGACCTTAACTTTTGGGCTTGGCCTTACTATGATGAAAAAGAGATGCAAAAAGAATACGATGATTTTATAGTAGAGGTAGAAAAAATAAAAAAAGAACCAGTTGATATTGCATTTTTCCCAGTAGACCCAAGACTTGATGAAAATTACTATAAGGGTGGAGATACTTTTATAAGAGAAGTGCGTCCACAAATATTTTTCCCCATGCATTTTGCAGATAATCCTAATATAAGTAGTAAGTTTAAAGAGAATTTTGCTTATGAATTTACAGATGTAAGAGAAATATTTGAACCTAATCAAAAAATAATGATAGACATTAACGATTAAATCAAATATGATATATAGAAAACAAAAAAGAACGAGTTGGGAGTTTTATGGAAAAAATAGCAATACTAACAGATACTGCATCTGATATTGATATAGAACTAGCAGAAAAATCAGGTATATACCTGCTTCCCTTATATGTAAATTTAGATAGTAAGTATTTTAAAGATAGATTTGAGATTAGCCCTGATGAATTTTATGACTGGGTAAGGGAAAATAATTCGCTGCCAAAAACCAGTGCTCCATCACCGGGAGACCTTACCGCACTTTTGGAAAAGATAAAAAGCGATGGTTATGAAAAGGTAATAATGATAAGTATTGGAGCAAATTTTTCTTCTACCTATAATTTATTTAACATGATAAAGGTAGAGGGACTTGAAACTTATGTTTTTGATAGTGGAAGTCTTACTATGGCAGAAGGAATTTTTGCCCTTTATGCTAAAGAGTTAGTAGATGATGGCTACACCTTTAATCAAGTGAAAGATAAGTTGGAAGAAAAAAGAAATGATTCTAAGGTATTTTTTACTCTAAATACTTTTAAATACCTAGTAGAAGGTGGGAGAGTCCCTAGAACTTTTGGAAAGATTGGTAATGCCTTATCAGTAAAACCAATCATAACTATAAAGCCAGAAGACAATAATTTTAAATTATTAAAGATAACTAGGGGTGAAAAGAAAGTATTAAACGAATTTAAAAAGATAGTTTTAAATGAACTTGAGAATGTAAAAGACTATTATTTATTTATAGGCCACGGTGGCTATGAGGAGGGGCTTGCGAAACTTGAAGAAACTTTCTCAGATATAATTGCAAATGCAAGAAAATATTATCCTATACAAATATCGCCGACCCTTGGTGCAAATACCGGACCAGGTTTATTTGGTTTTGGCTTATTTAAATTAGACTGATTGGTGAGGTAAAGATGAGAGAAAAAATTGCATTAATGACTGACACGGTCGCAAATTTACCAGAATCCTTTGTAAAAGAAAATAATATTTACGTAATCAGTTTATATGTAGTTGTAGATGAAAAATATTACAAAGATGGCATAGATATTACACCAAATGATATGTTTAGGCTAAATGAGGAAGATCCTGACTTTTCTTCAAAGTCATCTTCCCCAAGTCCGGATGATTTTAGCAAAATCTTTAAGCAAATAAAAGATGATGGCTATGAAAAAGTAATATTTATCGGTATGGGTAGCAACCTTTCTTCAACTATAACTAATTCTAATATAGCAGACCATCATGGACTAGAAGTAGCCACTATTGATAGTCGAACAGTTACCATCCTAGAAGGACTTTTAGTGATGTATGCTAATGATTTATTAAATTCTGAAACTGACTTTGCTACAACTGTTAAAAAGTTAAATAAAGCGGTTGGCAATTCTATAGCTATTGGTTGGATAAATTCATTAAGATACTTAAAGGCAGGCGGTAGACTTGGCAAAGCTGCTAGCAAAGTTTCTGCTGTTTTAAACTTTAAACCCTTTATGTCAATCGATGGTAATGGGGAATTTGATTTATATAAGCTAAAAATGAGCAAAGAAAAGTCATACATAGAAACAGTGAAAAAAGTTAGAGAAGAACTAGCTGGTAAGGAAAATTATTACATGGCCTATCTTTACGGTAATGATATAAAGATATTAGATGGTGTAAAAAATGACTTGGCTGATTTAGAAAAAAATGCCAAGGGAGTTTTTAAAGCTCCTACAGGATCAGTAGTAGCAGTCCATGTAGGTCCCCAAATATATGCTGTGGCATATTTATTAGTTGATTAAAAAAGATTTGACAAAAATATAAAAAGCTAGTATTATATAGCACATAGACAACAAAGAAGTACCCAGATACTCACCTGCCGATTACAATTTGTAGGTTAATAATTTTTAAAGATGATTTTAAAAATTTGAACGGGTACTTTGTGCCCGCTTTTTTTATGTAATTATACATTGGAGGTATAACTATAAAAGATTTAAGAATAAATGATGAAATTAGAGCTGACCAGGTAAGATTAATCGATGAAAATGGTAACCAAGTTGGAGTAACTACACTAAGAGATGCCCAAGCTCGTGCTGATGAAGCAAAACTAGACTTAGTTTTAATGAGTCCAAAGGCAAAACCACCTGTTACTAGAATCATGGATTATGGAAAGTTTAAATACGATCAAGAAAAAAAGGAAAAAGAGAATAAGAAAAAACAAAAAAACGCTCAATTAAAAGAGACAAGATTTTCCTTAAATATTGAGGATAATGATTTGCAAACTAAGGCAAATCAAGCCAAAAAATTCTTAAACAACGGGGATAAAGTAAAAGTTTCTATAAGATTTAGAGGTCGTGAGCTAGGTCGTAAAGAACCAGGTTATGAATTAATGGATAAATTTAAGGACATGCTTGGAGAGGGAGTACAAGTTTATAAAAAACCAAAAATGGAAGGTAGATCCCTAGTAATGTTCCTAGAACCAAAAGGAGAAGAAAATGGCAAATAAAAATAAAACAAGAAGAGCTGCTGCAAAAAGATTTAAAGTTACAGGCAGTGGAAAAGTTGTAAGAAGAAAAGCATACAAAGGTCACTTAACAGCTAAAAAATCACCAGCTAGAAAAAGAAATCTTAGAAAATCAACAGTAGTTTCTAAAGCTGATGAAAAAAATGTTAAACAATTATTAGGAATGTAATTAGGAGGCAAATAGAAAATGGCAAGAGTAAAAAGAGCATTAAACGCTAAGAAAAAACATAAAAAAGTATTAAGACAAGCAAAAGGATACTACGGTTCAAAAAGCCTTCTATACAGAACAGCTAACCAAGCTGTAATGAAATCTTTAAACTACGCTTACATTGGACGTAAACACAGAAAAAGAGATTTCAGAAAATTATGGATTGCTAGAATTAATGCTGCAGCAAGACTTAATGGTACAACATACTCAAAATTAATGGGTAACCTTAAAAAAGCAAACATCGACATCAACAGAAAAATGCTTGCAGAAATCGCTGTAGAAAATCCAGCTGAATTTACAAAATTAGTAGAATTAGCTAACCAAAACGCTTAATGGTTATAAACTCTACATCCAACCAAAAATTTAAATATATATCAAAACTTAAAAACAAAAAGTATAGGGATATAGAAGATAAATTTATTATAGAATCTAAGAAATTGGTAGAAGAGGCTATCTCTTCTGCTGATGTAGATTTTATTTTTTTATCTGAAAGTAATAAGGACTATCAAACAAAGCTAGATAAGATAATCTTTGATGATAAACTTTTTAAAAAACTATCTAGCCTAAAATCACCAGATGGATTTGCAGCAGTAGTTAAAAAGAAAAAAGAAAATGATATTTCATCAAAAAGAATTTTACTTTTAGATGGTCTAAATGATCCGGGAAATATGGGAACTATTATCCGTTCTGCAGAGGCCTTTGGCTTTAATGATATCTTACTTGCTCCAAACACAGTTGATATATATAACGAAAAAACTTTAAGAGCCTCAATGGGCTCCATTTTTAGATTAAATATAAAACAAACTAGCTATAATGAAATAGCTTTGTTAAAAAAATCTTACAAATTGGTAGCAGCCGACATGAGCGGGTATGATATTAATACATGTAAGATTGATGAGGATATTATCCTAGTTATAGGAAATGAAGCAAATGGTTTGTCAGATAAAATAAAATCTATGACAGATATATTTGTAAAAATTCCTATGAAAGGGAAAATAGAATCCTTAAATGCAGCTATTGCTGCTAGTATTTTAATGAATAATCTTAGCTTATGATTCGGAAAAAACTTTAGCTATTCTTTACCAGCAAGAGGGGATGATGGAAGCTCTCAAAGTTACGGTTAGATATATTCACCGATGAAGCTTGATATGAAATTAGTAATTGATACGATTTGCTGCGTTATAAGCTTTTAAGTGGGTTAATATTAACCAATTAAGGTGGTACCGCAGATAAATTCTGTCCTTTTATAGGATGGAATTTTTTTATTACCAAAATTGAAAGGAATAATAATGGAAGAAAATTTAAAGCAAAGCTTGGCTAAGGCTCAAAGTGAAATAGAAGCTGCAAATAGCCTAGAAGATCTAGAAAAAATAAGAGTAGCCTACCTTGGTAAAAAAGGTGTGATAACAGATTTAAAGAAAAACATCTCAAAACTGCCAAATGAAGAAAAACCAATGGCGGGTAAGCTTATAAATCAAACAAGCACAGAAATAGAAAATGCACTTAGTGAAAAGTCAGAAACTCTTAAAAAAGAACTATTAAAAGAAAAAATAGCAGAAGAAACTATAGATGTAACAGCTCACTTTGAAAATCATGATAGCGGACATTTAGCTTTAATAAACCAAACTCTAGAAGAATTAGAAACAATTTTCCAAAATATGGGTTTTGATGTCGTTGAAGGACCAGAAATAGATACTGTAAAACATGTTTTTGATGATCTAAACTCACCGGCAGACCACCCAGCAAGGTCAACTTCTGATACCTTTTATATAACAGATGATGTTACCCTACGTCCACATACCTCTTCTATGCAAATTAGAGTTATGAATGAAGGGAAACTACCAATTAAAATGGTATCAGCAGGAAGAGTATTTAGAAATGATGAAGTAGATGCTACTCACTCACCAATGTTCCACCAATTAGAGTGCCTAGTTGTAGATGAAAATGTATCCATGGCAAATCTAAAGGCAACACTCGAAACATTTATTAAAGAAATGTTTGGAGATGATATGGAACTAAGATATCGTCCACACCACTTCCCATTTACAGAACCATCTTTAGAGGTAGATGCAACTTGTCCAATTTGCCGTGGTGAGGGTTGTCCAGCTTGTGGAAATACTGGTTGGTCCATGGAGCTTTTAGGTGGAGGTATGGTTCATCCTAATGTATTAGAAGCTTGCGGTATCGATAGTGAAAAATACACCGGTTTTGCCTTTGGTCTTGGAGTAGACAGAATTGCTATGGTAAAATACGGCCTTAATGATATCAGATTACTTTATGATAATGACAAAAGATTCTTGGAACAATTTTAGGAGAAAACATGTTAGTACCTTTAGTTTGGCAAAACAATTACGTAAAAATAGATGAAGATTTAAAAACAATAACAGATAGACTTTCAGAAACTGGATCTCACGTTGAGGAAGTAACTATAAGAACAACAGACTTAGAAGGTGTAGTTGTAGGTCATGTCCTAGAACAAGAAAAACACCCAGATGCTGATAGGCTACAAGTTTTAAAAATAGATATAGGGCGTGAAAATCCTGCAACAATTATAACTGCAGCAAAAAATACAAAAAAGGGTGATTACTTATTTGTAATTACAAGTGGTACAACCATGGACAATGGGGATTATATAGGAGACCACGACTTTTTTGGTATCAACTCCGAAGGAATGCTTACCTCTTATGCAGAGCTAGGCTATCCAGATAATGTAATTCCAAAAGAATTTAGAGATGGAGTTATTATTTTAAATGAAGAATACAAACCAGGTACTCCAGCTAGTGAAGTATTATCTTCAAATACTCCTGTAATCGAGTACGAAATCACACCAAACAGACCGGACTGCCTATCAATTATTGGTATGGCAAGAGAAACAGCAGCAAGTTTTGGTAAAGAAATCACACTGCCATCAATTGACTACAAGGAAAATGATGAAGATATCAAAGATTATTTTAATGGGGTAAGTATAGACTCAGAAAATTGTGCTAAGTTTACTGCAAGAGTAGCTAAAAATGTAAAAGTAGGCAAATCACCTCAATGGCTACAAAATTACCTTATTTTAGCAGGCATGCGTCCAATAAATAATATAGTAGATATAACAAATTTTGTTTTACTTGAAACTGGCCAACCCCTTCACGCTTATGACTTAGATAAATTAACGGATAAAAAACTTATAGTTCGTGAAGCCAAAGAAGGAGAAGTTTTAAAAACTCTTGATGGAGAAGAAAGAAAACTTGATTCAGATATGCTAGTTATAGCTGATGGAGCAAATGCAGTTGGTATAGCAGGAGTAATGGGTGGATTTGATACAGAAGTAACTGATGAAACTACAAATATAGTCCTAGAAGCAGCTAACTTTAATAGCACAAGTGTAAGAGAAACTTCTAAAAAACTTGGCCTACGTAGTGAAGCGTCAACACGTTTTGAAAAAGGACTTCCACTTGAAATGGCAGATTTCGCTAGCCGTCGTGCTATGAAAATTATTTCAGATTTAGGAATTGGGGAAGTTGTTGGTGGATTTATAGAAGAGGGCAAAGAAAATTCAGAAGGAAGAACTGTAGACCTACGCATATCAAGGCTAAATGCTCTAACAGGAGTAGATTTTACTAAAGAAGAAGCTATCAAAAATCTAGAACTTTTAGAATTTGAAGTAGAAGATATAGATGAAAATACTATCCGCGCTAAAGTTCCATTCTTTAGAACTGATGTGGAAATCGAAGCAGATTTAATAGAAGAAATTGTAAGACTTTATGGTATGGGTAACATAGAGCCGAAACCACTTTATTCTAGCCTGCAAAGGGGACTTAGATCAGATGCTAGACTTTTAAGAGATGATTTAAAAAGAGAATTAGCTGGTCAAAAATTTGCGGAACTTACAACTTATTCTTTTATCTCACCAAAAGAATTTGACAGAATGGGTGTGCTAGCAGACTCAAAATTAAGAGAATATATAAAATTAACAAATCCACTAGGTGAGGACTTCTCAGTTATGAGAACTACTCAAATTTCAAATATGTTAGATGTGATTGCAAAAAATATCAACCGCGGTCAAAGAGACTTAAAATTATTTGAACTTGGTAAGACATTTGAAAAAACAGATTCTGATTTACCAAACGAAAATGATACTTTAACTATGGGCCTTTATGGATCATATAATTTCTATGATTTAAAAGATATATTTGAAGTTGCAATGGCACGTGTCGGATTTAATGGATTTACCTATAAAACCCAAAAAGAAAATCCTATTTTCCACGCAGGAAGATGTGCAGATATTTATTACGGGGATGAATTTATCGGAACTATGGGAGAAATTTCCTATGAAGTACGCGATGAATACGACATCAAAAAAGGTGCTTTAATTTTAGAAATCAACCTTACAAAAATAGCTGATCAAAGAATTAGAAATAGAAAGTATGCTGAACTTCCAAAATATCCAGCAATTACCCGTGACTATTCATTTGTAACAGACCGTGATGTTGAATCTAGCTTCATAGAAGATACAATTATTAATAATGGTGGCAATCTTGTTAAAAATATTGAACTATTTGATATTTATACAGGAGACCAAATAGAAGATGACAAAAAATCTATATCCTACAAGGTAGAATATAGGGATAATGATAAAACTTTAAAAGAAGAAGATATAAAAGATATAGAAGAAAATATCTTAGCTGATTTAGAAAAATCAGGCATAGTATTACGTAGTTAGGAGCAAAAGTGAGCGAGAAAAAAGTTCAGGTAGAAATAGATGGTGCAAGCTATACTCTTGTTACCGATGAAAGCGAAGAACAAATAAAAGATATAGCTGCCTATGTTAGTAGTAAAATTGCAGAAGTGAAATCAAATAAACTAAGCTATGACAGGGAGCTCGTTTTAGCAAGTGTCAATATTGCCAACGACCTTTACCATGTTGGCAATAGATATAAAAATCTTAAAGAAGATTCTTCTGAAGCTATGGAAAATTATCCTGGCCTTGTAGAAAACTACAAAAAAGCTGTAGCACATAATGATGAATTAATTGAAAAAGTAGATGAACTTTCACAAAAAATAAAAATTTTAGAAGATGACAATGAATCTCTAAACAAAAAGATAAAAGTAAACGAAGAAAGCGAAAGAACTATCGAAAAGCTAAGAAAAGAAGTAGAAAGACTGCAAAAAGAAGCAGTAAACCTTAAAGCAGAAAATGACCAATTAAAGGGGTCTATTTAATGAATAAACCTGAAATATTAGCTCCAGTAGGCAAGATTGATATGCTTTATGCAGGTCTTGCTGCAGGAGCTGATAGTTTTTATCTAGCCTTAGATGATTTTGGGGCTCGCGCCTATGCGGAAAATTTTACCTTAGAAAATATAAAAGAGACTATAGACTATATCCATCTTTTTGGTAAAAGAGTATTTATTACTATGAATACCTTGATAAAAGATAATGAAATGACAAAGGCGATTTCCTATGTAGAAAAACTTTATGAGTATGAAGTAGATGGCCTAATTATCCAAGACTTAGGATTTTTTTCTATTATAAAAGATAAGGTCCCTGGCATGGAGCTTCACGCATCAACACAAATGGCAGTTAGAGAATATTTTGGAGCAAAATATCTTGCTGATTTAGGCTTTGATAGAATTGTAATAGCACGAGAAACTCCAGTAGATGAAATTAGAAAAATTGCAAGCTTACCCGTTGAAACAGAAGTATTTGTTCACGGGTCACTTTGCGTGAGTTTTTCTGGCGAATGCTTGATGAGTTCTTATTTTGGAGGGAGATCTGCAAATCGCGGCAGATGTGCTGGTCCGTGTAGGCAAAAATATAAATTAATATTTGGTGGCAAGGTTTTAGGTGATGATTATTATTTAAATATGAAGGACCTAAATGCTATTGATAACCTAGATGAGCTGATAGAAATAGGAGTAGACTGTCTAAAAATTGAAGGTCGTATGAAAACTCCAGAATATGTTTTTGCAGCAGTTACTAATTATAAAAGCAAAATTGAAGAAAATACTTATGATAAAAATCAAATGCTAGATAGCTCGAACAGGGGATACACCAAAGGCTTTATCTTTGGCCAAAAAAGAGATTATATCACTTTAGAAGATGACAATAAGCACAGAAGCGTGGGCAAAGTGTCATCTACTAAAGATAAAAAGTATTTTATAAGTAATTCTGATTTATACTTAGGAGATAATCTAGAAATTACTACAGAAAAAGGCAAGAAATTACCCTTTACTACAACTAGAGATCATAAGGTAAATGAAAAAATATTTTTAGAAAAATACCCAGATGCTGCTATAGATTCTGATGTTCTTATTGTAAATTCGAATAAGGTTACAGACCAAAAGGACCAAGCCCTAGAAGCTTATAGAAATTTACCGATAAAAATTGATTTTAAAGCCCATCTTGGAGAAAATCCACAAATAACACTTACTTATAAAAATACATCAGCAAGCTACACTCATCCAGTAACCGTAGAGGCAGCAAAAAATATTTCCCTTACTACAGAAGATATAAAAGAAAACTTGGCTAAATTTAATGATGAAATTTTTAGTTCAAGTGCTATAAATATTGAAATCGATGAGGGAATATTTTTAAGAAAAAAAGATATAAATGAGTGTCGTAGGATGGGTATTGCTCTTTTAGAAGAAGAAATCCTAAAAACATACCATAGGGATAAAATAAAAATTGACCTACCACAAATAGAAAATGACCAAAATCATAAAGCTGAGAAAAATATAGAGCTACTTACAAATAATATATCAAATGATTTATTAAGTGATTTTGACAATGTTTATATCAGGTCTTTTGATGAAAAATATAGGGGAAATAATTTATATTTAAACCTAGATGCCCATGATGAATACGAGATAGATAAATTAATGTCTTATATAAAGGCAAATGATATAAAAGGAGTTATTTTAAATAACTACAGAGATTTAGCCTTTGTTAATGATTTTAAAAATAATGATATAAAAATAAGAATTGGGAGATACTTAAATATATTTAATTCCTATACTGCAAATTTTTATAAGGATTTTGCAGAAAATATTTGTGTATCAAGTGAGATAGACCTTGATATTATAAATAATATTAGTCAAAACCAAGCAGTAGAAGCCCTAGTTTTTTCTAGAATTGAGCTTATGAATATGCGCCACTGCCCATTTTCTATAATCAAAAAATGTGGTCTATCTGGATGTGAAACTTGTAGGTTTAATAAAGGAGTTTTAGAGTCTAATGATGGAGAAAAAATGCAAGTAATCCGTTATGGAGATTATTCTAAAATATATCCAGAAAAACCTAGTCGTTTTGACAGTAATAAATTTTCTGACGAGGTTTCACTCTTATATTCAGTAATGGATGATAATGATATTTTAAATATAGACCAGGCAAAAATTCGCGATTCTTACACAAAAGGAGTGATTTAATGCAAGAGCGAACTTTAGAAGTTTTAGAATATGAGAAAATTTTAGAAAAAGTAGCAAGCCAAGCACGTTCAAGTGTTATAAAAAATAAAATTTTAAATCTAGCTCCTATGACAGATGCTGATGATATTAAAGAAGAATTAGAAAATACAGCACAAATGGTAGGAGTTATTTCACGATTTGGTAATATAGATTTATTCGGTCTTTATGACTTTTCTGATATGATTAGCTATGTTAGAAAAAGAGGGATCCTAGAGCCTTATGAGCTTTTACAAGTAAATGACCTTTTAAGAGTATCTGAATATTTAAAAGATTATGGCAAAGACATAGAAGAGCCATACATCAAAGATTTATTTGCTAGAATTTCTACCAATGATTTTATTAAAGATGAAATCGAAAGGTCTATCATTAGTGAAGATGAAATAGCTGATAATGCATCAAGTGAACTTAGAAATATTCGTAGGCAAAAAGAACGCAAGGAAGCTGATATAAAAGCAAAGCTTAATTCCTATATTTCTAGTGACAGGTATGATGATGCCTTGCAAGACAAGGTAGTATCTATCCGTGATGGCCGCTATGTAGTGCCAGTAAAAACTAATAAAAAATCTGTAATTGGCGGGATTATTCATGATAAGTCCTCATCTGGCAATACTATATTTGTAGAGCCGGCTGCTATTGTTGAGTTAAATAACCAGCTAAAAGATTTGGAATTAAAAGAAGAAGATGAAATCAGAAGAATCCTAGATAGATTATCTCGTTTTGTTGAAAAATTTGATGTAGAGATTTTAGAAAACCAAAAGCTAATTGGACGTATAGATTTCCTAGCAGCCAAGGCTAAGTATGCGATTAATAATGAATACACCAAGCCAAAAATAACTACAGATAAGATTATAAAATTAAACCAAGCCCGCCACCCACTATTAACAGGCAAGGTTGTGCCTATAGATGTAGTTATTGGTGGGGATTATAAAACTCTTATAATTACAGGACCAAATACTGGGGGTAAAACTGTATCTCTAAAAACTGTTGGGTTAATATCCCTGATGGCTCAAACTGGTTTTTATATACCAGCTGAGGAAAATAGTATCGTAAATGTCTTTGATGATATTTTTGTAGATATAGGTGATACCCAATCTCTTGAGATGAGCTTATCAACCTTTTCTGCATCTCTTACAAAAATTGTAAAAATAACTGAAAACGCTAGTCCAAATTCTCTAGTACTTTTAGATGAGCTAGGATCTGGTACTGACCCAACAGAAGGGGCAGCTTTGGCCATTTCTATCCTAGATTATTTAAGAAAAAAAGAAATAATGACATTTGCAACAACCCACTACAGCGAATTAAAATATTATGCGGTAGAAACTGCTGGTGTTATGAATGCTTCTGTAGAATTTGATGTAAATACCCTATCTCCAACCTATAAGCTAGAAATAGGGACCCCAGGAAAATCAAATGCCTTTGAGATTTCAAAACGTTTAGGCCTAGATGAGGGCATACTAAAAAATGCACAAAATTTACTGGGTGAAGATACTAAAAATGTAAATAAAATCCTAGATGAGATAGAAGAAAATAAAGAAGAAATAGAAGCTAAAAACGCAGAGATAGACCGCTACAAAAGAGAAATTCAAAAAGCTAAAAGAGACTTAGAAGAAAAGTCAAAAGAAGTAGAGAAACAAAGAGCAGCTATCATTAGAGAAGCAGAAGATAGGGCAAATGAAATTTTAGAAAAAGCAAATACAGAATCTCAAGAAATGTTAAAAGAAGCCAAAAAATCTAAAAATGCCAATACTTCTGATATAGACCGTAGCTTAAATAACATCAGAAATCGATATAAGTCTAGTAAAATTGAAAGAAAACAAAAAGGACTTAGAATTGGAAAATCAAATGATGCCCCAGAAGATTTAAAGCTTGGGGATATAGTAATTATCGAAGGTATTAATGAGCGAGCTGAGGTGATTTCTGAGCCAGATGATAAGGGTAATATCAAACTACAAATGGGCATTTTAAAGATGGATTCAAACATCAAAAATGTTACCAAGGTAGAAAGTGATAGCAAAACAGAAAAAAATATCCAAAAAGTGTATAATGCTAAAAAAGCAATGAACATATCACCAACCCTTGATTTACGTGGACAAAGATATGATGATGCCATGAGAAACTTAGATAAATATTTAGATGATGCCATGCTTGCAGGAATATCAAAGGCTAAAATCATCCACGGTAAGGGGACAGGTGCTTTAATAAATGGTGTTACAGAAAATTTAAAAAATGATAAGAGAATCGCAAACTTTAGGCTAGGCGATGACAAAGAAGGCGGCTATGGAGTAACAATAGTTAGCTTTGAGTAGGGAGGATTAATGAAAGATTTTAAAGAGATAATTGCAAAAAAATTAGAAAATGAGGATATAGGTTTATCGTATGATGAAATCTATAATCTAATAGAGATTCCGCCACAAGATGACATGGGGGATTATTCCTTCCCTTGCTTTACCCTAGCAAAAGTTCTTAGAAAAAATCCTGCACAAATAGCCAGTGATTTGGCAGAAAAACTAGAAATAGAAGAATTTGAAAAAATTGAAAGCTTAAATGCCTACCTAAACTTTTATGTAGATAGAAATCTTTATGAAAACTCAGTATTAAATGAGATTTTAGAAAAAAAAGAAGACTTTGGTAAAAGTGATGAGGGTAAGGGCAAAAATATAGTAATTGACTTTTCATCAGTAAATATAGCTAAGCCTTTTCATATAGGCCATATTAGATCAACAGTTCAAGGTGATGCTATTAGAAATATCCACGAATTTTTAGGCTACAATGTTATAGCTACAAACTACCTAGGAGATTATGGAACTCAATTTGGAACTATGATTGCAGCTTATAAACTATGGGGAGATGAAGATGCTATAAATAAAGATCCTATCAATGAACTTTTAAAACTTTATGTAAGATATAATGCAGAGGCAAGTGAAGATGAGCAGATGATGGATGCTGCTCGCGCTGAATTTAAAAATCTAGAAGATGGAGATCCTGAAGCTACAAAATTATGGCAATGGTTTAAGGATATTTCCCTTCGCGAATTTGAAAGAGTATATGGGCTTCTTGATATCAAATTTGATGATTACAATGGGGAAAGCTACAACTCACAATTTATTCCAGAAAGTATTGAACTTTTAAAAGAAAAAAATCTGTTAGTTGAAAGTGACGGAGCGCAAATTGTAGACCTAAGTCCATATGATTTAACCCCAGCTATCATAATAAAATCAAATGGCTCAAGCTCTTATATTACTCGTGATATAGGTACAGCTATAAATCGTAAAAGAGAATATGACTTTAAAGAAAATTTATATGTAGTAGCAACCCAACAAAACCTTCATTACCAACAACTTAGAAAAATCTTAGAATTGATGGGCTATGAATGGTGGGATGATAACAAACACATTGCCTTTGGTATGGTAAGTTTAAAAGATCAAACCATGTCTACTCGTAAGGGTCAAGTAGTTTTCCTAGAAGATGTATTAAATAAAGCTATAGATAAAACAAAATCTATAATGGTAGATCGTAATACTGATATAGAAGATATAGATGAAACTGCAAAAATTGTTGGTATAGGAGCTGTGAAATTCCAAGAACTTTATAATAACCGTATCAAAGACTATGTTTTTGACTGGGATGAAGTATTAAACTTCGATGGTGAAACAGGACCATATGTTCAATATACTTACGCTCGTGCCAAATCTGTTTTAAGAAAAGCTGGTGTAGAAAGTTTTGATGTAGCTGAATTTAAAAACTTAAATACAGATGAAGAATTTGCTCTAGTAAAAACATTAGCGGACTTTGGAAATGTAGTAGCAAAAGCTCGTGAAAAATACGAGCCATCCTTAGTTACTCGACATATAGCAGAAATTGCTAAGGCCTTTAATAAGTTCTACAATTCTTCCCAAATTATGGTGGATGATGAGAAAATCAAAAACGAGCGTCTGGCTTTAACATACGCTACATCTCTTATTATCAAATCAGGTCTAAAGCTACTAGGCATTAAAACTGTGGAGAAAATGTAATGAACGATAGGTTCAAAGACTTTTTAGAAGTCACTAGCAAGGCTTTTAAAGAAAGTTTTAGTAAGTTTAATAAAATTTATGTAGCATTTTTTGTATTTTTAATAAGAGCTATTTTTCTAAATTCCAGAGTGACATCTATGGTGGGTGGGGGTTTTATAGGAGGATTAATTAACTATTTTCTTGAAGTAGCCCTCCTATGCTTTGTTGCCCAATCCATGCGATCAGTTGTTGTTTATGGCAATACTGGCAAAAAATCGATTTGGAACTCTATAAACAATTTTTGGCAACCTATGTTAAGTACATTTTTTTATTTCTATCTTATAGAAATGCTTATTGGATTATTGCCAGGATTTGCAGATGTTAAATTATTTTTATATGTAGGTTTTAACTTTTTAATGTCTGCCTTATTAGAAGAAGTCTATATAAATGGAAATGCAGGAACAGATGCCCTTAAAAAATCTGCAAAGTTTGTTTGTGACAATTTCCTAACTTATGGGGTATTTTCTCTAATTTGCTTAATTATTATTATTAAATTATCCCTTAATGGAAGTGTAGGATTTACAAGTCAGGCTATGTATATTTTATTAATTGCTATTATTGATTTGATATTTTATCTTATCAGGGGCCACTTGTTTAAGTACTTAGATAAACACTCCTACCGCCAAAGAAAATTTATGAGAGGTTAAGATGAGATTAGATAATTATTTTAGAACTTTTACAGAAAATCTTGCCTACCTAGATTTAAAAGAAAATAGTTATTATCCTATTTTGGATGATATTCCTCTACCAATATATGTAGATGATATCCAAAGTGGGATTATGACTGGATCTATGAGTGAGAAAATAGAGCTAGAAAATTTCTTAGATGGAATGCTTATTAATATCGGAGCTGATGAAGATTTTCTCCATAACGAAGAATACAAAATTATCCTTGCTCAGTTTTTAGATGATATTAGTAGGTATGCCTCAAGCAAGGCCATATCAGTTGCCGATTTTGATATCAATAAAGCCCTTTTGCTTTTGAGGGGTGGCTATATTTTAAATCCTACTGATAATTACAATGCGTATCTTTACGCAAGATTTTTATGGCCAAGGGCCTATGAAGTAGATGATAAGTATAAGGATGATTTTATAAGAGAAGCGCTTGATATTTTACAAAAAACACTAGTAAGAGATGAAAATTTTGCAATTTCTTATTATGAATTAGGAAATATTTATGCAAATCTAGGAGAATACATTAAGGCCCGCAGTTTTTATAACAATGCCTTACAAAAAACAGATGCACCAGAAGCCCAAGATGAAATAAGAGATAAATTAACTGAAATAAATGATAATGCAGAAATAGAAGAATCTCTATATTTTATAGGCAAGGGCGATTACAATAGTGCTATTAAAAAATTAACAGGTCTACTTTCTAATAAAAAACGCGCAGATGCTTATTACTACTTGGGAGTAGCCTACCAAAATATTGGCCAATACGAAAATTCAATTATGGCTTTTGAAAATTCTCTAGATAGCGGAGCAGAATTTAGAGAACTTTACAATGACTACGCAATTTCCCTATACTTAAACGATAGGCAAGTGGATGCATTAAGTGTAATTGCAGAAGGTTTGGAAAAATTCCCCCAAGATCCAAGGCTAACTTACAATAAAGTTCAAATTAATCTAACCTTAGGAAATATAGGTAAAGCCAAAGAAGACATAGATGAATTACTTACCTACGATGACCTAACAGATGAGATTAGGGGCAATTTGTTGACAATCAAAGACCAGTACAAAATTTAAAGACCCATAGAGGTCTTTTTAAATGAGAAAAATGAAAGAGGCTTTATGATTATAATTAGAAATATTATTCTAGAATCAGATAATCCCGATAAATTAAAACAAAAAATATCTAAACTAATAAATAAAAAAGACTTTGACTACGAAATTTATAGGAAATCTATAGATTCTAGAAAAGGAATCAAATTCTCCTACCAAGTCCTTGTAAACATAGATCCAACAGATATGGAATTAAAAAGAATAAAAAATGCAGATAGATTTGAATTTAGAGAATCTAATATCGAAATTAGTAATCCACCCAAAGAAGTTTCCATAATAGGAGCAGGTCCATCTGGCCTATTTACAGCCTATGTCCTTGCCCAAAATGGTGTTAAGGTAAAAGTTTATGAACGTGGAGAGGCCATAGAAGATAGGATAAAAACTATCGAATCTTTCAAAAAAACAGGCAAATTAAATCCAGAATCAAATATCCAATTTGGAGAGGGTGGAGCAGGCACTTATTCTGATGGGAAACTTACTGCTCGTAGCAAAGACCCAAGAGTTAGAATGGTCTTAGAAACCTTTCATAAGCACGGCGCTCCAGATGATATTATGATAGATGCCAAACCCCATATCGGTACAGACTTACTTCGTGATGTTATTATTAATATGCGAGAAGAAATTAAATCAAATGGAGGAGAGTTTTACTTTTCCCACCACTTAGACGATATAAATATTTCTGATAGTGAGGTGGAAAATATTACTATAAATGGAGAAAATACCCAAAGTGGAGCCTATGTACTAGCCATAGGCCATTCAGCAAGAGATACCTTTGAAATGCTAAGTGATAAAATAAAAATGGAAAACAAAAACTTTGCAGTAGGCTTTAGGATAGAACATAAGAGAACAACCATAAATGATGCTCAATATAATGGTAAAAAAACCGATATCGAAGGAAATGAATTACCGGCAGCTTCCTATAACCTCTCCTATAATGATAAAGAAAGTGGTCTTTCTGCCTACACATTTTGTATGTGCCCAGGTGGCTATGTAGTAAATGCCAGCAGTGAAAAAAGTATGAACTGTGTAAATGGTATGAGCTACCATGACCGAGATGGAGAAAATTCCAATGCTGCTTTAATAGTAACCATCGGAGAGGAGATATATGGGACAAATTTATTAGACGGCATGAGATTTCAAAGAGAAATAGAAAGTAAAGCCTACAAGCTAGGAGAGGGTAAAGTACCAGTTCAAAAATTTATTGATTTTAAAGAAAATGTAGCGACAAAAGAACTTGGTCAAATAAAACCATCAGTAGAATCAGCTTATAAATTAGCAAATCTACGAGGTCTATATCCAGCAAGCATAGATAAGATGGTCATAGATGGAATAGAATACATGGGCAATAGATTAAAAGGATTTGCAGATGATGATGCAATACTATCAGGAGTAGAAACTAGATCATCATCACCAATAAGGATGATAAGAGATAAAGAAAATAAATCCTTAGGATTAAATAATTTATACGTAGTAGGAGAAGGAAGTGGTCATGCAGGTGGGATAGTTTCTTCTGCAGTAGATGGAATTAGGACAGCAGAAGCCATTTTAGCTGGAAAATAAAAAAGTTTCAAAAAATATTTGACAAGTAAAAATATAGGGTGTATACTTCTATAGTCACTACGAAAGAGACTGAACTTAAACAAAAAAGATTTTTTAAAAAACTTTTAAAAAATCCTTGACAAGTTTAGAAAATAGTAGTACACTATAAAAGTCGTTACAAACAAACGACAACATGAACCGGATGTTAAATATAACATCTAAAATGAAATTTAATATCAATGATTATGTAAAATAAAAACATAATCAGCCTATCAATAAATAACAAACAAGTTATTGACAACTTTAACCAAGTTGATTTCTTTAAGGATGATTAAAATAAATCACGCATTGATTTTAAGATCAGTGTAAATGAAATAGAGTCAGAAGCAGGCCTGTCCGGCCAATAGAGGACCCTCCACGGAGTGGTCGCAGGACGGAGACTGAGAAAGATTCTTATGAATTAAACTTTAATCTACTATTAGTAATAGTAGTAAAAAATATTTTTCATGAGAGTTTGATCCTGGCTCAGGATTAACGCTGGCGGCGTGCATAACACATGCAAGTCGAACGATGAAACTTAAAAGATTTCTTCGGAATGAACTTAAGCGGATTAGTGGCGGACGGGTGAGTAACGCGTGAGTAACCTGCCTTACACAAGGGGATAGCCTCTGGAAACGGAGAATAATACCCTATGATGTTTTTATCTCGCATGAGATATTAACCAAAGGGTTAGCGGTGTAAGATGGACTTGCGTCTGATTAGCTAGTTGGTGAGAAAAAAGCCCACCAAGGCAACGATCAGTAGCCGGCTTGAGAGAGTGTACGG